>NZ_JPGM01000001.1:0-329413 GCF_000731655.1 Burkholderia sp. MSh2 | reverse complement strand
ATTCGAAGGTGATCGTCGCGATCAACAAGGATCCGGAAGCGCCGATCTTCGGCGTGGCCGACTACGGCCTCGTCGGCGACCTGTTCGCGACGGTCCCCGAACTCCACGCCGAACTCGGCTGACGGCGTCCCCGGCCGCGACGCCCTCGCGCCGCCCATTCAACCGACCGCATCCGGGCGTGAACCATGACCCTGACGTCGAGCGACGTGTTGCTGTTCCTGACGGGCCTGCTGACACTGTTCTGTCCGCCCGTCGCGATCCCGATGTACGCGGCGGTCACCGGGCACTTTCCGGACGCGACCCAGCGGCAGATCGCGTTCCGGCTGTTCGCGTGGATCGCGACGCTGATGGTCGGCGCGGTGTGGGGCGGGCAGTTCCTGCTGCGCGTGCTCGGCCTGACGCTCGGCGCGTTGACGTTGACCGGCGGCGTCGTGCTTTGCCTGTGGTCGATCCCGATGATGCGCGGCATCGCGAACGACGAGCGCAGCAGCGGCGACACGCGGCTCGAGTATGCGCAATGGCGCAACTACATCGCGGTGCCGCTGATTTTCCCGCTGTCGATCGGCAGCGCGGTGATGTCGCTCGTGATCACGACCGCGACGCGCTTCCATTCGCCAGCCGACCTGCTGGCGCTGAGTGCGACCTGCGTGCTGCACGCGGGCGTGATCGGGCTCACGTATGCGTGTTCGGCGTCGTGGTGCCGCCGGCTCGGCGAGATCGGCCGCACGCTGGTCGAGCGGCTGTCCGGCATCGTGCTGACCGCGATCGCGTTCCAGATGCTCGCGCAAGGCGTTCGCGAGCTGCTGCCGGGGCTCGCGCACTGACGCCGTCGGCCGGCGAACGATCCTGAAACCTGTCCTGAAGAACGGAAACCTCATGAAAACAGTAGGCATGTATCTCGTCGACCTGCTCGCGGCGCACGGCGTCGACACGGTGTTCGGCATACCCGGCGTCCATACCATCGAGCTGTATCGCGGGCTGGCCGGCAGCGCGCTGCGCCACGTGAGCGCGCGCCACGAGCAGGGCCTCGGTTTCATGGCGGACGGCTATGCGCGCGCGACCGGCAAGCCCGGCGTGTGTTTCGTGATCACCGGGCCCGGCATGACGAACATCGCGACGTCGATGGCGCAGGCGTATGCGGATTCGATTCCGATGCTGGTGATCTCGAGCGTGAATGCGTCCGGCGACATCGGCTCGGGCAACGGCCATCTGCACGAATTGCCGGACCAGCACGCGTTCGCGGAGAACGTCGCCGCGTTCAGCTACACGGTGCCGTGCGCCGCTGCGTTGCCGCAGGCGATCGCACGCGCCTTCGCCGTGTTTTCCGGCGGCCGCCCGCGGCCCGTGCACCTCCAGATTCCGCTCGACGTGCTCGCGGCGCCGGCCGATGCGCTGCCGCGCGTGCCGGCCGCGCCGCCGCGCATCGCCCCCGGCCCGGCGCGCGCCGACGGCGTCGATGCCTTCCGCGCGATGGCGTGCGCCGCGCGTGCGCCGCTGATCCTCGCGGGCGGCGGTGCGCTCGACGCGGTCGACGAGGTGCGCTGGCTCGCGGAAACGCTCGACGCGCCGGTCGTGATGACGATCAACGGGCGCGGCGTGCTGCCGCCCGCGCATCCGCTCGGCGTCGCGTGGTCGGCGTCGAGCGACGCGGTGCGCGCGCTGATGCGCGCCAGCGACCTGATTGTCGCGCTCGGCACCGAGCTGGGCCCGACCGACTACGACCTCTACGCGACGCGCAGCTTCGCGATGCCCGCGCCGCTCGTGCGGATCGATGTCGACCCGCAGCAGCTGTGCCGCAACGCGGTGCCCGCGCTGCCGCTGCTCGGCGACGTCGGCGAAACCGTGCGCGCGCTCCGGCGCATCTGGCCGGCCGATGCGCGCGCGCCCGGCGCCGGCGTCGAGCGCGCGGCGCGGTGCCGCGCGGCGGCGCGGCAGGAACTGAACGACGAGATGCGGCGCGATCTCGCGCTGCTCGACAGCGTGCGCGACGCGCTGCCCAATGCGGCGATCGTCGGCGATTCGACGCGCCTCGTCTACGCGGGCAACGTCGGGTTCGCCGCGCCGCGCCCGCGCAGCTGGTTCAACGCCTCGGTGGGATTCGGCTCGCTCGGCTACGGGCTGCCGGCCGCCGTGGGCGCAAGCCTCGGCGACGCGTCGCGGCCTGTCGTCTGCCTGGCCGGCGACGGCGGGTTCCAGTACACGCTCGCGGAACTCGGCACCGCGGTGCAGCATCGCGCACGCGTGATCGTCGTGCTGCTGAACAACGGCGGCTATGGGGAGATCAAGCGCGCGATGGTCGACGGCGGCGTCGAGCCGGTCGGCGTGGACCTGTACACGCCGGATTTCGTCGCGATCGCGCGGGCCTACGGATGGGGCGCGCAGCGCGTCGACGAAGGCGACTCGCTGGCCTCGGCGCTGAACGAAGCGGCGGCGCACGATGCGCCGTACCTGATCGAGATTCGCGCCGACTGAAAACGCAGACGGCCTCGCATCGCGAGGCCGTCGCGGCCGCCGTCGCCCGCGCGGCGGCGGCGCAGGCAGGTGTTACGCGCGCTTGCGGGCCGCCTTCGGCGGCGGCAGGAACGTGCCGACGACCCGCAGGCAGCCCGCCAGCGCGTCTTCCGCGGTGAACGACGTGGGATCGCGCGCCAGCTCCAGCCAGAAGCCGTCGATCACGGCCGTCAGCGTCAATGCGGCGAGATCGCTGTCGACGGTGCCGCCGCGCACTTCCGCGATCTGGTCGAACAGCTTCTTCAGCGCTTGCCGGTAGCCGCTGTACAGCTCCTTGTGCGCCTTGCGGATCACCGGGTCGCTGTGCGCGACGCTCCAGAAGCCGAGCCAGACCTTCACGTTCTTCGGGGCGAACACCGGCGCGGCGAAACAGACCTTGATGATCGCGTCGAGCTTTTCCTCGGGGCCCGTCGCGTTCGCGGCCGCGGCCCGCGATACGTCGAGCAGGTCGGTCGCGAGCCGCTTGTAAGTCTGCGCCATCAGCTCGTCTTTCGACTGGAAGTGATGATTGATCAGCCCGCGCGACACCTTCGCTTCCTCGCAGATGCGGTCGATGGTGGTCTCGGAATAGCTGTAGCGCGCGATGCAGCGCATCGTCGCGTCGATGATCGATTGCTGGCGCACCGCGGGCGTTTCTCGGATGCCGCGGCTGCGTGTCTGAACCGGTGCGGTGCCAGGAGTCTTTTTCACGTGATGACCTTACGGAATCGTCAGGGCACCGATTATAGGGGAGTGCCGGACGCTTGTTCAATTGCACCGTCGATCTTGCCGCGACACCCGCGAAAACCCTCGGGCCGGTTTTTATTGAAACTGTTGAACCATCGTTCAACATAGCCTATAGTCGATCCCGCATGAGGTTGGTCGGCCATTCAACAAGGTGCCGCGTTCCTGCACGGGGCGGGCATGAGGATTCGACACGGGAGACAGCATGTTGGCGCGGGTGGAGAGCGTGAAATCGGCGGTCGAGGAGCGGGTGCGGGTGCTGGACCTGCACAAGCGGTTCGGCGAGCTGGAAGTGTTGAAGGGGGTATCGCTGAGTGCGTGCGAAGGCGAGGTGATCTCGCTGATCGGCGCGAGCGGATCGGGCAAGAGCACGCTGCTTCGCTGCATCAACCTGCTGGAGACGCCGAGCCGGGGGCGTATCGTCGTCGACGGCGAGGAGATCGGGCTGAGCGTGGACCGCAAGGGGCGCACCGTCCCGACCGATCCGCGCCAGGTCGAGCGGATCCGCACGCGGCTCGGCATGGTGTTCCAGGGCTTCAACCTGTGGGCGCATCGCACGGTGCTCGAGAACGTGATCGAGATGCCCGTGCATGTGCTGCGCGAGCCGCGCGCCGAGGCGGTCGCGCGCGCCGAGCAACTGCTCGAGCGCGTCGGCCTCGCCGACAAGCGCAACGTCTATCCGGCCTTCCTGTCCGGCGGCCAGCAGCAGCGGGTCGCGATCGCGCGGGCGCTGGCGATGCGGCCGAAGGTCATGCTGTTCGACGAGCCGACTTCCGCGCTCGATCCCGAGCGTGTCGGCGAAGTGCTGAAGGTGATTCGCGATCTCGCCTGCGAGGGCCGTACGATGATTCTCGTCACGCACGAGATGGCCTTCGCGCGCGACGTGTCGAACAAGGTGCTGTTCCTGCACCAGGGGCGCGTCGAGGAGAGCGGCACGCCGGCCGAGATCTTCGATGCGCCGCAAAGCGAACGCTGCCGCCAGTTCGTCAACGCACACCGGCAACACCACTGAATCGCGGGCGCGGCCCGCGAGCGCGCGGGCCGTGCCGATCCCCGTCTTTCCCTGCAAGGAGTCCGACCATGAAACGCGTCGTTCGCAGTCTGCTGTGCCTGTTCAGTCTCGTCGCCGCGGCGCTCGCGCCGCTGGGGTCCGCGCATGCGTCGTCGGGCGTGCTGCGCTTCGGTGTTGCCGCCGAGCCGTATCCGCCGTTCCTGATGAAAAGCCCGACGGGGCAGTGGAGCGGCTTCGAGGCCGACCTGATCCGGGCGCTGTGCGACCAGATGAAGGCCCGGTGCGAGATCAAGGAGGTGTCGTGGGACGGCATCATCCCGGCGTTGCTCGGCGACAAGATCGACGTGATCTTCAACTCGATGTCGATCACGCCGGAGCGCGAGAAGGTGATCGCGTTCTCGCGGCCGTACTACGAGACGCCGGCCACCTTCGTCGCCGCGAAGAACGCGAAGCTCACGCTGACGCCCGACGGCCTGAAGGGGAAGGTGATCGGCGTGCAGGGTTCCACCGCGAACGCCGAGTTCATCAAGGCGGCCTACGGCAAGAGCGCGACGGTGCGCCTGTACAACACGCAGGACGACTGCAATGCCGACCTCGTCGCGGGCCGGATCGACGCGACGTATCTCGACCAGCTCGGCATTCTCGATTTCCTGAAGTCGAAGGACGGCGCGGCGTTCGAGCTGAAGGGCCCCGGCAGCGTGAAGATGGATCCGGCGATCTTCGGCAACGGCGTCGGCGCGGGCCTGCGCAAGACCGATGCGCCGCTGAAGCGGCAGATGGACCAGGCGCTCGAACAGCTGCATGCATCGGGCAAGTATGCGCAGATCGCGAAGAAGTATTTCCCGATCGATCTCTGGCCGCACTGAGAGCGCTGATACGGGCTTCGGGCACACCGGCGGACGCACGGACGAGGAGGCGGGATGGACGGTTGGGGATGGGTGAGCTACCTGGGCATGGACCCGGACGGCTGGGGCGTCGCATTGCTGCAGGGCGCGGGCGTGACGCTCGAGATTTCGCTCGGCGCGTTCGTCGTCGGCATCCTGCTCGGGCTGCTGGGCGCGGCCGCGAAGCTGTCCGGCGTGCGCGCGCTGGAACGGATCGCACAGGCTTACACGACCGTATGCCGCGCGGTGCCTGAACTGCTGCTGATCCTGCTGCTCTATTACGCGGGCACCGACGCGATCAACCTGCTGATGACCGCGGTCGGCGCCGGGCCCGTCACGGTCAACGGGTTCGCGGCCGCGGTGATCGTGCTCGGCATCGTGCAGGGCGCGTACGCGGCGGAAATCATCCGCGGCGCGATCCTTGCGATCCCGTACGGGCAGATCGAGGCCGGCCGCGCGTTCGGCGCGCGGCCGTCGCTCGTGTTCCGGCGCGTCACGCTGCCGGCGATGGCGCCGTACGCGCTGGCGGGCTTCGCGAACCTGTGGCTGATCCTCGTGAAGGACAGCGCGCTGATCAGCGTGGTCGGCTACAGCGAACTGCTCTACACGGCGAAGCAGGCGGCCGGCTCGACGCGCGAATACATGCACTACTACCTGATGGTGGCCGCCGTGTATTTCGCGATCACCTGGCTGTCGGGGCAGCTGTTCCGCGAGGTCGAGCGCCGCTTCGGGCGCTGGATGCCCGCGTCGTGAGCCGCGCCGCGCGCGCCCGCGCACCTTCCCATCGAACCGGACCAATGTCATGGATCTGAGCGTACTGTCCTCCTACGGGTCGTTGCTGCTGCTCGGCGTGCTGACCACCGTCAAGCTGCTGCTCATCTCGGCCGTCTTCGGTTTCGGGCTCGCGATCGTCGTCGCATTCGCGCGGCTGTCGCGCAACCCGTTCGTCGCGCACGCGAGCCGGGGCTTCACCGAGGTGATCCGCGGCACGCCGCTGCTCGTGCAGATCTACCTGATCTACTATGGCGTCGGCTCGCTGTTCGCGGGCTGGCCGGCGCTGCGCGACAGCGTGCTGTGGCCGTTCCTGCGCGACGGCTTCTGGTACGTCGCGTTCGCGCTCGCGATCAGCGTCGGCGCGTATGTCGGCGAGGTGCTGCGCGCGGGCCTGCGCGGCGTGCCGAAAGGCGAGATCGAGGCCGCGCGCGCGATGGGGATGCGCCCGTCGATGATCGCGCGCCGCGTGTGGCTGCCGCGTGCGATCCAGATCCTGCTGCCGACGCTGGCCGGCGAGACCGTGATGCTGCTGAAATCGACCGCGCTCGCGTCGACGGTCGCGGTGATGGACGTGCTCGGCGCCGCGAACTACATCCGCGCGCAGACGCTGCGAACCTATGAACCGCTGCTGGCGATCGCGCTAATCTACGTCGTGCTCGCGTTCGCGATCGAGCGCGCGTTCGGCCGGCTCGAGCGGCGCGTGCCCGTGCGCATGCCGCGCTGAAGAACCCACTGACGGCGCGGCGGCCGGCCGCCGCGCGATGGAGGATGCATGAACTATTCGAAGCTGGTCGATCGTCTGCAGGGCAAGCGCACGCGCGCCTGGGACATTCACTACGCGGCGCAGCAGGCGGTGGCCGCCGGCGAGCCGGCGATCATCCTGAGCGTCGGCGATCCCGATTTCGCGACGCCCGACGTGATCGTCGATCGCGCGGTCGCCGCGCTGCGCGAAGGCGACACGCACTACAGCGCGGTGCGCGGCCGCGTCGAGCTGCGCACGGCGATCGCCCGCGAGCATGCGGCCGTAGCGGGGCAGGCGGTTGGCGCGGAGCACGTGATCGTGACGGCCGGCGCGCAGAACGCGCTGTTCGCGATGGCGCTGTGCCTGTGCGAAGCGGGCGACGAAGTGATCGTGCCGGAGCCGATGTACCTCACGTACGAGGCGACCGTGCGCGCGTCGGGCGCGACGCTCGTGCCGGTGCCGGTCGATGCGTCGCGCGGCTTTCATCTCGATTGCGACGCGCTCGAAGCGGCCGTCACGCCGCGCACGAAGGCGATCTTCTTCGCGACGCCGTGCAACCCCACCGGCGTCGTGACGCCGCGTGCGGACCTCGAACGGATCGCGCGGCTCGCGTGCGAGCACGACCTGTGGGTCGTGTCCGACGAGGTGTACGCGGCGCTGACGTTCGAGCGCGAGATGGTCAGCATCGCGGCGCTGCCGGGGATGGCCGAGCGCACGGTGACGATCGGCAGTCTGTCGAAATCGCATGCGATGCCGGGCTGGCGGGTCGGCTGGGCGATCGGCCCGACCGAACTGATCGAGCATGCGGAGCGGCTCGCGCTGTGCATGCTGTACGGGCTGCCGGGCTTCATCCAGCAGGCGGCCGTCACCGCGCTCGACAACCGGGCCGCGATCGTCGCGGACATGCGCGAACTCTACCGGCGCCGCCGCGACCTTGCGCATGCCCGCCTGCGCGACGTGCCGGGCCTGCGCTGCCTGCTGCCGGAGGCGGGGATGTTCATGATGGTCGACGTGCGCGGCACGGGGCTCGACGCCCATGCGTTCACGTGGGGGCTGTTCCGCGCGAAGCAGGTCGCGCTGCTCGACGCCAGCGCTTTCGGCGATACGGCGGCGGGCTTCGTGCGCTTCGGTTTCGTCGTCGACGATGCGCAGCTGGCCGAGGCGTGCGAGCGCATCGCGTCGTTCGTCGCCGGTCTCGATGCGGGAGCGCATGCGTCGATTCCGCTGGAGACGGGGCGATGATCGAGGCGTTGACCTGGCCGGTGCCGGGCGACGGTGGGCAGCCGCTCAAGATCCGTGCGTGGCGGCTGTCGGGCGGCGACGGGCCGCGGGTGTACCTGCAGGCCGGCGTGCACGCGGACGAGATCGCGGGCATGCTCGTGCTGCACCGGCTGTTGCCGCAACTGGCGGCGGCGCACGATCGCGGCGTGTTGCGCGGCACCGTGACGGTCGTGCCGCAAGCCAACCCGCTCGGGCTCGCGCAATTCCGGCAGGGGCGGCTGCTCGGCCGCTTCCATGAAACGACGCACCGCAATTTCAACCGGCATTTCCACGAATCGGCCGCGCTGCGCTCGCCCGCGACGACGTTCGCGGCGTGGCAGCGCACGTTGCTTGCCGCCGCGTGCAACGCCGATATCGTGCTCGACCTGCATACCGATTCCGAGGCGCTGCCGTACCTGTACCTGCATCGCGACCTGTGGCCGGCCGGCCGCGACCTCGCGGCGGCGCTGGGCGCCGACGTCGCGATCCTGTGGGACGAGGACGGCGACGGCGCATTCGAAGGCGCCGTCGCCGCGCACTGGGTGCGCGACGGCGGGCTGCGCGGCCGGCTTGTCGCGACGGTCGAACTGCGCGGGCAGTCGGACGTGTCGGACGCGCTCGCCGGGTGCGATGCCGACGGCATGCTCGCGTTCCTGCGCGGCCGCGGCGTGATCGCGGAGTCGCCCGGCGTGCGCGACTGGCACGGCGAGGCCGTCCCGATCGCCCACATGGAGACGGTGCTCGCGCCCGTGTCGGGCGTGCTCGTCTACGAACGCGAACTCGGGGCGACGGTCGAGGCTGGCGAGCGCGTCGCGCGGATCGTCGCGCATCCGGGCGTGCCCTCCAGCGAATACGTGCTCGTTGCGCCGCAGGCCGGGCGCATCGTCACGCGCAATCGCGAGCGGCTCGTCGCGCAGGGCGACGTCGCGCTGAAGCTCACGGGTTCGCGGCCGTCGGCCGGCTGGTCGGGCGGCGCGCTCGATCCGTAAGCGACAACGCAGGCCCGTGCGTCGCATCGGGGTTTTCCGCAGCGGGGCGCCAATACGGATCGATTCGCGGGATAATGCGCAAACGTTTTACGGGTATTTAAAAAACCGGATAAACGAAATATAAATAAAAATATGAATATCCGTTGGCCTGTCGATCCCGTCAGTGCCGCAACCGCTCTGGACAAGACGCCCCGAGGTTAACGGACGATCCGGTAAAAACTTTAGGGTTTTCCGGGGAAATTTGTTATTTCAATTTATTCGGTGATCGATTGATTAACGGTCATCGGACAGTCATACACCATCCCCGATAATTCGGCGCTCACATTCTTTCAATCGGCCAAACGGCGGTCGAATCCGGATCGCTGCGGGGAGCTGTACTCATGACCATCCGTCATCGCATTACGCTGCTAGTCGTCCTGACGTTCTTCGCGCTGTCCGCGATCGGCATCTATGCCGTGTACCAGACGCGCAAGAGCGCGTCCGAGGTGCGCCAGGTCACCCAGGGAATCGTGCCGAGCGCGCTCGCGTCGGCGGATCTCGTCGCCGATGTGAAGAACATCCAGATCGCGACGATGACGCTCGTCTACGCGCCCGACGCGAATACCGCCGCGCAGGCGCGCGACGAGCTGAAGGCGAAGCAGGCCGCGCTGCGCGCCGCGCTCGACGTGCAGGCGAAATCGGCGGTCGGCCAGGCGCAGGTCGGGCTGGTCACGCAGGCGAAGGAAAGCGCGACGAACTACTTCGCGGCGATCGACGACACCGTGAAGATGAAGGCGGACGGCAAGGCCGAGATGGCGCAGGCCTACCTGTTCGCGAACGTCGCGCAGTATCGCGACGAGCTCGAAAGCATCGTCGATACGCTGCGCGTCGAGAAGAACCGCCAGAAGGACGACGCGATCAACGCGCTGAACGGGATGCTCGCAACGACGGCGACCGCGATCGCGGGCGTCGCCGGCACGGTGATCGTGCTGCTGACCGCGCTCGGCCTGCTGCTGTATCGCCAGATCACGCGCCCGCTGATCGGCATGCAGACGGCGATGAGCGAGATCGCGACGAGCCAGGACTTCACGCGGCGCGTGCCGGTCGGGCGGATGGATGAAATCGGCCATTCGATCGTCGCGTTCAACGGGATGATCGAGAAGATCCAGGAGAACTCGGCGCAGCTCAAGCAGAAGACCGCCGACATCCAGGCGATGCTGCAGAACATGCAGCAGGGGATCCTGACCGTGGTGGACGGCGGCGTCGTGCATGCCGAGTATTCCGCATACCTCGAAACCATCTTCGAGACGGGCGACATCGCCGGCCGCGACCTGATGGCGCTCGTGTTCGACGATTCGGACATCGGCGCCGACGCGCGCTCGCAGGTCGACGCGGCGGTGCACGCCTGCCTCGGCGAAGACAGCATGAACTTCGAGTTCAACGAGCACCTGCTGGTCAACGACGTCGCGAAGCGCATGCCGGACGGCCGCGAGAAGTGGCTCGACCTGAGCTGGTCGGCGATCACCGACGAGACCGACACGGTTGTCCGCCTGATGCTGTGCGTGCGCGACGTGACCGAGATTCGCGAGCTGACCGCGCAGGCCGGCGAGCAGCAGCGCCGCCTGGAGATGATCGGCGAGATCCTGTCGATCAGCCAGGACAAGTTCCACGACTTCGTGCACAGCGCGAAGGGCTTCCTCAGCGAGAACGAGCGGATGATCCGCCAGCACGAGCGCGCCGATCACTCGATCGTCGCGGCGCTGTTCCGCAACATGCACACGATCAAGGGCAATGCGCGCACGTACAGCCTCCAGCATCTGACGAACATCGTCCACGAAGCGGAGCAGGCGTACGACTCGCTGCGCCGCGCGGACGGCGGCCCCGAGTGGAACCGCGACGCGCTGATGGACGACCTGGCCCGCGTGCGCGAGGCGGTCGAGCACTACGCGACGATCAACGCGGTCACGCTCGGCCGCAGCGGCGAGCCGGCGCCGGGCGGCGCGGACTTCCTGATGGTCGAACGCGCGCACATCAGCGAGAGCCTGCGCGTGCTCGACGGCGCCGATCCCGCGAACGCGGCCGACTGGCACGCGGCGCGCGACGCGGTGCGCCGCATGCTGAGCCAGCTCGGCACGCAGGGTATCGGCGATGCGCTCGGCGGCGTGATCGAGTCGCTGCCGTCGCTCGCGGCGGAACTCGGCAAGCCGGCGCCCGTCGTGCACATCGACAGCCACGGCCATCGCGTGCGCAGCGAAATCGCCGCGACGCTGAAGAACGTGTTCATGCACCTGCTGCGCAATTCGATCGACCACGGAATCGAGTCGTCCGACGAGCGGCGCGCGGCCGGCAAGGCGGCGTCCGGCACGATCGACATCGCGGTCGGCGTGGGCGGCGGCGAGCTGTGGTTCGTGCTGGGCGACGACGGCCGCGGCCTCGCGCTCGACCGGATTCGCGGCATCGCGCGCGAGCGCGGCTGGATCGAAGCCGGCCAGGATGCGGCGCTGTCCGACGACGAGGTGGCCGAGCTGATCTTCCGGCCGGGCTTCTCGACCGCGAACGTCGTCACCGAAGTGTCGGGGCGCGGCGTCGGCATGGACGCGGTGCGCAACTTCCTGAAGCGCGACGGCGGCGATATCGCGCTGCGCTTTACCGACGATCGCGTCGGCGCGCCGTATCGCGCGTTCGAAACGATCGTGTCGCTGCCGGCACGCTTCGCGGCGGACGGCGTCGCGCACGGCGCCGCGCACGAGCGTGCGCGCAGCGCGGATATCGACGCGACGGAGTGATGCGGTGATGGTGCAGGGTTGGATGATCGAAGGGGCTGCCGCGCTGGCGGTCGGTGTAGCGGTCGCGGGCGTCGCGGCGATCGTGTTTCGCATGATGCGCAAGCGGCTCGTCGCGGCGCTGACGCACGATGCGCACGCGTTGCGCGGCGCGCTCGACGCGGCCGGCGTGCGGGCCGAGCAGGCGGCCGCCGCGCATGCGGAGGCGGCCGATGCGTGGGCGCAGCGCGAGGCGCAGCTCGTGGACGCGCTGGCGCGCGAGACGTCCGAGGCCGGCGTGCAGCGCGACGCGCTGCAGGCGCTGTCGGCCGACCGCGCGGCGCTCGCGCAGCAGGCGTTGAAGATCGCCGACGAAGCCGCGCGCCTGCGCGGGCTCGCCGGCACTTTCGAGCGCTGGCATGAGCAGATGATTTCGCTGACCACGCAGAACCAGGACATGCGCGCGAAGAACCTGGAGCTGTCGGCGATCGTCGCGCACGTGTCGATCGTGTCGCTGAATGCGTCGATCGAGGCCGCGCGCGCGGGTACGGCGGGGCGCGGCTTCTCGATCGTCGCGAGCGAGGTGCGCGGGCTGGCCGCGCGCTCGCAGCAGCTGTCGAACAGCTATCGCGACAGCCTGAACCGCAACGATCTGGTGACGGCCGCGACGTTCCAGGACATCCAGGCCGGCGGCAAGATGATCACGGCCGCGCTCGCGACCGTCGAGACGCTGGCCGGGCAGCTGCACACGCGGATCGAAGGGGGCGCGGCGTGATCAGCGCGCAGGCGAAGGCCGGGTTCGAGCGGATCTTCTTCGATGCGGCGCGCACGCGGCTCGCGTCCGGCGGCACGTGCGACATCCGGCCGTCCGCCGGCGCCGCGCACGACGGCCACGATCATGCGCACGCGCAGTCGAAGTCGCGCGCGAAACCGAAGGTGCCCGAGCACGTCGCGGTGCTGACGATCTCGGCGCTGCATTTCCGCCTGCTGCTCGCGCTGCGCTTCAGCGACGACGATCCGACGCGCCGCCATTTCGCCGGCGCGACGGCCGGCGCGAGCCACGCGCGGCCATTGCCCGAGGCGTTCATGGAAGTCGCGAACCTGTGCTGCGGCGCGATCAACCAGGCGCTCATCGTGCCGTTTCCCGATCTCGGGATGTCGACGCCTTTCCTGCTGAGCGGCGCGAGCATCGACTACCTGCCCGCACTCGCGCCCGATCATGTGGCCGCCTACGACGTGACGCTCGACGGCGACGTGCGGGTCGGCGCGACGTTGTGCGTGTGCGCGAATGCGCCGGTCGATTTCCACGTGCCGGAGACGGCCACGATGGAGAGCGGCGGCGAGCTGGAACTGTTCTGACCGACCCGGAGGACCCGCGAGATGATCGAAGACCAACCCGTCAGCAAGGTGCTCGTGCTCGACGACAGCCGCAAGCACGCCGATGCGATCAAGCGTTTCTGCGACGAGCACAACCTGGTCGGCCTGACCGTGCGGCGCAACCGGCTGCTGCAGGTGCTGCGCTCGAACATCGATCTCGGCGCGATCCTGCTCGCCGAGGATTACGGCGGCTCGCCGGCGGAGAGTGCGATCGTCGCGACGCAGATCGATGCGCTGCGGCCCGAGCTGCCGATCATCCTGCGCCGCGAATCGCTCGCGTCGCGCGACGGGCTGCCGGAGGCGCTCGCGCGCGTGGCGTGCGCGGCCTACGTCGCGGAGGACATGACGCCGCTCAAGCGTGCGATCGACGAATACCTGTTCGGCCGCGACTACCCGAACGCGCTCGTGCGCGGCATCGCGGAGATCACGGAGGCGCGCCTCGACAGCCTGTTCCCGGGCATGACGGTCGAGCACGAGACGCCGTGCATCGTGCGCGACCAGATCATCTTCGGCGAAGTGTTCAGCCTGATCGCGCTCGAAAGCGCGTGGTGCCGCGGCTACATGCTGCTGCAGACCAGCGAGCAGCCGCTGCTCGACATGCTCGGCGGCACGCGCGATACCTGCCGCGCGCCGGATTTCCGCGACGTGAACAGCGTGCTCGGCGAGCTGACCAACCTCGTGTGGGGCGCGTTCAAGAACCGTTATCTCGGCGACGCCGAGGCGCTGGCCCGCCATCCGGTGCAGGTGCCGCTCGTCGTCAATCACAAGCAGAAGTTCATTTCGTTCGGCGGCGACTGTCCGCAGCTCTGCTTCCAGTACCGGATGACTGACCCGGCATCGGGGCGCTCCGTCCGTCTCGACCAGCGCTTCGTGTTCAGCCTGAGCTGGTCGCCGGAGGATTTCCGCGAATCGGTACGGGACGTGGGGCCGATGGTCGAGTCGGGCGAACTCGAACTGTTTTGAAGTCAGCAACAAGGAAAGGGGAACAACGCATGGCAAAGATTCTGGTGGTCGACGATTCCGGCACGGTGCGCGACGAGGTCGCGGGCTTCCTGCGCAATCACGGGCTCGACGTCGCGACGGCGGTGGACGGCAAGGACGGGCTCGCGAAGCTCAAGGCGACGCCCGGCGTGCGCCTCGTGATCAGCGACGTGAACATGCCGAACATGGACGGCCTGACGATGGTCGAGAAGATCCGCGGCGAACTGGCGAACGCGACGGTCAACGTCGTGATGCTGACGACCGAAAGCAGCCCGGCGATGAAGGAGCGCGGCAAGGCCGCCGGCGTGAAGGGCTGGATCGTGAAGCCGTTCAAGGGCGACGCGGTGCTCGACGCGCTGAAGAAGCTCGCGGGCTGACCCGCATCGGGCCGCTGTACGGGCGCCGCGGGGCCCCGGTTCGGCGCCGCGATGCGGGCCGTCCGGCCGCCGTGTCGCGTGTCAACCGTTGCCCGTTGCCCGTTGCCCGTTGCCGGTCGCGGGCGTGTGTCGTGGCTCGACGATCATCTCCGTGAAGACCGGCGCGACGACGCGCGGCTGCGCGTGTTCGCACCGCCGTTCCCGAGCGGCGCGTTCGAGTTCGCGCCGCACCCGCCTGAACGCCGGCAGGCCGACGCCGCACATGTCAGTCTGCTGAAGACGTGCGTGCGTGCGTGCGCGCCGCCGGTCGCCGGTCGCGGGTAGCGGGTAGCGGGTAGCGGCGAGCGCGAGCGCGAGCGCAATTTACAGCGTGCCGCGATATCCGTATCCTGCCGGATGCCGAGGGCGGCGTGCCCGCGCGACATGCGCGGCGCGCCCGGCATCCACGACGATCGGGAACGGGACACCTTCCAGTGAAAACGAACATCCAGCGGGCGGCGCACGTGCGCGGCGCTTGCGTGCCGCAGGCGGCTGCGCTTGCGCGCCGAACGAGCGGCGCATGCATCCGCATGGGCGCAGACGGCCCGACGGCGTGCATCCCGGTGCGTGTCCGTCCGGCGAGCATCGGGCGCGCGCCATTCGTGCAGGACCGAGCCAATGGCAACGGCTACAACGGGCCGTACGCAGGCGCGGTCGGCACGACGACGCGAGGCGTGCCGCGCCGCTGCAACACGCGCGCGAAGATCGGCGTGTCGTTCCATCCATCCCGCCCGTAGGCGGCCGGGATGCCGACGGAATCCTCCCGCGCCGCCGCGCAGCGCATCGAGACGCTGTTCGCGAAAGGCGTTGTCTTCACCGTGCTGGGCGCCGGCATGCTGATCGGTGTCGCGCTGTACGCGCAGTGGACGCGCGAGTTCCTGCGAACGTCGGTCGTCGTGCCGGGCCGCGTCGTCAAGCTGAACGCGGGCCCGCATCATCCGGAGATCGCGTTCACGACGCTCGCGGGCGAGCATGTCGAATACCCGCAGGGTGGCGCGGTCAGCGAGCAGGACGGTGCGGCGGTCGAGGTGCGTTACGCACCGGATGCACCCAGGATGACCGCGCGGCTGAATACGTTCGGCGCGATCTGGGGGGACGTGCTGATGCTCGGCGGGATGGGAGCCGTGTTTTTCGGCGGGGGCGTCGGCCAACTGTGGGCGGGCGTGCGCGCATGGCGCAGCCGGCGCCCGCCCGCCTGAGCGCGTGCCGTGCGAACCCCGCCGGGCCGGTCCGCATGGAACCCGTTCGCAACACCGTCGGGCCGCGCGTGTTGCGGCGCGGATGCACGCATGCGCCGCGTTGCCGTATTTTGCTTCGTCACTTCACGGGATATTCCGGCATGACAATCCGCTTGATGGCCCGGCTGGCCGCGCTCGGCGCGGCATGCGCGTGCCTGGCCGCACACGCGGCGGGCACCGCCCGCTCGCTCGACCAGGTGCCGGGGAAACTCGCCTCGCCCGATGCGCGCGCGGCGTACGTGCGCGACATGACCGGCGCACCCGATCCGGACGGTTTCGGCCTGCGCCTGCCGCCGGGCTTCACGAAGGAGGCGCTGGTTGCGCAACTGGCCCCGGGCGAACCGCTCGAGCGCGTCGTGCTGGTCGGCGCGAAGCCGTGGCCGCAGCGCTCCGGTGCGTTCGTCGCGATCGTCTGCGCGGCGCCGACCGATGCGCTCGCGCGCGACGCGCTGCGCTTCCGGGCGCCCGACGACTGCGACGGCTACGAAGCGGGCGCCGATGCCGATACGGTGAAAGGGCAGGTCTGGCTGGGCGTGTTCGAGCGCGGCGCGGACGGTGCGCCGCGCCTCGTCGCGCGCACCGAACAGCCGCTCGACCAGCCGACCGACTGGAGCAGCACGCAACTCGACGCGCCCGACGTGCTCGAACGCGCGACGCAGCCGGGCGACCGCACGTTGCGGCCCGAGCGGTGGTCGAGGTTCGATCTCGCGCCGTACGTGCTGCGCACGGGCGATGCGGCGTTCGGCGTGCGGGCGGGCTGGTCGGTCGGTTATGCGGGCGGCGGCGCATCGTTCGAGGCGCTGTATCTGTTCCGGATCGACGGCAAGGCGCTGCGCGTGGTGTTCGCGCAGCCGATGATGTTCTACCGGAATATCGCCGGCGACTGGCATGCCGACGGCACGCGCGATCACGACATCACGGAAGGCAGCAACACGCTGGCCGTGCTGCCGGCCTCGACGGCGGGTTTCCACGACCTGCAGCTGCGCGAGCGCGGCGGCACGTGGCGCCAGACGTTTCGCTGGTCCGCGCGCGATGGCGAGTACCAGCCGCGCTGACGCCGGGGCGATGCCCGGCCTCGGCGCGCGTCGAATTCAACGGAGCGTTCCGGCATGACGGTATTCAAGGGCTGCATGGCCATGCTGACCGGCGTGGCGCTGCTGGTCTCGGCGGTGGTCGATGTCCGGTCGACGCGGCATTTCGTGCATGAGTCGATCGTCGTTCCGGGCCGCGTGATCCGGCTGGACTACGGTCCGCATCACCCGGACATCGCGTTCACGACGCTCGCGGGCGAACGGATCGAATACCCGCAAGGCGGCGATGTCGACGTGGACCTCGGCGATGCGGTCGAGGTGCGCTACCTGCCGGCCGACCCGCGCAGCAGTGCGAGGATGAATGCGTTCTGGGCGTTGTGGGGCGGCCCGATCACGTTTGGCGCGGCGGGCGCGCTGTTCATGCTGGCCGGGCTGCGGGCGGCGCGGTCGTCGGGGGCGTGTGGATCGTCGGGGGCGTCGGGGGCGCCGGGATCGCCGGGATCGCCGGGATCGCCGGGATCACCGGGATCACCGGGATCACCGGGATCACCGGGATCACCGGGATCGGGCAGCCAGCGGGGCGACGGCACACCCGCCGAATGACGCCGGCGCGCAAGCGCACGCGGTGCCGCCCGCCCGGCGCCGCGCCGATCGCCGGGCACGCCGCCGAACGTGGCGCGATTGGACTATATTGACGCGTCGGCTGGTCGCGGCCGCCTTCAATCTGGTGGACCATCATGGATTCGAACCCCTCGTCGTCGGAACCCGTTTTGCTGCGTGAGGAGCGCGACGGCGTCGTCACGCTGCGCCTGAACCGGCCGCAGCAGTTCAATGCGTTGTCGGAGGCGCTGCTTGCGAGCCTGCACGACGCGCTTGCGTCGCTCGCGGACGATCCGCGGGTGCGCTGCGTCGTGCTGGCCGCCGAAGGCAGGGCGTTCTGCGCGGGCCACGATCTGCGGCAGATGCGCGGCACGCCGGAACTCGACTACTACCGCACGCTGTTCGCGCAGTGCAGCCGCGTGATGCTCGCGATGCGCGGGTTGCCGGTGCCGGTGATCGCACGCGTGCACGGCATCGCGACCGCGGCCGGCTGCCAGCTGGTCGCCGCGTGCGATCTGGCGATCGCGGCCGACACCGCGCGCTTCGCGGTGTCGGGCATCAACGTCGGGCTGTTCTGTTCGACGCCGGCTGTCGCGCTGAGCCGCAACGTCGCGACCAAGCGCGCGTTCGACATGCTCGTCACCGGGCGCTTCATCGACGCGGCGACGGCTGCCGCATGGGGGCTCGTCAACGAGGCCGTGCCCGAGGATGCGCTCGACGCGGCCGTCGCGCGCAAGGTCACGGAGATCGTCGCGAAGAGCCCGGCCGCGGTGCGGTACGGCAAGCAGATGTTCTACCGCCAGCGCGAGCTAGGGCTCGACGAAGCCTACGCGTATGCGGGCGACGTGATGGCGCGCAACATGATGGAAGAGGATGCCGGCGAGGGGATTGACGCGTTCCTCGAAAAGCGCACGCCGACCTGGCGTTCGTAGCGCGCGCAGGCCGGACGGCGCAGCCGGATCGATCGACCGTGGGCTGCCCGGCATGCCGTGTGTTTCCGGCCCACGGGAATGCAAGCGGGAATGCAAGCGGGAACGCAAGCGGGAACGCAAGCGGGAACGCAAACGGGAACGCAAACGGGAACGCAAACGGGCCGCCCGAAGCGGCCCGCCCATGCCGCGCGGCAGCACGACGACGCGCCGCCGCCGTTCAGCGCCCGTAGCTGCCGGTCCGCAGCGCCGGCTCCGCGGTCGACGCGCCGGGCGGCACGACCACCACCGGCACGCGGCGCGCGAGCGCGCACATCAGCTCGTAGCCGATCGTGCCGCTGGCTTCGGCCACGTCGTCCACCTTCACCTGGTCGCCCCACAGCTCGACGCTCGACCCGATGCCCGCGTTCGGGCACGGCGTCAGGTCGACGGTCAGCATGTCCATCGACACGCGGCCGACGACGCGCGTCATCACGCCGTCCACCGCGATCGGCGTGCCGGTCGGCGCGTGGCGCGGATAGCCGTCCGCGTAGCCGCACGCGACGACGCCGATCCGCATCGGCCGGTCGGCCGTGAAGCGGCGGCCGTAGCCGACGGTTTCCTCCGGCGTCAGTGTCTGCACGCCGATGATCCTGCTGGTCAGCGTCATCGAGGCCTGCAGCGGCGTGTCGGCGATGTGCCGTGCCGCGCCCGTCGGCGATGCGCCGTACAGGATCGTGCCCGGCCGCACCCAGTCGCGGTGCGCGCGCGGATGCCACAGCACGGCCGCCGAATTCGATACCGAGCGCTCGCCCGGAATGCCCGCCGTGGTCGCGTCGAACTGTTCGAGCTGCCAGTCGACCTGGCCTTCGTCGGCGTTCGCGAAGTGCATCATCAGCGTGATCCTGCCGATCGACGGCGCGCTCGCCGCGCGCTCCCACGCGGCGCGGAAGGCGGCGGGCCGGTAGCCGAGCCGGTTCATCCCGGAATTCATCTTGAGCTGGATGTCGATCGGCTGCCGCGGCTTCGCGGCGATCAGCATGTCGAGTTGTTCGTCGCAGTGCACGGCCACCGTCAGCCGGTAGCGATCGGCCAGCTCGACGTCGGCCGGCTCGAAGAGCCCTTCGAGCAGCAGCACGGGCTTGTCCCAGCCCAGCTCGCGCACGCGCACGGCTTCGTCGAGATCGAGCAGCGCGATGCCGTCGGCGGCCGCGAGGCCCGGGTAGATCCGTTCGATGCCGTGGCCGTACGCATCGGCCTTGACCACCGCCCACACGCGCGACGGCGCGACGGTGCGGCGAATGAAGTCGAGGTTGTGACGGACGGCATCGGGGCGGATATGGGCGACGATGGGACGTGGCATGGCGATGGCTCGGGGCGGATGTCGTTCGGCGCGCGCGGCGGCGCGGGGTCGGCAGCCTGGCGCGATAACGCGTCAGGCCAGTGTCGAGCGCTATCTTATTGGTGTTCGACCAGTTTTAATTAACGTTTTTGTCGACGATTTGGTGGAATTTTTGGTGCGGCGCCAGCTTGATCGAGGCCGCCGGCGGGCCGTGCGGCCGAGTCTCCCGTCTAGAAAACCGGTGCGCGATCGGCCCGGCGCAATGCTAAGCTTGCGGCGATCTTGTCATTGATCAATGTAATCATAACGGAGGAGACTTTGATGACGACGTCCCAGCTGTGCCTGTTCATCGTGGCGCTGTTGCCGTTCCCGATGACGTTTCTCGCGAAGGCCCGCAAGGGTTACGACAACCGTGCGCCGCGCGATTACCTCGCGAAGCTCGAAGGCTGGCGCGCCCGCGCGCAGGCCGCCCATCAGAATGCCTGGGAAGCGCTCGCGCTGTTTACGGCCGCGCTGGTGGTGGCGTGGCACAACGGCGCGAACGTGCATCGCGTCGACCAGCTGGCGATGGCGTTCGTCGCGATCCGCGTCGTCTATGCGCTGATGTACCTGCTGAACTGGGCGTCGCTGCGCTCGCTCGTGTGGTTTGGCGGAATGGCGTGCGTGGTCGCGCTGTTCTTCGCCGCGCCGTAAGCGGCCCGGCGGGCCGCTTACGGCGTCAGGCCGGCCTGTCAGGCGCCGCCCGCGCCGCGAACGTGATGGTCGTTGGATGCGGGCGCAACGATCTTCGGGACGAACGGCGGCGCTTCCGCCTCGCTGCGCAGGAACGCGATCAGCGGATCGAGCAGCCGGTGCCGCGTCGACGGATGGCGGCGCAGCACGAACTGCCACGACGCATCGCGTGCGAGGCCCGGCACCAGCGGCACCAGGCGCCCGCTGCGCAGTTCGGGCTCGATGAGCGGCATGCGGCCGAGCGCGATGCCCGCGCCGCCGACCGCCGCGCCGATCACCTGGCTGAAGCTGCTGTAGCGGACGATCTTCGTCTCGAAGTCGCCCGGCAGGCCGAATGCCGACGCCCAGTTGCGCCAGTCGATCTCGGGGCTGTCCTCGTGCATTTCCTGCAGCAGCCGCGAGCGGCATACGTGCCCCGATGCGTACGGAAACAGCTCGGGGCTGCAGACCGGGAACACCGTCTCACGCAGCAGCACGTCGTCGTCGGCCCGCAATCGCTGCGCCGGCACGTGCACGATCGCCAGATCGACGCCGCTGCGCGCGAAATCCGGTTCGTTGTCGAGTACGACCGCATGCAGCGGCGTGTCGGGATGAAGCGATGAAAATTCCGCAAGACGTCGCGCGAGCCACATCGACGAAAACGGCGCGTTGGCGGACACGGTGAGCCGTTGCGCGGTGCCGCGAATCTCGGCGCAGGCATCGGACAGCCGCGACAGCGCATCGCTGACGGCCGGCAGCAGGCGCGCGCCGGCGGGCGTGAGGCTGATGCCGCCGAGCCCCGTGCTGCGTTCGAGCAGCCGCGTGCCGAGCGATTCCTCGAGCGAGCGGATCTGGTGGCTGACCGCGCTGGTCGACACGTTCAGCTCGGACGCCGCGCGCGCGAACCCGCCGAGGCGGACGGCCGCTTCGAAAGCCCGCAATGCGCTGAGGGGAGGGAGGTGCGACATGCGGGGTATTGTAGTTGACTCAACACCCGTTGAAAAATCATCTTTTGCCGCGCGCGGACGGCGCGGGTAGCCTCGATCCGGTCACAAGAAAACAGCAACGCAACATCGACTGGAGGGTTTCATGTATTTCGACCGGCGACTATGGGCCATGATGGCGGGGCTGCGCGGGCGGGTGGCCGCGGCCGTCGCGCTCGGGCTGCTCGCGATGGGTGTCGGCATCCTGCGCTTCGTGTTTCTCGGCCGCGTGCTCGCGCTGGTCTTTTCCGGCGCGTCCGTCCGCAGCATCGGCGAAGCCGTCGCCGCAACGGCGGCCTGCGTGCTGCTGCGCGCATGGCTCGACCATCGCCGCACGGTGCTTGCGCAGCACACGGCCGGGCGCGTGCAGGCGGCGCTGCGCGCGCGGCTGTTCGACCGGATCGCCGCGCTCGGCCCGGCCTGGTTCAGCGGCGAACGCACGGGCGGCGTGATGCTGGCCGTCGTCGACGGCGTCGAGCAACTGCAGACCTTCTTCGGCGTCTACCTGCCGCAGCTCGTGATCGCCGCGTGCGCGCCGCTCATGATCTTCGCGGTGCTCGCGTGGTGGGACGTGCCGACGGCCGCGATCCTGCTGGTCGGGGCGCTCGTCACGCTCGCGCTGCCGCAGCTCGTGCACCGCGCCGACAGGCGCGCGGCGCTCGCGCGCTCGGCTGCCTTCAAGGCGTTCGGCGAGGAGTTCCTCGACGCGGTGCAGGGCCTGCCGACGCTGAAGGCGTTCGGGCAAAGCACCGCGTTCGGCGCGAAGCTGGCCGCGAAGGCGCGCGCGCTGTCCGACAGCACGTTCTGGGTGCTCGCGCTCGGCCTGCTGACGCGGTTTTTCACCGATCTCGGCACCGGCCTCGGCGCGGCCGTCGCGATCGCGGTCGGCGCGTGGCGCGTGCGGCACGGCGACATGAGCCTCGAGGCGTTGCTCATCGTGCTGATGGCCGGCAGCGAGATCTTCCGGCCGCTGCGCGACCTGCGCTCGGTGCTGCACCAGGGGATGATCGGCCAGTCGGCGGCGAATGCGATCCACGCGCTGCTCGACGCGCGCGGCGACGCGCCGGCCGACGGCGCGTCGCGCGTCGCGGCCCTGCGGCCGGAGATCGCGTTCGACGGCGTCCGTTTCGCGTATCCGGGGCGTCGCGCGGACGCGCATGCGGCGCTGAGCTTCTCGGTGCGCGAGGGCGAGACGGTCGCGATCGTCGGCCCGAGCGGCGCGGGCAAGTCGACCATCGTGCGGCTGCTGCTGCGCCAGCACGACGCGCAGGGCGGCGCGATCCGCATCGGCGGCCACGACGTGCGCACGCTCGACGCCGGCCAGGTGCGCGAGATGATCGCGGTCGTCGCGCAGGACGCGACGCTGTTCGACGGCAGCGTCGCCGACAACCTGCGGCTCGGCCGCCCCGATGCGAGCGACGCGGACATGATCGCCGCCGCGCGCGCGGCCAACGCGCACGATTTCATCGCGGCGCTGCCCGACGGGTACGCAACCCGCATCGGCGAACGCGGCCTGATGCTGTCGGGCGGCCAGCGCCAGCGCCTCGCGATTGCCCGCGCGCTGCTGCGCGACGCGCCGATCCTGCTGCTCGACGAGGCGTTGTCGTCGGTCGACGCGGAGAACGAGGCGCTGATCCAGCAGGCGCTCGACCGGCTGACGCGCGGGCGGACCACGCTGGTGCTCGCGCACCGGCTCTCCAGCGTGATCGGCGCCGATCGCATCCTGGTGCTCGACCAGGGGCAGGTGGTCGACGAGGGCACGCACGCGGCGCTGATCGCACGCGACGGCCCGTATCGCCGGCTGATGGGGCCGCAACTGGAGGCGGTCGCCGATGCCGTCGGCGCGACGGTCACGGCCGGTGCGACC
The DNA here is from genome assembly GCF_000731655.1 of Burkholderia sp. MSh2. Taxonomy (NCBI): domain Bacteria; kingdom Pseudomonadati; phylum Pseudomonadota; class Betaproteobacteria; order Burkholderiales; family Burkholderiaceae; genus Burkholderia; species Burkholderia sp. MSh2. The sequence goes on along the minus strand of NZ_JPGM01000001.1, from coordinate 306,323 downwards.
GCACGCGCATCGTCGGGCCCGCAGGTGCGGCCGCTGAACGACGACGCGGCGGCGATCGGCTGGGCGGAGACCCTGCGGACGCTGCTGCGGTTCGTGCGCCCGTGGACGGGCAAGGTCCTGCTGACCGTGCTGTTCGGGATCGGCCGCGTGCTCGCGTTCATCGGCGTCGGCGTGATCGGCGCGAAGGTGGTCGGCGAGGTGTCGGCCGGGCACGCGAGCGGCGCGCTCGTCGTCGCGCTGCTCGTGATCGCGCCGGTGGCGGCCGCGCTGCACTGGCTCGAATCGTGGCTCGCGCACGACATGGCGTACCGCCTGCTCGCGGAAATGCGCATCGCGCTGTTCGCGACGCTCGAACGCCTCGCGCCGGCCGGGCTGCTGCGCCGTCGGTCCGGCGATCTCGTGTCGCTCGCGACGCAGGACGTCGAGACCGTCGAGTATTTCTACGCGCATACGCTGGCGCCCGCGTTCGTCGCGGTGCTCGTGCCGGCCGCCGTGGTGGTGCTGCTCGCGTCGGTCGCGTGGCCGCTCGCGCTCGTGCTGCTGCCGTTCCTGCTGTGGGCCGGGCTGGCGCCGGTGCTGGCGCGGCGCGACGTCGACCGGCTCGGCACCGGCGCGCGCGAGGCGCTGGGCCAGCTCGGCGCGCACTTGACCGAGACGATCCAGGGGCTCGCGGAGCTGACCGCATTCCAGGCGGTCGCGCGCCGGCGGTCGGCGTTCCTGGCCGAAGTCGACGCGTATCGCGCGCAGCGCGCGAAGCTGCTCGACGACCTGTCGCGGCAGAGCGCCGCGCTGGAAATCGCGAGCGGGCTCGGCGGCCTGGCCGTCGCGGCGCTCGGCGCGCTGCTGTGCGCGCGCGGCTGGTTTCCGCGCGAATCGCTGCCGTTGCTGGTGCTGGTGGCCGTGGCCGCGTTCATGCCGGTCGCGGAAATCGGCCAGGTCGCGCGCCAGCTCGCCGACACGATCGCGTCGACGCGCCGCCTGCGCGCGCTGGAAAAGGAGCCCGTGACCGTGACCGACGGCACGCACGCGATGCCCGTCGATCCGGCGGTGCGGTTCGAGGCGGCGTCGTTTACCTATCCGGGCCGCGGCGTGCCCGCGATTGACCGCGTGAGCTTCGAGGTGCCGCCCGGCAGCACGGTGGCGCTGGTCGGCGCGTCGGGCGCCGGCAAGTCGACGGTCGCGAGCCTGCTGCTGCGCTTCTGGGATCCGCAGCAGGGCCGCGTGACGCTCGGCGGCGTCGACCTGCGCGACCTGCGGCTCGACGATCTGCGGCGGCACATCGCGCTCGTCGCGCAGGATACCTACCTGTTCAACGACACGCTCGAGGCGAACATCCGGCTGGCCGCGAACGACGCCACCGACGCGGACGTGCAGCGCGCGATCGATCATGCGGCGCTCGGCGAATTCGTCGCGCGGCTGCCGGACGGGCTCGCGACGCGCGTCGGCGAACGCGGCGTGCAACTGTCGGGCGGCCAGCGCCAGCGCGTCGCGATCGCGCGTGCGTTCCTGAAGGACGCGCCCGTGCTGATCCTCGACGAGGCGACGTCCCATCTGGACACGATCAGCGAGCAGCAGATCCGCGCGGCGCTGGAGGACCTGATGACGCAGCGCACGTCGATCATCATCGCGCACCGGCTGTCGACCGTGCGCAATGCCGACCTGATCCTCGTGATCGAGCACGGCAGCGTGATCGAGGCCGGACGCCATGCGGACCTGCTGGCGCGGCACGGCGCGTATGCGCGGCTCGTGTCGCATCAGGCGAGCGGGGTGGCGGCGTGACGGGTGGCTGAGGGGCACTGAAGGGCGCTGAAGGGCGTTGAGGGGCGCGGCGCCGGTGTTGTCCGCGCCGGTCTATTGACAACATATGTTGTGTGATTGTCTAATTCCTCATCGCGTGTTGCAATGCGCGGGCGGCGGGCGTTCCGGCATCATGAAGCCGGCCGCGCCAGCCGCGCGCAGGCCGCACGCCACAGGAACCAGACCCTTTCGCCCGACATGCCGCTTTCCCTTGCTCCCGTCATCGCCGGCGCGCCGTTCGACATCGGCGTGCGCCTCGGCGAGCTCGCCCGTCCTGTTTTCGACGAATACATGCGGCAAAGCCGCGCGTGGCAGGCCGTGCGGCGCTGGCGCGGCCATCCGTTCGTCGAGGCGCTGCGGCACGCGGCGCTGGCCACGTACCCCGATCTCGTCGCGGAACTGGACGGGATCGCGGCGGGCATCGGCTGGCCGGCCGAAGATATTTTCCTGTGGAATTGCCGTGGCGAGCTGATCCACAACGCGCCGGACGGCTGCACGACGCTCGCCGCGCGCGGCGCGGACGGCACGCGCTGGATCGCGCACAACGAGGACGGCGATCCGTTCCTGCGCGAGCGCTGCCTGCTCGTCGACGTGCGGCCCGACGGCAAGCCGGGCTTCATCAGTTTCTACTATCCCGGCTCGCTGCCGGGGCATACCTTTGCCGCGAACCGCGCGGGCATCGCGCAGACGATCAACAACCTGCGGATCGAAACGCCCGCGCCGGGCGTGCCGCGCATGATCCTTGCCCGCGCCGTGCTCGATGCGGCGTCGCTCGACGAGGCCGCCGGCGTGCTGCGCGCGAACGCCCGCGCGAGCGGCTTCCACCATACGCTCGGCGCGACCGGCGACACGCGGCTCCTGAGTATCGAGGCGAGCGCCGCGCGCTGCTCGGTCGTCGATGTGTCGAGTCTTGCCGGGCACGCGAATCATCTCGTGCATCCGGGTTGTGAAGCCGAAGCGCAGATCGTCACGCAATCGTCGGCCGATCGCCAGCGGCGCGTCGACGCGCTGACAGCCGGGATCGACGCCGTCGACGAAGCCGCGTTGCTGCGCGTGCTCGGCGATCGTGCGCCGCAAGGGCTGCCGATCCATCGCGACGACCCGGCCGATCCCGACGACGAGAACACGCTGGCGACCGCGGTGTTCGCGATCGGCGCGGCGGCGATCGACGTCACCATTCACCAGCACGGCACGCAGCGTTTCGCGACGCGCATCGCGCCGTCCGGACGCGCGCACCGCGCATCCTGATCCATGAGGCAACGCATGACGACCGTATTCCATCGCGCTCCGCGCGCCACCTTGCCCGTCGCCGTCGCAGGCGACGGCATCGAGATCGTCGATTCGACCGGCAAGCGCTATATCGACGCATGCGGCGGCGCGGCCGTCTCGTGCCTCGGCCACAGCAACGCACGCGTGATCGACGCGATCAAGCGGCAGGCGCAGCAACTCGCGTACGCGCACACGTCGTTCTTCACGACCGACGTCGCCGAGGAGCTGGCCGACCGGCTCGTCGCCGCCGCGCCGGCCGGCCTCGAACACGTGTATTTCGTGTCGGGCGGCTCGGAAGCGGTCGAGGCCGCGCTGAAGCTCGCGCGCCAGTATTTCGTCGAGAAGGGCGAGCCGCAGCGCCGTCATTTCATCGCACGGCGCCAGAGCTATCACGGCAACACGCTCGGCGCGCTCGCGATCGGCGGCAATGCATGGCGGCGCGAGCCGTTCCTGCCGCTGCTGATCGAAGCGCATCACGTCAGCCCGTGTTACGCGTATCGCGATCAACTCGCCGTCGAAACCGACGAAGCATATGCGCAGCGGCTGGCCGACGAACTCGAACGGAAGATCGTCGAACTCGGCGCGGAAAACGTCGCGGCGTTCGTCGCGGAAACGGTCGTCGGCGCGACGGCCGGCGCGGTGCCGCCGGTGCGCACGTACCTGAAGAAGATTCGCGCCGTGTGCGACAAATACGGCGTGCTGCTGATCCTCGACGAGATCATGTCGGGGATGGGGCGCACCGGCTACCTGTACGCGTGCGACGAGGACGATGTCGCGCCCGACCTGCTGACGATCGCGAAAGGGCTCGGCGCGGGCTACCAGCCGATCGGCGCGACGCTCGTCAGCGACCGCATCTACCGGACGATCGTCGACGGGTCGGGGTTCTTCCAGCATGGCCACACGTATCTCGGCCACGCAACCGCCTGCGCGGCCGCGCTCGAAGTGCAGCGCGTGATCGCCGAAGAGAAACTGCTCGACAACGTGAAGGCGCGCGGCGAGCAGTTGCGCGCATCGTTGCGCGAGCACTACGGCAAGCATGCGCATGTCGGCGACGTGCGCGGGCGCGGCCTGTTCGTCGGCGTCGAACTCGTGCGCGATCGCGACAGCCAGGCGACGTTCGATCCCGCGCTGAAGCTGCATGCCGCGGTCAAGCGCGAAGCGATGCAGCGCGGGTTGATGGTGTATCCGATGGGCGGGACGATCGACGGCGTCCACGGCGACCACATCCTGATCGCGCCGCCGTTCATCTGCACCGCGCAGCAGATCGATACGATCGTCGAACGGCTGTCGGGTGCGATCGACGCGGCGCTCGCGGCCGTCGGCGCATGACGGCTTCGTTGCACTGAACCTCACCCGGATCATCGCCATGACGAACAGACTGCCCCCTTTCGATCCCGCGTCGGCCACCGACGCACAGAAGGCCGTGCTGGCCGACATCCTGAGCGGCCCGCGCGGCAACCTGAACGGGCCGTTCCTCGGCTGGATCGCGAGCCCCGAGCTGGCCCAGCATGCGCAGAAGCTCGGCGCGTTCTGCCGCTATCGTACGGGCCTGCCGCTGCGGCTGTCGGAGCTTGCGATTCTCGTGACGGCCGCACGCTGGCGCTCGCAGGCCGAGTGGCACATCCACCATCCGATCGCGCTCGACGCGGGCGTGCCGGCCGCGACGGCCGACGCGATCCGGCTCGGCGCCGCGCCGGTATTCGAGTCGGACGACGATGCGCTGATCTACGCGTTCGCGACCGAGCTGTACGACACGCGGCGCGTTAGCGACGCGACGTTCGCGCGCGCCGAGGCGCGCTTCGGCCACGAGACCGTCGTGAACCTCGTCGCATTGCTGGGCTATTACGCGCTCGTCGCGATAACGCTGAACACGTTCGGCATGCGCGCCGACGGACAAACTGATTTGCCGTTTCCGGAGTAATCGCTGCCCGCCGCGCGTGTCGGCGCCGCGCCGCGCGCGGCGCCCATCGCCTGCCGAAGCCCGTCCGCATGGGCCTTTCGGCGTTTCCGCGCGGGCCGGTGCGCAGCCCCGTCGCGTCGTGTCGACTCACACGCCGCCACCGGCACGCCAGCGCAGAGAATTTCCCCCGTGCCTGGAATCTCCTCAGGCAGATTACGGGGAAAATATCGATGCGCCGGGTCTTGCTGATCGTGTTCATCGCGTGCGTCGTCCACACGCATCGGCGCGGCAGGGTACGGCGCAGGTTGTTCACGGTCATTCGACCTTTACCGCGCCGCTGAACTGTTTTTCATATGCGTTCTCGTCGGTGCCGATCACGCCGTTTCTCGATACGCGGCAGTTTCCGGTTCTTGCGGTGCTGCAGCGCGAATGGCGCACGTTTCGCGGCGAGGCGCTTGCGTTGCGCGACGCGAGCCGGATCAAGGCGTCGGGCGAGTACAACGACATCGGCTTCAATTCGTTCTTTCGCAACGGCTGGAAGCGCTTCTACCTGACGTGATACGACGCGCAGCATTCGTCCGGGCAGGCGTTGTGCCGGCGCCCGGTCGAGATCCTGTCGCGCATTCCGTCGATCAGGGCGGCGATGTTCGTGCAACTGCCGCCGGGCGGCAAGCTCGGGCTGCATCGCGACCCGTATGCGGGCCGCTACGCCATCACCGGGGGCTCGACACGCCGAATGCGAACGACGACGCGCGCCGGTTTATCGTCGGGCGTGAATCCGGTGGCTGCCGCGATGACCGAACAACTGGTCCGGGCGTCGAGCAGTTTCGGGGCGACGGGCGCAGGCACGGCCGCCGCCGCCGCCGCCGCTGCCGCGAAGCGAGGCCGGCGGTTGCGCGGCAAATGGAATCACGACGCGTCGGCGTCTGCGCGGGGCGGCACGGATAAAGCGGCGCAATTGCCGTCGAGGCGTTCGCCTGCAAACGCTTTCGCGACGAACCGGGTCGAATCGGGCAGCGAGCCGTTGACGGTTCCGGAGTGATCGAGCGCCGGATAGAAGTGCCATTCGATCCGGTCGCCGGCGCGGCATGCGTCGGTGGCGAGCGCGATCTGGTCCGGCACGAACACGTCGCGATCCTTGCCGCCGGTGCCGATGAAGATCGGAATGTCCGATTTCAGCGCCGGATACGCGGCTTCCCGGCTGATCGCCGCAAACGCCTGCCTGGGCGAGCGCTTGAAGCTGTCGTCGTAGGTGAGCCCGTCCGCGACGATCCGTTTTTCGAGCGCGTGCAGGCAGTCGTGCCGGCTGAGCTGGAACGCCGGCATCGCCCGGTCGCTCAGGTAGTCGGCGGGGACGAACGCGGGGTCGAGCAGCGCGGCGGTTCCCATGCGCAGCATGTCGTACGCGAAGGTCGGGACGACCGACCGGTGCGCGTCCGCCCGCTCGGCGTCGGCCGCGTGGTTGTGAACGGCCGCATAGGGCGTGCCGGTCGCCACCACGCCGGCAACGGCCAGTTCGGGCGCATAGGATTTCGCATAGACGGCCGTCGCGAACGCGGCGCGGGCGCCTTGCGACTGCCCGAACACGACGGTGCGGGACGTCAGGTCGAAGTCGCCGTGCTGCACCGCGCGGATGCTGTCGAGTACGTTGTATGCGAGCGGGCGTGTCAGCCCGTACGGATGCACGCCGGGCGCGCCGAGGCCCTGATAGTCGGTCGCGACGATCGCGTAGCCGCGGGCCAGCCATGCATTCAGGTAGCGTGCGTCGCGTTCGCTGCGGTGCGCGAGCGACGGTGCGCATACCGTGGCGCTGCCGACGGTGCCGTGCGCCCACGCCAGTAGCGGCCAGCCGCCGTGCGGCGGCGTTCCTTTCGGCAGAAACAGCGCGCCGGACACGACGACCGGCGTGTGGCCGTCGACACCGTCGGTCGACGTGTAGAGCAGCCGGATGTTCTTTCCGGCCTCGGCGAGGCTCTGTTCCGGCGTCAGCGGCTCGGTGCGCAGCAATTGTCCGGGCGTTGCCGGGACGGCGTCGCTCCATGCGTAGAAGGCCGGAACGACGGCCTCCCGTGCGGCAGGGAGCGGTTCGGCCGCCCATGCCCGCGTGCCGGCGGCGGCGAGGGCCAGGACAAGGAATCGCTTGAACATCGTGCCGATCATGGTCGGGGGTTCTCCGTTTCCGCGCAGGTTCGACGAAGACTACGCCCGATCCCGGCGGTCGCGCAAACGAAGTGTTGACGGCGGGCTGTCGCACCGGCGATGCGGCGCGCCGGCCGGTCGTCGGTCGCCGGGTCGTCAGGTCGTCACGTACGCAGGGCGGCGGCCCGGTGCGGTGCGGCGGTGAACGGTCTGCGGCTGGAAAGCGCCGGGTCGAGGCCGGCCGCGCCGCGAGGCGGGCGGGTTTCGACCGGCATTGCGTCGCGCCTCGGCGACGATCCGGAATAAAAAAGACCCCGCACGCCGACCAAGGCATGCGAGGCCAAGAGAGACCGATTGCTGCAGCGTCGCGCTGCCGGTGCGTTACGCCGCGACCGCTTCTTCGGCTTGCGGCTGCGCGGCGGCTGCCGGCGCGACGTCCTGGCGGATCAGGTGATCGAACGCGCCGAGCGACGCCTTCGCCCCTTCGCCGACCGCGATCACGATCTGCTTGAACGGCACCGTCGTTACGTCGCCTGCCGCGAACACGCCCGGCACCGACGTCGCGCCGCGCGCATCGACGACGATCTCGCCGTGCTTCGACAGTTCGACCGTGCCTTTCAGCCATTCGGTGTTCGGCACGAGGCCGATCTGCACGAACACGCCTTCGAGATCGATGCGCCGCGTGTCGCCCGAGCGCAGATCCTTGTAGACGAGCCCGTTCAGCTTGCTGCCGTCGCCGGTCAGCTCGGTCGTCTGCGCCTGCGTGACGATCGTCACGTTGGGCAGGCTGCGCAGCTTGCGCTGCAGCACTTCGTCCGCGCGCAGTTGCGCGCCGTATTCGATCAGCGTCACGGCGCTCACGATGCCGGCGAGGTCGATCGCGGCCTCGACGCCCGAGTTGCCGCCGCCGACCACCGCGACGCGCTTGCCCTTGAACAGCGGGCCGTCGCAGTGCGGGCAGTACGCGACACCGCGGTTGCGGTATTCGCGCTCGCCCGGCACGTTGATTTCGCGCCAGCGCGCGCCGGTCGCGAGGACGATCGTCTTCGCCTTCAGCACCGCGCCGTTCGCGAGGCGGATCTGGTGCACGTCGCCGGGGATCAGCGCGTCGGCGCGCTGCACGTCCATGATGTCGACGTCGTATTGCTTCACGTGCTGCTCGAGCGCCGTCGCGAACTTCGGCCCTTCGGTTTCCTGCACCGACACGAAGTTCTCGATCGCCATCGTGTCGAGCACCTGGCCGCCGAAACGCTCGGCGACGACACCCGTCGCGATGCCCTTGCGCGCCGAGTAGATCGCTGCGGCCGCGCCCGCCGGGCCGCCGCCGACGATCAGCGTGTCGAACACCGGCTTGTTCTCGAGCGACTTCGCGGCGCGTGCGCCGGCGCCCGTATCGAGCTTCGCGAGGATTTCCTTCACGCTGCTGCGGCCCTGGCCGAACGAGGCGCCGTTCAGGAACATCGTCGGCACGGCCATGATCTGGCGCGACTCGACTTCATCCTGGAACAGCGCGCCGTCGATCGCGACGTGACGGATGCGCGGGTTGATCAGCGACATCACGTTCAGCGCCTGCACGACTTCCGGGCAGTTCTGGCACGACAGCGAGAAAAACGTCTCGAACGCGTAGTCGCCGTCGAGCGCGCGAATCTGTTCGATCACGTCGTCGTCGAGCTTGATCGGGTGGCCGCCCGTCTGCAGCAGCGCCAGCACGAGCGACGTGAATTCATGGCCCATCGGGATGCCGGCGAAGCGGATGCCGGCCGGCTTGCCGGGCTCGCCGATCGAGAACGACGGCTTGCGCTCGGCGTCGTCGCGGCGTTCGGTCACGGTCACGCGATCCGTCAGCGACGCAATCTCGTTCAGCAGCGCCAGCAGTTCCTGCGATTTCGCGCCGTCGTCGAGCGAGGCGACGAGTTCGATCGGGCGCGTGATTTTTTCGAGGTACGCTTTCAGTTGGTTCTTGAGATTGGCGTCGAGCATGGCGTTTCGGATTCCGTATGATTGTTTCTGGTCGGGCACGTCGTGCCGGGGGAGGGCGCGGGCCGCGCCGCGGCGGCCCGCTGTCGCGCGCCTCGTGCGAGGCGCGCGGCGATCGTCAGATCTTGCCGATCAGGTCGAGCGACGGGGTCAGCGTTTCCGCGCCCGGCGTCCACTTGGCCGGGCACACTTCACCCGGGTGCGCCGCGATGTATTGCGCGGCCTGCACCTTGCGCAGCAGCTCGCCGGCGTCGCGGCCGATACCGTTGTCGTGGATCTCGCACAGCTTGATCTCGCCTTCCGGGTTGATCACGAACGTGCCGCGCAGCGCCATCCCTTCTTCCTCGATCAGCACGTCGAAGTTGCGCGACAGCGTGAGCGTCGGGTCGCCGATCAGCGGGTACTTGATCTTGCCGATCGTCTCCGACGTGTCGTGCCATGCCTTGTGCGTGAAGTGCGTGTCGGTCGACACGCCGTAGATTTCGACACCCAGCTTCTGGAATTCCGCGTAGCGGTCGGCGAGGTCGCCCAGCTCGGTCGGGCAGACGAACGTGAAGTCGGCCGGGTAGAACACGACGACGGACCACTTGCCCTTGAAGTTCTCTTCCGAGACGGGCACGAATTCGCCGTTGTGGTAAGCGGTTGCCTTGAACGGCTTGATTTGGGTGTTGATGATCGGCATCTGGTGTGTTCCTTTGCGTCAGGGGTGAGTGGAGTGTTGCCAGTATCCGGGTTCACCCTGATCTTGTGAAATTGCTTGTTTCAATCCGAGGGATCGGGAATTTCTATCCGCTTCCGGCCCTTGATTGATGGAGGTGGGGCGGGGCACGGCATTCCGGAAGGTTTTTCCGGGAAGAAGCGAACCGCCCGCGATGTTTCGGCGGGCCTGAAATGCGTACGCTGGCGTGTCGTCGGTCGCCGCGGCGCGGCGGCCAACCCCACGTCAACGTATGGAGGGCGCCCGCCGTGGCGATTTCAACCCGCATCGACCAGGAACGAACCGACGCGAACCGTTTTGCGCTGCTTGCAATGGCCATGACGTCGTTCGGCGTCGGCACCACCGAAACCATCGTCACCGGCCTGCTGCCGGACATCGCCGGCAGCCTGTCGGTCCCGCTGTCGAGCGCGGGATTGCTGGTCAGCGCCTACGCATGGTGCGTGGCGATTGCGGCGCCGACGCTCACGGCGCTGACCCTGCGCGTGCCGAAGAAGCCGCTGCTGCTGGTCCTGCTGGCGATCTTCGTGCTCGCGCACGTCGTCTCGGCGCTGTCCGGCAGCTACGCCGTGCTGCTGATGTCGCGTTGCGTCGCGGCGGCGGTGCACGGCGTGGCGATGGGGATCGGCGTGGTGGTATCGGCCCATCTGGTCGACGAGCGCCGCCGGGCCAAGGCCGTCGGCGTGATGCTGTCCGGCATCACGCTCGCCAACGTGGCCGGCGTGCCGCTGGGCCTCTTCCTCGGCCACGCGTTTTCCGACTGGCATGCGCCGTTCTGGGCGATCGCGGGCTGGGGCGGCCTGTCGCTGCTCGCGCTCTGGAAGACGCTGCCGAACGACGTGAACCTGCACGTGACGTCGGTCGCAAGCGAGGTGGCCGTGTTCCGGGACGGCAGGATGCTGCTTTCCTATGCGGCGATGATCGTGGGTTTCGGCAGCACGTTCGTGGGTTTTACGTACATCGCGCCGATCCTGGAGGGCGTGGCGGCCTTCCCGCCGTCGAGCGTCACGTGGGTCCTGCTGGTGTTCGGGGCCGGCCTGAGCGCGGGAAACGCGGCGGGCGCGCGCTATGCGGATACATGGCCGCTGCGCACGGCCTTCGTCAGCCTCGCGTGTCTCGCGTGCGTGATGGGGTCGCTGGGCCTGGTCTATGCGACGAAATGGGCGGTGGTCGCGTACGTGTTCCTGTGGGGCGTCGCGTCGTATGCGTTCGTGCCGGCGCTGATCATGCGTATCCTCACCCGCGCCGGGCGTGCGCCGAATCTGGCGTCCGCGATGAACGTCAGCGCATTTAATGCCGGGATCGGCGGCGGCGCGCTGGTCGGCAGCCTGGTCGTCAAGGGCGGCGGCGCCGGTGTGGCGGCTACGCCGGCGGTCGGCGCGGCGGGCGCCGTGCTTGCCATCGTCCTGCTGGCGCTGTCCGTCAAGGCCGGCGCGGACCGGGCCGAGTGAGCGGCCGCCGGGCCCACGCCCGGATCGTCGCGGGCGGACGGCTTCAGGCGAGCGGCGTGACCTGTTCGGCGTTGGCGTCTGCGCGGGCTGCGTGCGCCTGCGTCTGCATCGTGAACAGGTTCTCGTGCAGGAAGTCGACGAAGGCGCGCAGCTTCGGCGACGGATGCTTGCTGGACGGCCACAGCACGCGGAACGCGCTGGAATGTCGCATGTACGCGTCGAGTACGATCTGCAGCTCGTGTGCGGCGATCGCGTCGCGGACCGCGAAATCCGGCAGGCACGCAATGCCCTGGCCGGCTTTCGCGACCTGCAGCAGCGTCTCGACGTTGTTGCAGATCATCCGCGCCGGCAACGGCAGGCTTGCATCGGGCGGGTCGTCGCTGAGCGGCCACTTCTGGATCATGCCGGTGGTCGGGAAGCGGTGCTGGAGGCAGTCGTGCCCGCGCAGGTCGGCGGGGCGTTGCGGCACGCCCTTGCGCGCGAAGTAGCCGGGCGCTCCCACCAGCACCAGGCGAAACTCCCCCAGCTGGCGCGACATCAGCCGCGAATCGTCGAGCGTGCCGGTGCGCACCGCCGCGTCGAAGCCCTCGTCGATCAGGTCGACGAGCCGGTCGGAAAAGTGCACGTCGAGCTCGATTTCCGGATAGCGCTGCATGAACGCGGTGAGGGCGGGCACCATCAGCCCGCTCACGAGCGGCAGGCTGACCCGGAACTTGCCGCGCGGCGCGTCGAGCGCATGCAGCAGCTCGGTTTCCGCCGCCGCGGCTTCCGCGAGGATGTGCCGGCAGCGCGTCAGGTAGAGCGCGCCTTCGGCGGTCAGGTTCATGCTGCGGGTGCTGCGATGCAGGAGCTTGACGCCGAGGCGTTTCTCCAGCCGCGCGATGCTCTTGCCGACCGCGGACGCGGACAGCCCGAGTTGCTGGCCCGCGCCCACGTAGCTGCGCGCTTCGGCAACCTGGACGAACACCGTGATTCCGTTCAACTGATCCATGGTCGTTCCAATCCGAAGGATGTCCCGTGATCGATGGTCCTGGGGGAGTGACGCCGCGCCGGACCGGCCGTGAGAACCGGTCGACGGCGCCGGGCTGATGCGGCTTGCGCGCCGCGACCCGGCGGCCGGTCCGCCCTTGCGTGCGCACGTGCACACGTGCGTACTGGCGCAGGGCGGGGCGGCCGCGCATCCCGGCTCAGATCCCCGCCATCTTCCTCAACCATGCCGCCAGCCGCCGCGCGCCGTCCGGCAGGTCCGCGTCCTCGCGCGTGCACAGATAGTAATCGCGCCCGTCGTCGAGCGCGTGATCGAACAGCTTCACGAGTTCGCCGTTCGCCAGTTCGCGCTCGACCAGCGGCGCGCGCAGCAGCGCCGCGCCGAGATCCGCACGCGCGGCGCTCAGCGTGAGCTGGCCGTCCTCGAACATCGGCCCCACCGCATGCGACACGTGCCGCACGCCGGCGCCCTGCAGCCAGTTGACCCACGTGCTGCGATCCTCGTCGTGCACGAGCGGTGCGCGCGCGAGATCGGCCGGCGTGCGGAACGGCCCGTGACGCCGCAGGAACGACGGGCTGCACATCGGCACCATCGCGCCCGGCAGCAGCCGCTCGCAGTTGTAGCCGGGCCAGTCGCCGGTGCCGAAGCGGATCGACAGGTCGGACGCGTCGCTGCGGTAGTTGCGGTGATGGGCGTACAGCACCGTCACGTCGACGTCGGTGTTGTCGGCCAGGAACGCATGCAGCCGTGGAATGAACCAGCCGATGCCGAGCAGCGGAATCAGGCTCACGGTGATCTGCCGTAGCGACGAACGGTCGCGCACGAAGCGCGTCGCGCTGCGCAGCACCGAGAACGCCGCGCTGATCGAGCGGTAGTAGTCGCGCCCTTCGTCGGTGAGCGCGAGCAGCCGGCCCTCGCGCACCGTCAGCGGCGTCTGGATGAACGCCTCGAGCAGCTGCAGCTGATGGCTGACCGCCGACGGCGTGATGTCGAGCTCGCCCGCCGCCGCGGTGACCGACCCGAGGCGCGCGAAAGCTTCGAACGCACGCACCGCGCGCAGCGGCGGATCGTGCGGCAATTGTTCGATATTTTTCATGTATCGAATTTTATAGAAAAGTCAGGGTAAGCGACAACATAAAAATATTCAGTGTTTACAAGGATGTGAGTTAATGTGTCGGGAACGGCATAAGCATCCAACAATTGGATATTTGGGGTTTGAGGGCTCACTATTTAATATTTTTCATGTTTTGATCCGATTCACAGATCCCCGCACATGAAAATCGCATTTCTTCCCGCCAGCCTTGCCTTCTCGGCGGCCGCCCTGGTTGCCTCCGTTCCCGCGTTCGCGCAAGCCGCGCCGCAGACGATCCTGATCGGTCTCGCCGCGCCGCTCACCGGCCCGTCCGCACGGATCGGCAAGGATCTGCAGAACGGCGCGCAACTCGCGATCGACGACGCGAACGCGAAGCATCCGACGATCGGCGGCAAGCCGGTCGTCTACAAGCTCGTCGCGGCCGACGACCAGTCCGATCCGCGTACGGCCGTCGCGGTCGCGCAGCAACTCGTCGACCGGCACGTGATCGGTGTCGTCGGCCACTGGAACACCGGCTGCAGCGTGCCGGCGTCGCGCGTCTACCGCGATGCGGGCATTCCGCAGATCGCGCCGGCGTCCACCGGCCATCAATACACGCAGCAGGGCTATGCGACGGCCTTCCGCATCATGGGTCACGACGATGCGGGCGGCAACTTCACGGGCGCATACGCGGTGAAGACGCTGAAGGCGAAGCGCATCGCGGTGATCGACGATCGCACGTCGTTCGGTGCGGGGCTGGCCGACCAGTTCATCAAGGGCGTGCAGGCGAACGGCGGCGCGATCGTCGATCGCCAGTACGTGAACGACAAGACCACCGACTTCAGCGGCGTGCTGACCGCGATCAAGGGCAAGCGCGCGGATCTGGTGTTCTTCGGCGGGCTCGATGCGCAGGCCGCGCCGATGGCGCGCCGGATGCGCCAGCTCGGCGTGAATGCGCCGCTGCTCGGCGCGGGCGGCTTCGTGAGCCAGACTTTCCTGTCGCTCGCGGGCAAGGACGGCGACGGCGTGACGGCGCTCGAACCGGGCCTCCCGCTCGACCGGATGCCGGGCGGCAAGGCGTTCGACACGCAATACCAGGCGCGCTACCGCGCACCGATCGAGCTGCATGCGCCGTTCGCCTACGATGCGGCCGCGACGCTGATCGCCGCCGCGCAGAAGGCCGGCACGACGCAGCCGGCGAAGCTGGTCGCGGCGGTTCGTGCGATCGACCGGCCCGGCGTGACGGGGCGCATCGCGTTCGACGCCGAAGGCAACCTGAAGGACCCGGCCTTCACGATCTACCAGGTGCGCGATGGCAAGTGGACCGTCGTCGACGTGCTCGGCGGCTCGCGCACCACGGCCAAATAATCGACACAACGACGACAACATTCTCCCCATGACCGAAGCTACCCGGACATCCGCCGCCGCGCCCGAGGACACCCGCCTCGGGATCCTCGCGCGGCGCCGCATCGAGGCGGAAATCATCAAGCCGATCTACGAGATCATGAAACGCGAATTCGGCGCCGAGCGCGCCCAGGCCGTGATCGCGGAAGCCGTGCGCGGCGCGGCCGTCGACGCGGGCCGCACGTTCGCCGCGCAGGAACCCGAAGGCGCCAGCGTGAAGTCGTTCATCGCGCTGCAGGTGCTGTGGGAGAAGGACGATGCGCTCGACGTCGAGGTGCGCCGCGCGGACGATGCGCATTACGACTACGACGTGCGTCGCTGCAGCTACGCGGAGATGTATCACGCGATGGGGCTCGGCGAGATCGGGCATCTGCTGAGCTGCGCGCGCGACAGCTATTTCATCCAGGGCTATGCGCCGGACGTCGCACTCACGCGCACGAGCACGATCATGCAGGGCGGCAAGCGCTGCGATTTCCGCTACGCGCGGCAATCCGCACCGGAGAACGGCGATGCGTGACGACAACGCCATTGCGGACAACGTGCGCGTGCCGCGGGTCGACGGCCGCCGTCTGTGGGCGTCGCTCGAACGGATGGCGCAGATCGGCGCGACGCCGAAGGGCGGCGTGTGCCGTCTCGCGCTGACCGATCTCGATCGCGAGTCGCGCGACCTGTTCGTGCAGTGGGCGCGCGACGCCGGCTGCACGGTGCGCGTGGACCGGATGGGCAACGTGTTCGCGCGCCGCGCGGGCCGCGATCCCGCCGCCGCGCCGGTGATGACCGGCTCGCACGCCGATTCCCAGCCGACCGGCGGCCGTTACGACGGCATCTACGGCGTGCTCGGCGGGCTCGAGGTCGTGCGGGCGCTGAACGATGCGGGCATCGAGACCGAGCGCCCGATCGACGTCGTGATCTGGACCAACGAGGAGGGCTCGCGCTTCGCGCCGGCGATGGTGTCGGCCGGCGTGTTCTCGGGTGTCTATACGCTCGAATACGGGCTGTCGCGCACCGACGGCGCGGGCAGGACGATCGGCGAGGAACTCGCGCGGATCGGCTATGCGGGCGCCGAGCCCGTCGGCGGTTATCCGGTGCACGCGGCGTACGAACTGCATATCGAACAGGGCGCGATTCTGGAGCGGGCCGGCAAGACGATCGGCGTCGTGACGGCCGGGCAGGGGCAGCGCTGGTACGAGGTGACGCTCACCGGCGTCGACGCCCACGCGGGCACGACGCCGATGGCATTCCGCCGCGATGCGCTGGTCGGCGCGGCGCGCATGATTTCGTTCGTCGAGGTGCTCGGCCGCCGTTACGCGCCGGACGCGCGCGCGACGGTCGGGATGATCGAGGCGCGGCCGAACTCGCGCAACACGGTGCCGGGCGGCTGCTTCTTCACGGTCGAGTTCCGGCATCCCGACGACGCGGTGCTCGACGAACTGGACGCCGTGCTGCGGGCCGAACTTGCGCGCGTGGCCGACGAAACCGGTCTCGGCGTGCAGATCGAGCAGATCTTCACGTATGCGCCGGTGCCGTTCGCGCCGAACTGCATCGACACGGTGCGCGACGCGGCCCGGGCGCTCGGGCTGCCGCACATGGATATCGTGTCCGGGGCGGGGCACGACGCGTGCTACGTGGCGCGCGTCGCGCCGACGGGGATGATCTTCGTGCCGTGCGTCGACGGGCTGAGCCACAACGAGGCCGAAGCGATCACGCCCGAATGGGCGGAGGCGGGGGCCGATGTGCTGTTGCGGGCGGTGTTGCGGAGTGCGCAGGAAGTGTGAGCGTGAGCGCGCGGTGCGGCAGGCGGGTGTCTGGCGGGCCGCACCGGGTTGTGTCGGATGTGCGGTTTCGCGCGCCGTGTGGCAGGTCGTAATCAGCGACGTTGGACGGGTACGTTGAAACTGCCGCGACCGATGTTCTCGCCTGCTTGTGCAATCGACACCCCGATCGATGGTTCATCTGCGGACGCAACGTCGACGATATGATTCAGGCACAGCGCCGCCCAGTGCTTGTATGGGCCGGGATGGTCCGCACAGGCCCAGGATGCTCTCTTGAGATAGTCAAGGTAAGTGGACGACGAATATTCGACGAATAGACGACCCACGCGAGTCGATGTTTCCGGCTCCGGCATGGCGAAACTTTCATTGAGCACGGAGTAGCCAACGTAGCTGGGCCAGGTTAGCTCAAAGATACGGCATCCCTCTCGATGTTCAATGGCCGTCGCGTGGGCGAGGGCATCCTTCACGGGTTTGAACGGTTCAGAGTCCAGAAGTGCGGCTGGTATTTGACCGCCGCCGGTTGCCTCAAGGATACGTACCGACAGTTGATTTTCGGCGGGCTCAAACAGCCGGTCGAGATAGAGGTATTCGCAGTCTGCAAAGATATCGGTAAGGTGGGACATCGTTCTCCCTGGCGGGTCGCTGAGTGACTATCTTGCCTGATGTGTATTAGCCGGGACTCGATCTGACAGGGAGTCGGACCGACAAAGAACGAGTCCCGGCTAATACACATGACGCGCGACTATGTCGCCTTCATGGCGAAGCCGGGTGCAGCGACCGCTGCAAGCAACCTGGCCATTGCGTTCGAGCATTACAACGAGAAGCATCCCCGTAGCGCGCTGAAATACCGCTCGCCTCGCGCGTTCCGGCGCTCGATGGACTCGGCAACCTCAGTGTGACGCCGTGTCCGGGATTGCAGGGTCAACGCCACGCGATGCTGCCGGATGGGTGACAAGATTCATCGACTTAGGGTGCCTAGAACGCTCATCAGCGCTTGTTGGTCCACGGCCTCAAAGAAGGCGCGATCCGCAGCTTCAACGACCTTCACAGCGCGGACGGCGAGGTCCACACCTTCTGGCGTCACGTCAATGATCCAGGCTCGCGAGTCAGAAAGGTCCGGCGTTCGAGTCAGTAGTTTTCGTTCGGCAAGTGCGCGGAGAACCTGTGAGGTCATCATCGGGTCCGTATTGGCGTGTTCGGAGATGCGGCGTTGACTCGGGGTCTCCTCGGCAACGCACGTTAGCCACCAAGTACTGGCCAGCAGGACGAACTGCACATGGGTCAGCCCCAACGGTTTCAGTGCGGCAGTGATGCGACGCTGCCAGCTCAGCGTCGCGCGCCACAGAAGCAGGCCAGGGCTTTCGCCAGGTTCCAGAGATTTACTCACCGAGCAGCTCTGCCCGTGCGCCAAGGGCGGCAATCACATCGGCGAAGTCGGAAGTAATCGCTGCGCCCAGCTCCCCGGCTATTTGCTCGGGTCCGTCGATTTCACAGCGATACGTAATTCGAGTCCCCAGCTCGATCGGCGACAGTTCGTGCCGAACGCGAACAACCGCGCCAGCGTCGGGTACCTCAGTGACGTCCTCGAAGCCTCTGTCGGCTTCAACCCACTCGAAGCGGAACGGCAACGTCGTCGAGTCAGGTAGAACCATCACTGCAGTCGTGCCGGATTGGAATGGACCGTGCATCTCGATCCGAAGGACGCCAGGATTCCACTCCGACCACCTCTGCGGCTCGGCCAAGATGCTATAGACCTGCGCCGGCGTTGCGGCACACTCACCCGCGACCTCGATTGACCACATGTCAGTCTGTTCCAATAAATAGTATGCGCGCATACTATCTCCATGCAGATCCGAGCGCAAGGCCAACCCTTGTGTTGGCACGCAACGAGACGACGGTAGACGCTGGATTTGCAAAAAACTTGGTTACTTCAAGGGGTTAGAGCCATCCCGAGACGCACTGGCCATCCGCCCCACATACCGCCGCATCACATGAAACGCCGTATCGGTGCGCCCCGGCATCGTCACCAGCGCACCATCGGCGGTAAAGCCGAGCTTTTCATAAAACCGGTACGCCACTTCGCGTGCCGTACACCACACGAGCGCGGCCCCGTTTGCTTCCGCGTGGCGCAAGCACACCTGCACCAGTACCCGCCCGAAACCCATGCCGCGCACGTCGGGATGCACGGCCATCCCGCGCAGCCGCCAGGCCGGCCGGGCCGGATCGTCGTCGCGGGTCTCCTCGCAGAGCGACGCGACGGCGACGATGCCGGACGGATCGCGCACCCCGACGTGCAGCGTCGTCGGCGCATGGTCTCCGGCCAGTTCGCATGCGTTCAGGTCGCCGTTCAGCAGGATCGCCGCCCTGAGCGGGTGCGTCTGCGCGGCATCGATCGATGCGATGGTGAACAGCGGGTCGCGTGGCGTCGTCAACATGGGTCGTGGTGTCCGATAGTTCGTCACTGGCCGGCCTTGCGCCGCGCCACATAGCCGAGATACGCGACGATCTGGTCGAGTTCCCGGTCGCTCAACTGGTCGGGCGGAAACGCCGGCATGCTGCGGCCCGGCCAGTCGCGCACCGACGCCGGGTTGCGGATGTAGCGGCGCAGCGCGGCGGGCTTGAAGTAGTCGACCGGATTCATCGGCGTGTTCAGGTCGGGGCCGGCGTGGCTGCTGCCCGCGCCGTCGAGGCGGTGGCACGCAAGACACTGCGTGACGAACAGGCGCTGGCCCACGCGGGCCGGATCGTCGGCGGGCAGCGCGGGATCGACGGCGAGCGACGGCCAGCGCGCGAGCGGCGACGATTCGAGCGTGATGCGCACGATCTGGAACGGCCACTGCTCGCCGCGCACCGACGCCGCATCCGGCCCGAGCCAGACCAGATAGAACGGCCCCGCGCTGACCTGCTTGCCGGGCAGCTTCGGCCACGGGTGGGCCGGATCCTCGATCGCGAGCCACGGGACGGCACGGGCCGGTGCGCGGCGGCGCACCAGATCCAGCGGTAGTTGGGCGGCGAACCCGTCGGCCGCGCGCGTTTCGAGCACGCCGTCGGCCGGCAGCGACGCGTCGCCGAGCAGCGCCGCGAACGGCACCGCGCGAAACGTCATCGGCCGCCCGTACGCAATGTCGCGGGGCACGCGGATGCTGGTTGCATCGGGGCGCGCGAGCAGCGTCTGCGGGGTGAGGGCGCGAGCCGTGCCGTCGGTCTCGAGTTCCAGCGTGGACTGGGCCGACGCACGTTGTCCGATCAGGCAGACCGTCAGCAGCAAAAGAGAAAACAGGCGACGCTTCAGCATTCGTTCTCCGTGGAGGGGGCGGTCCGGGCGATGACGCGGGGAGGCGTGCCGCTGCCGGAACGAGCCGGGCGTCAGTCTATACGGCCGGCGGCCCGAGTGCAGCGCCAGTCAGGCAAATCCGGCAGGGAGAGCGCCGGCCGATCTGCTCGGCGCATGGCTGGAGCGAATCGGCGTGGTCGCGATGATCGATTTCCTGGAGCGGAGGATCAAGAGGTCTGCGGGTGCAACGCGACTCGAGATGACCCTGGGCCGAGCCCCCGAGTTCGGCGACATGATCGAACCGATCGATGACCTCGTTGCATGCGGCGGGCTGGCCGTCGTCGACGAGCGCTTGTTCGGCGCATGACGGCCGGCGGGCGGATGAGGGCCGCGTCGCGTTACCGTGCGCCGCCCGATGATGCCCGTTTCACGATCCGCGCCGGCGCGGCCGCTTGCGCGGCGCCGGCGGCGCTTTCGACCGCCGCGCGCGGCCGGTTCATGATGTAGGTCCACAGTTGCTCGGCCGCGAGCCCGCGCTTCCGCGCCGAGCGATACAGGCGGATTTCGAGTTCGGTGATCCAGTCGCCGGACCCCGCGCACACGAGCGTGCCTTCCGCGAGTTCCTTCGCGACGCAGCTTTCCGGCAGCCAGCCGATCCCGTGCCCGGCCACGACCATGCCCTTCAACGCCTCGGACATGTGCGTCTCGAAGCACCGATGCAGCGCATACGGTTCGGTCGCGTTCAGCAGCAGCATCTCGACAATGTTGCCGAGAAACGCGCCCGACGAATACGCGAGCAGCGGCAGCGGCGCGTCGGGCGCGCCCGGCAGCTGAAATACGGGCTTGCCGAGCGCATCGGGCGTCGATACCGGCAGGATCCGCTCGACGCCGAGGTTGACGAACGGGAAGTGGTTCGGGTCGAGCACGATCGGCAACTGCGGATGGTGATAGCCGAGCAGCAGGTCGCATTCGCCTTCGACGAGATGCTGCACGCCTTCCGGCACGTTCACTGCGTTGACGCGCGCCGTCACGTGGCCGACTTCGCCGTTGAGCTGCTTGAGCCATTCGGGAAACAGCGTGAAGACCAGCGTGTGCGCGACCGCGAAACGCACGACCTGGTCGCTGGCCGCGAACTGGTCGTAGCCGTTCACGAGATTGCGCGCCGCATACATGCTGCGCAGGATGTCCGCGGCGAGCCCGCGAAACATCTGTCCGGCCGGCGTCAGCGCGATCGGGTTGATGCTGCGGTCGACCAGCTTCGCGTCCATCCAGGTTTCGAGGGCGGCGATTCGTCTGCTGAATGCAGACTGCGTGAGGTGCCGATTACGCGCGGCCCGGGAAAAACTTTTGGTATCCGCAAGGCTCAGGAAATCTTCCAGCCACTTTGCTTCCATTTCGATCGTCGCTTTTTATAGTCGGGCGCCAAAGAGGCGGCGCCGCTTCGCTGCACTAACGTTCTAGCGTACCGCGCCTCGCGCCGGTCGGGACGATGTTTTTTTTCGATGGGTTCCAGTCTAAATATGCATGGGCGTTGTCGGCGGGATTACGGTTGCTTAGGTTTGAGGTGCCGGACCCGGCTAACCGGACAGTTCATCGCGTCGAACTGCCGGCCAGGCCGCAGACGGTACTTCCCCCCAGGGTCGGTTGCGCCGTGCGCGTACCGGCCCGCCTCCCCATCCGTTCGTTCCGGTCGTCCGGTGCCCGGGCAGGCCGTTTTTTGTGCAGTGCAGATTGCATATTCGTGACACGCGGGGGAACTATGTTTGAAAGTCGCGGCGCAGCATGGACCGTGCGCAGCGGCGACGCACCGGCGTCGCCCGTCGTGCGGGGCGCTGCACCGTCGTGGTGCGCAATGCCGCCCGGGCGTGCCTGACGCGGCGCAAAAAAGGGGGGATTATCGAAGGGATCGCGCAAGGCACGTTCCTTGCGATGCAGTCAGTACGCCGGTCCGGCATGCGCAATGCCGGGGAAAACGATCGATGGAGAAAAGATCGATGAAGCCATTCGATGAAATGCTGCAATCCGGCGACATGGTAAGGGCGCCTTACGCGCGCCTGAAGCAGTGGCTCGACACGCAGAATCCCGCGAGCCTCGCCCAGAAAGCCCACGACGCGGAAGGCGTGTTCCGCAAGACGGGCATCACGTTCGCCGTCTACGGCGATTCGGAGGCCGCCGAGCGGCTGATTCCGTTCGACATCGTCCCGCGCATCATCTCGGGCGCGGAATGGAGCCGGCTGTCGCTCGGCATCGAGCAGCGCGTGATGGCGCTCAATGCGTTCCTCGACGACATCTATCATCGCCAGGAAATCGTGCGCGCGGGCATCGTGCCGAAGCACCTGATCGCGCACAACGAAGCGTTCATCCCGGAGATGATCGACTTCCGGCCGCCCGGAAACGTTTACACGCACATCATCGGCGTCGACATCGTGCGCACCGGCGAGAACGAGTTCTACGTGCTGGAAGACAACGCACGGACGCCGTCCGGCGTGTCGTACATGCTGGAAAACCGCGAGACGATGATGCAGCTCTTCCCGGAGCTGTTCCAGCAGGTGAAGGTGCGCCCGGTCGAGACCTATCCGCAGATGCTGCGCCAGTCGCTCGCGGCCGTGTGCCCGCCGGGCGGCAATGCGGACAACCCGACCGTCGCCGTGCTGACGCCCGGCATCCACAATTCGGCGTACTACGAGCATTCGTTCCTTGCCGACCAGATGGGCGTGCACCTCGTCGAGGGCAGCGACCTGCAGGTGATCGACGGCCGCGTCGCGATGCGCACGACCGAGGGCTTCCAGCCGATCGACGTGCTGTACCGGCGCGTCGACGACGCGTTCCTCGATCCGCTCACGTTCCGCCCCGATTCGGTGCTCGGCGTCGCGGGGATCATGGACGTCTACCGCGCGGGCAACATCACGATCGCGAACGCGCCCGGCACGGGCATCGCCGACGACAAGGCGATCTACTCGTACATGCCGGAGATCGTCGAGTTCTACACGGGCCGCAAGGCGCTGCTGGAGAACGTGCCGACCTGGCGCTGCGGCGAGGCCGACAGCCTGAAGTACGTGCTCGAGCATCTCGACGAACTGGTCGTGAAGGAAGTGCACGGCTCGGGCGGCTACGGGATGCTGGTCGGGCCGTGCGCGTCGAAGGCCGAGATCGAGGCGTTCTCCGCGAAGCTGCGCGCGCGCCCGGCGAACTACATCGCGCAACCGACGCTCGCGCTGTCCACCACGCCGATCCTGACCGAGGCCGGCCTCGCCCCGCGCCACGTCGACCTGCGGCCGTTCGTGCTGGTGTCGGACCGGATCCGCATCACGCCGGGCGGGCTCACGCGGGTCGCGCTGAAAGAGGGCTCGCTCGTCGTCAACTCGAGCCAGGGCGGCGGCACCAAGGACACCTGGGTGCTGGCCGACTGAGCCGGACGCTATCGCACGCGCCGTATCCGGCGCGCGAACCGAACGAAGACGGAGTGGACACGAGATGCTTCTGGGACGTACTGCAAGCGGTCTCTACTGGATGTACCGCTATATCGAGCGCGCTGAGAATATCGCGCGCATCGTCGATGCCGGGCTGCGGATGGCGCTCACGCGCACGTCCGACGCGCCGGCCGAATGGTCGTCGGTGCTCGTCAGCTCGGGCACCGACGACGGCTATCGGGAGAAATACGACGCATATGCGTCCGATACCGTAACCGACTACCTGCTGCGCGACCGGGACAACCCGTCGAGCGTGCTGGCGTGCATCGAGGCGGCGCGCTCGAACGCGCGGATGGTGCGCACGGCGCTCACGCGCGAGGCCTGGGAAAGCGTGAACGGCGCGTGGCTCGCGCTGCGCCGCGCGCTCGCGCAGCCGGTGCAGGAAAGCGAGCTGCCGGGCGTGCTCGACCAGGTGAAGCGCGAAACCGCGCTGATCCTGGGCAGCTTCTACAGCACGATGCTGCGCAACGAGATCTTCGATTTCGCGCAGATCGGCGCATTCATCGAGCGCGCGGACAACACCGCGCGGATCATCGACGTCAAATACCATCTGCTGCTGCCGTCGGTGTCGCACGTCGGCACGATCCTCGACAGCTACCAGTGGGAGACGATCCTGCGCTGCGTGGCCGCGCATCGTTCGTACCGCTGGGTGTACGACGTGCAGTACAAGCCGCTGAACATCGCCGACTACCTGATCCTGAACGGCCGCATGCCGCGATCGCTGCGCTATTGCTACGGACGCGTCGTGTCGAGCCTGAACCTGCTCGCGAAGGATTATGGCGTGACACATCCGTGTCACGACACGGCCGCGAAGATCCTGCAGATGCTGTCCGACACCTCGGTCGAGCGGATCTTCAAGAGCGGCCTGCACGAGTTCCTGACCGACTTCATCGGCCGCAACAACAGCCTCGGGCTCGAAATCGCCCAGGCTTACAACTTCGACTGAGACTTGCCATGCGACTCGCCATCCGACACATCTCGCGTTATCAGTTCGACGATCAAGCCACCCATGCGCTGCAACGGCTGCGGCTGCGCCCGCAGTCGGGCCCCGGGCAGACGGTGCGCGCGTGGCAGGTGACGATCGACGGCGTCGAGCCGACGCTGTCGTACGCCGACGGGCTCGGCAACCGGATCGACCTGGTGCGGCACGACCGCGGCGCGAAGGCCGAGATCGTCGTCATTGCGGCCGGCGTCGTCGAGACGCAGGACCGCGCGGGCATAGTCGGCAATCCTGAAGGCTATGCGCCGCCGTGGATCTTCGAGCGCGAGACCGCGCTGACGAAAGCGGGCGACATCGTGCGCGCGCTCGCCGAGGCGCTGCCGATCGATCCGCGCGGTCTCGACGCGCTGCACTGGCTGATGACCGAGGTGCACGGCCGCATCGCATACGCGCCGAACCTGGCCGCCGACGCGCCCGTCGACGCCGAAACCGCGCTGGAAAGCGGCGAGGGCACGAGCCGCGACCACGCGCATGCGTTCATCGCGGCGGCACGCGCATTGAAGATTCCCGCGCGCTATATCTCCGGCTACGTGCTCGCCGACAGCGCGATGCAGCGCATCGCCGACGCGAAGCAGAACGCGGGCGACGAAGGCGAGGAGGAGGCGCTCGCGCTGCAGAGCGGCGAGGGGATGCAGCAGGCGCTCGGCGCGTCGCATGCCGCCCAGTCGCAGGGGCAGGCGCAGGCGGCGCTCGGCGGGCAGACGCAAGCCGCCGCGCTGATGCAGCAGCCGGCCGGCCATGCGTGGGCGGAGGCCTATGTCGAAGGGCTCGGCTGGGTCGGGTTCGATCCGTTCATGAACCGCTGCCCGGACGAGCGCTACGTGCGCATCGCGGTCGGCCTCGATTATCGCGACGCGCAGCCGGTGACGGGGCTCGGCGCGACCGCCGTCGGCATCGAGATCAGCGTCGTGCAGTCGCCGGAACTCGTCTGACCCGACGCGCGCTTTCGCCGAATCCGCCATGCCGGGCCGCCGCGTCGCACGCGACGCGGCGTGCGCGGCCGGCTCAACCCGAACCGAGCTCTCATGTCCATCCACGTCGCGCTGCACCACACCACCCGCTATCGCTACGACCAGCTCGTCAACCTCGGCCCGCAGGTCGTACGGCTGCGGCCCGCGCCGCATTGCCGGACGCCGATCCTCGCGTATTCGATGACGGTCGAACCCGCGCTGCACTTCATCAACTGGCAGCAGGACCCGTTCTCGAACTATCTCGCGCGGCTCGTGTTTCCCGAACGCACCGAGCACTTCGAGATCACGATCGACCTCGTCGCCGAGATGTCGGTGTACAACCCGTTCGACTTCTTTCTCGAAGCCAGCGCGGAGCAGTATCCGTTCAGCTATGACGACGCGCTGAAGACCGAGCTTGCGCCGTATCTCGCGCGCGATCCGCAGACGAGCGCGTCGCCGCTGTTCCGGACGTATCTCGACGGCGTCGACCGTACGCCGGCGGCCACGGTGGATTTCCTCGTCGCGCTGAACCAGCAGCTGCAGCGCGACATCGGCTATCTCGTGCGGATGGAGCCGGGCGTGCAGACGCCGGAGCAGACGCTCGAGCTCGCGTCGGGTTCGTGCCGCGACAGCGCGTGGCTGCTCGTGCAGCTGTGCCGCCATCTCGGCATCGCCGCGCGTTTCGTGTCGGGCTACCTGATCCAGCTCACGCCCGACGTGAAGTCGCTCGACGGCCCGAGCGGCACGTCGGTCGACTTCACCGACCTGCACGCGTGGTGCGAGGTCTACCTGCCGGGCGCGGGCTGGATCGGCTTCGATCCGACCTCGGGCCTGCTCGCCGGCGAAGGCCACATTCCGCTCGCCTGCACGCCGCAGCCAACCAGCGCCGCGCCGGTCGAGGGGCTGATCGACGAATGCGAAGTGGCGTTCGAGCACGAGATGTCCGTGACGCGCGTGTACGAATCGCCGCGCGTGACGAAGCCGTATACGGAATCGCAATGGGACGCGGTGCGCGCGCTCGGCACGCAGGTCGACGGCGCGTTGGCGGCCGGCGACGTGCGGCTCACGCAGGGCGGCGAGCCGACCTTCGTGTCGATCGACGATCGCGACGGCGCGGAGTGGAACACCGATGCGCTCGGCCCGACCAAGCGCGGCTACGCGACCGAACTCGTGCAGCGGCTGCGCGCCGAATACGGCGACGGCGGCTTCCTGCATTTCGGGCAGGGCAAGTGGTATCCGGGCGAGCAACTGCCGCGCTGGGCGCTGTCGATCTTCTGGCGCGCGGACGGCCAGCCCGTGTGGCACGACCCGTCGCTGTTCGCCGACGAGCGCGAGCCTTCCGCGTATACGACCGACGACGCGAAGCGCTTCATCGATGCGCTCGCCGCGCGGCTGCACCTGACCGACGAATTCATCCGGCCCGGCTACGAGGATGTCTGGTACTACCTGTGGCGCGAGCGCCGGCTGCCGGTCAACGTCGATCCGTTCGACTCGCGCCTCGACGACGAGCTCGAACGCGCGCGGCTGCGCAAGGTGTTCGAGCAGCACCTCGACAGCGTGGTCGGCTACGTGCTGCCGGTGAAGCGCACGGACGACGCGCCGGGCCTGGACGGGCCGCGCTGGCAGACAGGCCCGTGGTTCTTCCGCGACGAGCGCATGTACCTCGTGCCCGGCGATTCGCCGATGGGCTATCGGCTGCCGCTCGATTCGCTGCCGTGGGCCAGCCGCGCCGACTATCCGTACCTGGCCGAGCGCGACCCGTTCGCGCCGCGCACCGCGCTGCCGGACGCCGCCGCGATCCGCGCGCGCTATGCGGGCCCGGCCGACGCGCCGCGCTACCTGTCCGGCGTGCATCGCGAAGCGGCCGCGCAGACCGTGATGCAATGGCGGGACGACGGCGCGGCCGCGAGCAGGCGGGCCGCCTCGCACGACCCGCGGCGCCAGCCGGAGCGTTTCGAATCGGCCGCATGGATCACCCGCACCGCGCTGTGCGTCGAAGTGCGCAACGGCATCCTGTACCTGTTCATGCCGCCGCTCGCCGCGCTCGAGGATTATCTCGACCTGCTCGGCGCGATCGAGCTGACCGCGCACGCGCTCGGCGTGAAGCTCGTGCTCGAAGGCTATCCGCCGCCGCGCGACGCGCGGCTGAAGGTGCTGCAGGTGACGCCCGATCCGGGCGTGATCGAGGTGAACATCCATCCGGCCACGAACTTCGACGAACTCGTCGATCACACCGAATTCCTGTACGACGCCGCCTGGCAGTCGCGGCTGTGCAGCGAGAAGTTCATGGTCGACGGCCGCCACGTCGGCACGGGCGGCGGCAACCACTTCGTGCTCGGCGGCGCGACGCCGGCCGACAGCCCGTTCCTGCGCCGCCCGGACCTGCTGGCGAGCCTGGTGGCGTACTGGCACAACCATCCGTCGCTGTCCTACCTGTTCTCGGGGCTGTTCATCGGGCCGACGAGCCAGGCGCCGCGCGTCGACGAGGCGCGCAACGACCAGCTCTACGAACTCGACATCGCATTCGCGGAGATCCAGCGCAACAAGCTGCTGTTCGGGCAGGACATGCCGCCATGGCTCGTCGACCGCGTGCTGCGCAACCTGCTGGTCGACGTGACCGGCAACACGCACCGCAGCGAATTCTGCATCGACAAGCTGTATTCGCCCGATTCGTCCACCGGCCGGCTCGGCCTGCTCGAACTGCGCGCGTTCGAGATGCCGCCGCATGCGCGGATGAGCGTCGTGCAGCAACTGCTGCTGCGCGCGCTGGTCGCCCGCTTCTGGGCCGCCCCGTACACGACTCCGCTCACGCGCTGGGGCACCGCGCTGCACGACCGTTTCATGCTGCCCGCGTTTCTCCAGATGGATTTCGACGACGTGCTGGCCGAACTGCGCGATGCCGGGTTCGCGTTCGATCCGGCGTGGTTCGCGCCGCATTTCGAATTCCGCTTCCCGCTGTTCGGCCAGATCGCGGTGAACGGCATGCAGTTGTCGCTGCGCGGCGCGCTGGAGCCGTGGCACGTGATGGGCGAAGAGGGCGCGACCGGCGGCACGGTGCGCTACGTCGATTCGTCGGTCGAACGGCTCGAAGTGCGCGTGACGGGGCTGAACGACAACCGCCACGTGGTGACGGTCAACGGCCGCGCGCTGCCGCTGCAGCCGACCGGCACCGTCGGCGAGTACGTCGCCGGCGTGCGCTACAAGGCATGGTCGCCGCCGTCCGCGCTGCATCCGACCATCGGCGTGCATGCGCCGCTGACGTTCGACATCGTCGATACGTGGCTGCAGCGCTCGCTCGGCGGCTGCCGTTACCACGTCGCGCATCCGGGCGGTCGCAACTACGCGACGTTCCCGGTCAATGCGTACGAGGCCGAGAGCCGGCGGCTCGCGCGCTTCGTCGAGATGGGGCATACGCCGGGGCGGATGACGGTCGCGGCGGCCGCGCCGAGCCGCGAGTTCCCGTTCACGCTCGACCTGCGGCGGCCTTGAGCGGACGATGAAGGGACGAATGACGATGCACGGTGTGCGGTACCCGGGCGCGCCGGCTGCTGGCGGCCCCGCCGGAATGCTAGGATGCGGGCAGATTGCGGCCGCGCGCCGTGCGCCGCGGCTCGCCATCGGCGCGGCGGCGCGCGTGCGCGCCCGCCCCCTGACGACGGAACGACATCGTGCCGCCCATTGACTTAGATCATCTCGCCGCTCCCGACGCGATGCCCACGCTTTTCGATACCGGCACGCAGCCGGACGCCGCTGAACTGGCCGCCGCGCTTGCGGCGCCGGCGGCCGCCGGCCGTTACGACGAACTGCGCGGCAGCGCGGCGGGCCTGAACGCGCCCGCGCTCGCACCCGCGTGGCGCAGCTTTTTCACATCGATCGGCAGCGACGGCGTGGCCGACCTCGATCGCCGCGCCGATTCGCTGCACCGGCGCATGCGCGAGAACGGGCTGTTCTACCAGCTCCACGAGCAGCGCGCCGGCGACGGCGCGGTCGGCCCGTGGTCGCTCGACCTGCTGCCGCTGATCGTCACGCCCGAGGACTGGGTCGCGATCGAGCGCGGCGTGCTGCAGCGCGTGCGGCTGCTCAACGCGACGCTGGCCGACCTGTACGGGCCGCAGACGATCCTCGAACGCGGGCTGTTGCCGCCCGCGCTCGTCACCGGGCATCCCGGCTACCTGCGCGCGATGCGCGGCGCGTGCGTGCCGGGCGATACGTGGCTGCACGTCGTCGCGTTCGATCTCGCGCGCGGCCCGGACGGTCAGTGGCGGATCGTCGCGCAGCACACGCAGGGCGCGGCGGGGCTCGGCTACCTGCTGGAAAACCGGCTGATCGTGTCGCGGCTCTTTCCGCGCGGGTTTCGCGGGCTGCGCGTGCAGCGGCTCGCGTCCGCCTACCGCGCGCTGCTGCAGAGCATGCAGGCGCTCAGCCCGGCCGCGCGGAACTCGCGGATCGTGCTGCTGACGCCGGGGCCGCACAGCGCGACCTATTTCGAGCACGCGTATCTCGCCCGCTACCTCGGCCTCACGCTGGTCGAGGGCGGCGACCTGACCGCGCGCGACAACCGCGTGTTCCTGAAGACGCTGGGCGGGCTCGAACCCGTGCACGGGATCCTGCGGCGCGTCGACGACGCATGGCTCGATCCGCTCGAACTGCGGCCCGATTCGATGCTCGGCGTGCCGGGGCTGCTGCAGGCCGTGCGCGCGGGCAACGTGCTGCTCGCGAATGCGCCGGGCTCGAGCTTCCTCGAATCGCCGGCCATGCTCGGCTTCATGCCGCGCCTGGCGGAAGGGCTGCTCGGCGAAACGCTGACGCTGCCGGCCCTGCATTCGTGGTGGTGCGGCGAGACGGCCGCGTGCGAGGACGCGCTGCCGCAGCTCGCGCGCGGCATCGTGAAACCGACCTATCCGCCCGACGTGCAGGCCGGCGGCTCGTTCGAGCCGGTGATCGGCGCGCGGCTCACGCAGGCGCAGCTCGCCGAGTGGCGCGCGCGGATCCTCGCGAGGCCGGAACACTACACGGTGCAGGCCGATCTGCCGCTGTCGCAGGCGCCGACCTGGCCGCGCCAGGACGCACCCGACGGCAACGGCGTCAACGGCAGCGCGCGCATCGTGCCGAAGCCGCTGCTGCTGCGCGTCTTCGCGCTCGCCGACGGTGAGCAGCGCTGGCGGCTCCTGCCGGGCGGCCTGTCGCGGGTCGGTACGCGCGACACGCTGTTCAACGCGCCGATGCCGCGCGGCGGCAGCACCGTCGATACCTGGGTGATGACCGAAGGCATCGTCGATTCGACGACGCTGCTGCAGACACACCTCGGCCCCGACGATCTCGTCGAGCGGCCGCGCGCGATCGCGAGTCGCGCGGCCGAGAACCTGTTCTGGCTCGGCCGCTACACCGAACGCGCGACCAACCTGATGCGCCTCGCGCGCGCGGCGCTCGAACGGCTGCGCGGCGAGGACGACGTCGACAGCCCCGCGCACCTGGAACTGATCGACACGCTGTGCCGGGACACGGGGCTGGTCGCGGCCGATGCGCCGAATGCCGTCCATGCGCCGCGCGCGTTCCAGCACGCGCTCGCGACGTCGCTGACGCGCGGCGCCGATCGCACGTCGGGCATTGCATCGTGCCTGTTCGGGATGCGCGGCGCGGCAGCCGCGATCCGCGAGCGGCTGTCGAGCGACCAGTGGCGGTTGATCGACGACGCGACGCAACTGTTCGCGGACAGCGCCGACCATCCGGAAGCGGAAGAGCAGCTCGGCAACGAGGCGCTGCAGTTGCTCGGCCGCCTCGGCCTGTTGCTCGGCGCGATCACCGGCGCGCAGACCGACAACATGACGCGCGACGACGGCTGGCGGCTGCTGTCGATCGGCCGGCAGATCGACCGGCTGGATTTCCTCTGCAGCGTGCTGCGGTTCGCGTTCGAGGAGGGCGCCGTGCACCGGCAGGACGGTTTCGAGCTGGTGCTGGAGCTGTTCGACAGCTCGATTACGTTCCGCTCGCGCTTCCAGCGCGGTTTCGACGTCGCGCCGCTGCTGTCGCTCGTCGTGCTCGATACCGACAATCCGCACTCGCTCGGGTGGGTCGTGCAGGCCATGCGCAGCCGCCTGACGAAGGTGGAGCGCAGCGAAGGCTATGCGCTGTCCGAGCTGGCCGAGACGATCCCGGACGTGCCGGCGTGGTCGCTGCACGAGCTGTGCGAGACCGACGAAGGCGGCCGGCACGACCGGCTGCTCGACGCGCTCGATAAGACGACGAGGGCGGTCTGGGAGCTGTCGAACCGGATCGGCGAACGCTATTTCAGCCACGTGCGCGAGGCGGGCAGGACACTATGGTGACGACGAAAGGTGCGGCAAAAATGCCGTCCGGTGCGGCCAACGCGCGACCGGCATCGGCACCGGCACCGGCCGCGGCGGCCGTCGCCGCGCCCGCGCCGGGCCGGTTGCTGCGCGTGACGCACGATACCGAATACCGTTATGCGGCGCGCGTCGAATCGGCGCAGCACCAGGCTCGCCTGCAGCCGCTCGTGACGCCGCGCCAGCAGGTGCTGTCGTTCGCGCTCGACATCGAGCCCGCGCCGGAGTCGGTCTGCACCGAGATCGATGCGTTCGGCAACGCGCGCGCGTCGTTCGCGCTGAACCTGGCGCACGACGCGCTGCTCGTGCGCAGCCGCAGCACGGTGTGCGTGACGCCGCCCGTGTGGTCGCTCGGTGCGCGCGGCGAGCCGCCGCCCGCGATCGCGCGGCCGGACGCGGCGCATGCGACCGCGTGGGAAGCCGTGCGCGACCGCCTGCGGTTCCGCGCGGGGCAGCCTTACGATGCGGCGAGCGAATTCGTGTTCACGTCGCCGCATGTCGCGTGCGATCCCGAGCTCGCCGCGTATGCGGCCGCGAGCTTCACGCCGCAGCGGCCGCTCGTGCAGGCCGCATGGGACCTGATGCGGCGCGTGCACGCCGACTTTGCGTATACGCCGAACAGCACCGACATCACGACGTCGGCGCTCGACGCGCTGCGCTTGCGCAAGGGCGTCTGCCAGGATTTCGCGCACGTGATGATCGGCGCGCTGCGCTCGCTCGGGCTGGCCGCGCGTTACGTGAGCGGTTATCTGCTGACGCAGCCGCCGCCCGGGCAGCCGCGGCTGATCGGTGCGGATGCTTCTCATGCGTGGGTCGCGGTGTACGATCCGGCGTGGCCCGAGGACGACGGCTGGCTGCAGCTCGACCCGACCAACGACCGCGCGCCCGGCGACGACTACGTGATGCTGTCGATCGGCCGCGACTATGCGGACGTGACGCCGTTGCGCGGCGTGATTCGCGGCGGCGGCGCGGATCAGGAGCTGAAGGTCGGCGTGACGGTCGAGCCGCTCGATGCTGATTGAGGTTGCCTGACGCCGCGCGCCGGCGCCGGTTCGTCGACGCCGGATGCGGCATGCACGGTCGCGCTTGCCGCCGTGGCGGCCTCTTTAAGTCTTCGTTAATACTGCGGGCCTAGCATGGTGATGCCGGCGAGCGGATCGGACCCCGGTCCGGCGCCGGCGGCATGCGCGGGTGCGCCGGCGTCACGGCGGCGCGCTGTCGCGCATCGACATTCTCTGGCAACGGCGGCAGACCATGATCAAGCACTTCGACTACCGGCTCGGCAGCGACACGATTGCGCTTTGCGCGAGCTTCGGCGCGGGGCCGGCGCTGCGCCGCGTGCTCGTGAGCCGTGCGGATTCGATGGAGACGCTGGTGGTGCTCGACGCGCGCGGCCTGTCGGGCTTGCTGAAGGTGGCGACCGAAGCGCCGGAAGGGCTGCTCGACGACGCGATCCGCAAGGTCGGCGACGAGCAGCTCGTCGAGCGGGCGATTCGCGGCAGGACGATCGTCGAAGCCGCGTTGTGATGCCCGGCGAGCCGGATCGGGCCGTGCACCCGTGGCGTCGCTCGACCGTACGCCGCACGCGGTGCGGCATCCGGCGATCGCACGGCATCGTCGCGCGGGGGGCGGCACCCGCCGCGCGCGGTCCGTGCCGGGCCGATCACGACGCGAGAAAGTCGAGCAGGACGGCCGCAAGCTGTTCCGGCTGCTCCTCGGCGGGATAGTGGCCGGAATCGCGCAGCACGACCCCGCGCACGTTCGACGCGACCTGCTCCATGGTGGCTTTCGCCCCTTCGCCATAGCCGAATTCGCATCCGACGGCGAGGACGGGCATGTCGAGTTTCCTTTCTCCGAACGTCTTGTTGTCGTCGCGATCGACGAACAGCGTGCGGTAGTAGCTGAAGCTTGCGCGCAGCGCGCCGGGTTGGGCGAGCGCCTTCGCATAGACGTCGATGTCCGCTTCGGAGATGGACTCGGGATCGACGGTGCCTACCGTGTCGCGTCGGACGAAGTGGCGGACGAACAGGGCTTCGCGGCCGCTCACCAGCGCCTCGGAAATATCCCCAGCCATGTTGAAGCCGAAGTGCCAGCTGCCGCCGGTGGCCACGTTCATCGCCTTTTCCTGGCCGAAGCCGGGCAGGCCGCTTTCGATGAAGACGAACCGCTCCGCGAGTCGCGGATACTGTGCCGCGAACGCGTAGCCGACCTGGCCGCCCATGTCGTGTCCGACGATGCAGGCCGTGTCGATCTGCAGCGCATGCAGCAACGCGGCGATGTCGCTGGCGACGGTTTTCTTGTCATAGCCTGCCGCGGGCTTGCCGGAGTGGCCGAATCCGCGCAGATCGGGGGCAATGACGCGGCAGTGCGGCGCCAGCAACGGCATGAGCTTGCGCCACGCGTACGACGTCTGCGGCCAGCCGTGCAGCAGCACGACGGCCCGGCCGGCGCCGGCCACCCTCGCATGAATGCGCACGCCGTTCACGCGGACGGCCAGCGATCTGGCCGCGGCGGGGTCGAGTCTCTCGTCGTGGGGTTCTGTCAGGTTCAACGCCATGAATCCGCCTTCGTAATGGAAAGAGTGTTCGACGTGTGTGCCGTCCGACAAGACGCGGTCCCGCCCGGCGTCCCGCGCGCGGGACATCCGGCTGGCGTGATGGAGTGACGGCGGGAAGGCGCGAGCCGGATCGGCCGGCTCGCGAGCGACGCTGCGTGGCAGCGTGCTCTAGTTCGCGAACCGGTCGGTTGCCGCGACGAGCGCCTCGAGGATGCCCGGCTCGTTGTACGCGTGCCCGGCGCCCGGCACGATCTCGAAGGTCGCGTCCGGCCATGCCTTCGACAGATCCCATGCGGTACGCGCGGGCGTCGCGACGTCGTAGCGGCCCTGCACGATCGCGCCCGGGATGCCGGCGAGGCGATGCGCGTCGCGCAGCAACTGGCCTTCCTCGACGAAGCCGTCGTTCACGAAGTAGTGGTTCTCGATCCGCGCGAACGCCAGCGCGTAGTGGCCGTCCGCGAAGTGCGCGGCGAGCGCCGGATTGGGCAGCAGCGTGATCGTGCGGCCTTCCCAGATGCTCCACGCGCGCGCGGCTTCGAGCTTCGCGGCCTCGTCGTCGCCGGTCAGCCGGCGATGGTAGGCGGCGATCAGGTCGCCGCGCTCGGCTTCCGGAATCGGCGCAAGGAATGCTTCCCACAGATCGGGGAACAGCCACGACGCGCCTTCCTGGTAGTACCACAGCAGCTCCTCGCGGCGCATCGTGAAGATGCCGCGCACGACCAGCGCGCTCACGCGCTCGGGGTGCGTCTCCGCGTACGCGATCGACAGCGCGCTGCCCCACGAGCCGCCGAACACGAGCCATTTTTCCGCGCCGACCATCTCGCGCAGGCGCTCGATATCGGCAACCAGATGCCACGTCGTGTTGTTCTCGAGGCTCGCATGCGGCGTCGAGCGCCCGCAGCCGCGCTGATCGAACAGCAGGATGTCGTAGCGCGCGGGATCGAACAGGCGGCGATGATCGGGGCTGCAGCCGGCGCCGGGGCCGCCATGCAGGAACACGGCGGGCTTGCCGGCCGGATTGCCGCAGCGTTCCCAGTAAATGCGATGGCCGTCGCCGGTGTCGAGGTGGCCGTGGGCGTAAGGTTCGATCGGTGGGTACACAGTCAGGCTCCGGGTGAGGGGGCGACAGGAATAGGACGAAGCGCGGGCCGGTGTGCGGGCGCTTGCTGACGGGACTGCGGCGCCGCAAGAATCGTTGCGCAGGCATCGGACCGGCTGCCGCCGGACAAGGCTTGTCATTATGCCCATTTGCCGCCGCGCACGTCGGCTCGTGATCGCGTGTGCGGCCGGCGGCGTCGCCCCGGCATTTTTGAAGCAATTTCGTTCCGATATTTTTCGTCGAGAATCCCGGCGGCAGACCGGCGTGCCGACGCGGCGGCGCCGGTCTGCCGCCCCTCCACCGTGCCAGCGGAAACCAGCCGATGAACCATCGCGTCACGCAGTTGACCGGGTTGCGCGCCGTCGCGGTGTCGATGGTGGTGGTCGGGCACGCCGAACACGTGCTGCCCGGCGGCTATACGGGCCCGTACGCGCCGTTGCGGCTGATCGCCGACGGGCGGCTCGGCGTGCTGATCTTCTTCGTCCTCAGCGGCTTCCTGATCACCGGCGTGCTGCGCGCCGAGTTCGCGCGCACCGGCGGCATCGCGCTCGGGCCGTTCTACGTGCGCCGCGCGCTGAGGATCTGGCCGGCCTGCTACGTCTACCTCGCGGCGGTCGCGATCGCGGCCTGCGCGGGCGGGTTCGACGTCGACCGCCGGCAGTGGCTGTACGCCGCGCTGCACCTGTGGAATTACTCGGCGTGGTTCGGCCTGAGCGGCGACAACGCACTGCATCCGGACGGCGCGTGGTATCTCGGCCATTTCTGGTCGCTCGCGCTCGAAGAGCAGTTCTACTGGTTCTGGCCGCTGCTGTTCGTGTCCGGCATGCGCCGCGGCGGCACGCGCTGGCTGGCCGCGCTGATCCTGCTCGTGCCGCTGGTGCGCGCCGTCACGTATTTCGCCGCGCCGGCGCTGCGCGGGCAGCTCGGGATGATGCTCCACACGGGCGTCGATCCGATCCTGATCGGCTGTTATGCGTCGCTCAACCGCGAACGGCTCGAAGCGTGGATCGGCTCGTGGCGCGGCGAGGCGCGCATCGTGACGGCGATCGTCCTGCTCGTGCTGTTCGGCATGCCGCTCGCCGAGCATCGGCTCGGCGGTTTCTGGAATGCGACCTACGGCGTGACGCTCGAAGCCGCGCTGATCGCGATCGTGATCGTCGTGCTGAATTTCCGTGACGAATTCTGGTGCGCGCGCTGGCTGCGCGCGCGGCCGGTGGTGTTCGTCGGCACGATCTCGTTCAGCCTGTATCTGTGGCAGCAGCCGTTCGCGAACCCGGGCCTGCCGATCGCGCATGCGTTTCCGCTCGGCATCGTGTGGGCGTTGCTGGCCGCGACGGCCAGCTACTTCTTCGTCGAGAAGCCGTTCCTGCGGCTGAAGGACCGCCATGCGGCACGCGAGGCGCGGCGCGTGCGCGGCGACGCGCCGCGCATGCCGGCGCGGGGCGTCGCGACCGGGCCGAAGGTGTCGGAGCAGGTGGAGCAGGCGGGCGGCGCGGCCTTACTTGAAGCGCTTCAACGCGGCGGGCGAATACCAGAAGTTCCGGAACATATCGATCCCGTATGACTTGCCGTCGTAGCGGACGATCGTGCGCGCGGTGCGCGTGCCCGTATCCGAGTAGTTGCCGTCCTTGCGCTGCGTCTTCGTGACATGCGCCGTGATCGACAGGTCGGCGAAGCCGCGGGTCGAGGTTTTCTCGACGGCGATCGTCATGCGGGCCGCTTCGCTGCTCGCGTCGCCGACGCCCGGGCCGCAGGCTTCGCCCTCCACGCTGACCCACCCGGACAGGTTGGTGCCGAACACCGGACGGATGCGGGCGCCGTCGCGCACCCACAGTGTCAGTTCGTCACTGGCGTCCGCATCGGGGCAGCTCGCGCCGCGCGCGCTGCTCATGAACACCACGCCGAACGCGCGCACGTCGGGCGACAGCCGGTACGGCGCGGTATCGATGCGATAGCTGTGCTCGCCGATTTCCGTCGTCGCATCTTCTTCGATCACCTTCCGCTCGGCCGCCACGACCTTGCCGCCCTCGATCAGTGCGACCACCTGCAGCTTGTCGCTTTCGTCCGGGTTCCTGCCTTTCGGCAGCGAATCGAACGCGACGGCCGCGATCGTCGTTTCAGGCGCGTTCGGCATGACCTTGCATGCCGACGCAACGACGAGCCGGTCCGCATCGCGTGTCGCGATGCGTGCGCTCGCGATGCCGGCCCAGCGGGCGATGGCCGTGACGGTATCGTCGGGGCAAGGCTGGCTGTCGGCGGCATGAACCACAGGGGCGGCGGCGAGTGCCAGCAGCGGGGCAAAGCGAAGGACGTTCATGGTGACGATGGCTGGTTTTTTCTCGGATTGTCGTGGAAGGGGCTTGCGAACACGCGCGGACAACGGCGTACAGCGACCGTTGCCGCGTTCGACGTCGTACGGGCCGCGACCGGTTTCGGGCCCGCTTCACGAGGCTCGCGCGGCTCCCGTTTCGCCGGGCAACCGTGGACGGACGCGCGCGACACCCGCAGGCCAAGTGCAGTCGCGGCTGCGCACACCGGGCCTCACGTTCGCGCCCGCAGCCGGATCATAGCCGACCGAACACCAGGCTGGCATTGACGCCCCCGAAACCGAAGCCGTTGGAGATCGCGTATTCCGTCGAGATGCGGCGGGCCGATCCGCCGACGATGTCGATGCCTGCCGCCGCCGGATCGGGCTGCGTCAGGTTGAGCGTCGGGGGCGCGAGCTGATCGCGCAGCGCCAGGACGGTGAAGATCGCTTCCACGCCGCCGGCCGCGCCGAGCAAGTGCCCGGTCGACCCCTTGGTGGCCGATACGGCGGGGCCGCGGTCCGTGCCGAAAACCGCCTTGATGGCCGCCAGCTCGCTGATGTCGCCGACGGGCGTGGAGGTCGCATGAGCGTTCAGGTGCCCGATCAGCGCGGGGTCGAGATTTGCCTGCCGGATCGCCAGTTCCATCGCGCGTCGTCCGCCGCTTCCATCGTCGGGCGGAGACGTCATGTGGTACGCGTCGGCGCTCGTGCCATAGCCGAGCACTTCCGCAATCGGCGTGGCGCCGCGCTGCAGCGCGTGCTCCAGTGTTTCGATGACGAGCATGCCGGCGCCTTCTCCCATGACGAAGCCGTCGCGCGCGGCGTCGAACGGGCGCGATGCCTGCACGGGGTGCTCGTTGAATCCCGTCGACATGGTTCTTGCCGCGGCGAACGACCCGAGGCTGACCCGGTCGATGCAGGCCTCGGCGCCGCCGCACACGGCAATGTCGGCCTCGCCCGACCGGATCAGGCGCGCCGCGTCGCCAATGGCCTGCGCGCTGGCGGCGCAGGCGGTCACGGGCGCGCCCAGCGGGCCGCGAAAGCCGTGGCGGATGGAGATGTGGCCGGCCGCCATGTTGGCCAGGAAGCTGGGAACGGTAAACGGAGAAAGCCGCCTTGGCCCGCGGTTGTCGGTCACCCTGACCGCTTCCGCGATCGCACCGAACCCGCCGACGCCGGACGCCACGACGGTGGCCGTCCTCTCGCGCGCGCTTTCGGTTCCGGGTTGCCACCCGGCCTGATTCAGCGCCTCCTGCGCGGCGGCCAGCGCGAACAGGCTGAACCGGTCCATCTTCTTCTGGTCCTTCGGTTCCACCGCGACGGCAGGATCGAATCCCCACGGGCTGTCCGGCGTCAGCACGGGCACGGCGCCGCCGACCTTCGCGGCAATCCCTTCGGTGATGTCGTCGGGCAGGCCGATCAGGCCCGAATGGCCGCTCAGCAGGCGGCTCCATGCGGACTCGACGCCGCATCCCAACGGCGAAACCATACCCATGCCTGTCACGACGATGCGTCTCGTGTTCAAACCGTGCTCCTCTTTTGATGGACGAAGACAGGCCGCCGGAGATTGGCACAATGCGCCATCCGGCAACTGTCGGAAAGTTCATGAATCGCGGAATAGTCGAGCCAGTATAGGGATGTTGCCAGCCAGGAATTCGCACATCGCGCCAATCAATATGCAAAATGCGCCATAATGATTGGACCATGAATGCATCCCGGCAACGTCCTCTCACGGTGTCGTCGCACTTCCTGCACGGGATGCTGCGCGCCGTTCGCACCCGTCACGGGGAAGACGCGGCGGCGCACGTCCTCGCCGGCGCGGCCATCCCGCAATCCCTGCTCGATCAGCCCGATGCGCGGATCACGCGCCAGCAATACGTCGCGCTGTACAGGACCGTCGCCGCGACGCTCGATGACGAGATGCTGGGGCTCTGGTCCCGGCCGATCCGGGGCGGCACGTTGAAATACCTGATGCTCAGCCTGCTCGACGCGCCGACGGTACTGGTCGCGTTCAATCGTTTCGTCCGGTTCTGGAATTTGCTGTTGGACGACTACCGGCTGCAGATTTCGACGAAGAACGACCTGGTGCGGCTGATGCTGGCGGAGCGCCAGCCCGGCACGCAGGTCGCGCCGCTCGGGCACGAGTTGATGATGAAGCTCGCGCACGGGATGGCATCCTGGCTGCTGGGCCGGGAACTCGCCGTGCAGCGGGTCGAGTTCGGTTTCGCCAGGCCGAGGCACGTGGAGGACTATGCCTTCCTGTTCCCCGGCACCGTGCACTTCGATGCGGCGGCCACGAGCATCCAGTTCGCGTACCAGGATTGCGCCGAGGCGTTCAAGCGCGAAAAGCACGAACTATGGGCATTCCTGAAAGCGGCGCCCGGCGCCTGGACTTTCAGCGTGTTTCATCACGGTTCGATCGTGGCGCGCACGCGCGAGCATCTCGAACGCAATATTGCGCAGCCGCCGACGATACAGGCGCTCGCGCAGGCATTGCACACGTCGGTGCGCACGCTCAACCGCCGGTTCGCGGAAGAGGGCACGCATTTCCAGCAGGTGAAGGACGGATTGCGAAGGGATATCGCCGTCGATCGGCTGACGAACTCGAACACCAGCGTCGCGGTGCTGGCGTTCGACCTCGGGTTTTCCGACGCAACCGGTTTCTGTCGCGCCTTCAAGCACTGGACCGGCAGCAGTCCTACGGATTATCGCAAGGACATGCGCCGGGACGAGTGACGCGAAAGCGTCGCGCCCGAACATGAAAAAACCCCAAGGGCCGG
Organism: Burkholderia sp. MSh2; assembly: GCF_000731655.1. NCBI lineage: Bacteria > Pseudomonadati > Pseudomonadota > Betaproteobacteria > Burkholderiales > Burkholderiaceae > Burkholderia > Burkholderia sp. MSh2. Next base: position 266,057 of record NZ_JPGM01000001.1, on the reverse strand, counting down.
AACGATGTCCGGCCCTTGGGGTTCATGCGTCGCGGCCCTTGCGTCGCCGAAGCGGCGCGTGCGGCTTACCGCGTCAGCGCCGTAAAGCCTTCCAGCAAACGGTCGACGTCGGCCGCCTGGATCGCGCCCATCGTCGAGATCCGGAACAGCTCCTTCGACAGCCCGCCTTGCCCCGCGTAGATCACGAAGCCGCGCGCCTTCAACCCGTCGTGCAGCGCTTCGTACGTCACGCCCTGCGGCAGCCGGTACGCGCGCAGCACGACCGATGACGCGCCTTCCGGCAGCACGAGCGGCATGCCGCGCGCGGCGAGGCCGGCCTGCGCTTGATCGGCGAGCGCCTTGTAATGCGCATGGCGCGCACGCCAGCCGCCGGCCTCGTCGAACTCGCGCAGCGCCTCGACGAGCGCATAGTACGCGTGCACGGAAGGCGTGAACGGCGTATTGCGCTGGTCCTGCAGCTTCGCGAGGCGGCCGAGGTCGAGGTAGTACGTGCGGCTCGCCGCTTTCGCGAGCGCGCTGCGGCGCACGATCACGAACGCCGCGCCCGGCACGCCGTGCAGGCACTTGTTCGCGGTTGCGGCCACCGCGTCGATGTCGCCGCCGGCGAAGTCGATCGCTTCCGCGCCGAAGCTGCTGACGCCGTCGACGAGCATTTTCACGCCGCGCGAGCGGCACACGTCGGCGATCGCGCCGAGATCGTTCAGGCGGCCGGTGGTCGTTTCGTGATGAATCACGGCGACGTGCGAATAGCCGCCCGCGTCGAGCCGCGCGGCGATCTGCGCGAGATCGGGCGCCTGCATCCATTCATGCTTCAGCACGTCGTGCGCGATGCCGTACTGCGTCGCGATCTGCGTGATCCGCTCGCCGTACACGCCGTTCTCGATCACCAGCAGCTTGCCGTCCTGCGGCACCAGCGCCGCGACCATGCTTTCGACGGCGGCCGTGCCCGAACCCGTCATCAGCACGGCCGTCCATTCGGCCGGATCGAGTTCGTAGGCGGCGACGAGGCGCGCGCGCGCTTCGTCCTGCAGGTCGAAGAATTCGCCTTCGCGATGGCACAGGTCGGGTTGCAGCAGGCTGCGGCGCACGCGTTCGGTCAGCGTTACCGGGCCGGGGTTCAGCAGCAGCATCAATGAGCTCCTTCAACGTGGGCTTCGGTCTGCGCGGCGCCGATGTGCCGCATCAGACGGGTCTTGACCTCGACCGGCGTGACGGTCGGGCGGGGCAGGCCGTCGGGTACGCCGGTGCGGATCGCGAGGCGCACGAACCGTACGCCGTCGTTCGGCCCGGCCAGCGCGGCATCGAGCACGTCGAGCGTGTCGCCTTCGACCGCCGACGCGTAGCCGCACGCGGCCGCGACGCCCGCGAACGACACGTGCTGCGACACCGTTGCCTGGCCGCCCGTCGATTCGTGCGCGCCGTTGTCGAGCAGCACGTGCGTGAGGTTGGCCGGCCCGTAGGCGCCGAGCGTCGCGAACGCGCCCATGCGCATCAGCGCGGCGCCGTCGCCATCGACGGCCACCACGCGCAGGTCGGGGCGCGCGAGCGCGAGGCCGAGCGCGAACGGCGTCACGCAGCCCATCGAGCCGACCATGTACAGCTGGTTCGGGCGGTCGTCGAGCGCGTAGAGTTCGCGGCCGCAGAAGCCGGTCGACGCGAGCACCACGGTCGAATCGACCGGCGTGTGCGCGATCACGCGCTGCAGCGCATCGTGGCGGGTCGGCCATGCATCGGCCGATGCGGCGCGCGACGACGTGTGCGCGGCGAGGTGCGCGCGCGGCGTCGCGGCCGGGTTGGCCTTCAGTTCATACGGTGCGACGCTGCCTTTCTGCATCACGAGCGCGTACGGGCGGCCGGTCGCGTCCATGTGCGCGATCGCGCGGTCGAGTGCCGGGCCGACCTGTTCGGGGTCGGTCGGGAACGTCTCCCACGGGATCTCCATCGTGTCGAGCATCGCGGGCGTGATCGGGCCCATCAGCGCGTGCTGCGGCTCGTCGGCGACACCGGGCTGGCCGCGCCACGTGACGATCAGCAGTTGCGGCAGGCGGAACGTCCAGGTCAGCGACGTGAGCGGGCTCACCGCGTTGCCGAGCCCCGAGTTCTGCATCATCGCGATGCCGCGTTTGCCGCCGAGCGTCGCGCCCGCGATCAGCGCGACCGCGTCGCCTTCGTTCGCGGCCGACACGTAATTCAGCGTCGGGTCCTGCAGCACGTAATTGATGAACGGCGTCAGGTACGAGCAGGGCACGCCCGCGTACCAGTCGAAACCGCGCTCGCGCGCGGCCTCGACGAACTGGGCCGCTTCGATCATTGCGCGCCCCCGTTGCCGGTGCCCGGTTCGGACAGCGGCGTCTGGCCGTGCGCGAAGTCGCCCGCGCGGCGGAAGTCATCGAGATCGTTCACACCGCGCCAGTGGCCGTGCACGTACTGCACCTCGATCTTCTCGCCGGCGGCGATCAGTTCGTTGAGGAGCGCGGGGATGTCGAGCGAGTCGAAATCGTCGCGCGCCTGCAGCGTCGCGAGCATCGCCTTCAGGCGGTCGACGCCCGCGCCGCGCACGTTCAGGAGGCCGATCCAGCGGCCGTGCGGCGTGCCTGCGGCGACGTCGCTCGATACGCGTTGCAGATAGGTCTTCTGGCCGAACAGGCCACGATCGTCCGCCGCCGAGCACAGCGCGAAATCGCGCACGCTCTGGTTGGTCGGCTCGGTCAGCGACGAATCGACCACCACGCTGAACTCGGCCTCGCTCTCCGCGAGGTCGCGCACGATGTAGCTGCGGAACAGCAGGTCGCCGTACGAGATCACGGTGTCGCCGGTCAGGCGTTCGGCCGCGCATGCGAGCGACGCGAGTTCGCCCGTCTGCGCATGGCGTTCGTTGACCACGAGCTTGATGCCCGACGTGTCGATCGCGTCGGCGCGATAGCCGCCGACCACGGTGATGTCGTTCACGCCGTGCGTCTTGAAGCCGTCGACGAGCCAGCGCAGCAGCGGCTTGCCGGCGACCGGCAGCATGACCTTGGGTTTATCCTCGGTTACGGCTTCGAGGCCCTTGCCGCGGCTCGCTGCGAGCACGATCGCGGCGTTCGACGCGCGCGACGACGACGACAGGTAGATGCGCTCGGCCGCCGAGTACTCGTCGGCGTCCTGCAGGCGGAAGATCTCGTTGACCGATGCCACGCGGTCCTCGACGTTGATCAGCGTTTCGCTTTCGTGGATCTCGCGTGCGGTCGCCTGCATCGCGGATGCCGACGCGCGGATCAGGTGGTTCGCCCAGATCACGGTGCTGATGCCGGCCTGGCGGAACACGTCGGTCGGCGTGCTGTAGTACTTGGTCGGCACGATCACGAGCGGCGCCTTGCCGCTCCATTCGCGCGCGAACTGCAGGATCTCGTCGGGGCGCGACAGCTTGCTGTGGATCAGGATCGCGTCGGCGCCGGCTTCCGCATACGCGTTCGCGCGGCGCAGTGCCTCGTCCATCCCCCAGCCTGCGATCAGCGCTTCGACACGCGCGACGATCGAGAAGTCGGGATCGGTCTGCGAATCCTTGCCGGCCTTGATCTTGCCGCAGAACTCGTCGATTTCCGCGAGCGGCTGGCGCTCGCCGCCGATGAAGCTGTTGGTCTTCGGGAACTGCTTGTCTTCGATGCAGACGCCCGCGATGCCGCGCTGCTCGAGCTTCTTCACGAGGCGGCGCACGTTGTTGAAGTTGCCGTAGCCGGTGTCGCCGTCGAGCAGGATCGGCAGGTCGCTCGCGTCCGCCATGAATTCGAGCACGTCGACGACCTGGGTCCAGCTCGCTTCGTTGTTGTCGCGCACGCCGAACTGCGCGGAGATCGCGAGGCCCGACGCCCAGATCCCCTTGAAGCCGGCTTCGCGGACGATGCGCGCGGACAGGCCGTTGTGCGCTTCCATCAGGAATTCGAGGTCGCTGCTGACGAGCATGCGGCGCAGGCGTGCGCTGCGCGATTCGGTGAAGTTGGGTTCGCGGGCGTTCATCGTGCGGCTCCTGCGGTAGTGCGTTGAATCAGGGGAAGGATGTCTTGTGTGGCGCGTGCGACGTCGTTCGGGAAGTCGATCTCGATCCACGGCGAGCCGGTGACGTCGGCGACGTCGAACGAATGGCCGCCTTCGAGCAGCAGGTCGCGCACGGCTTCCTCGTGCGGCATGTTCGCGCGGCCGCTGTCGACGTAGCCCGCGACGATCGTCGCGAGGCGGCGCGCGGTGTGCTCGGTGAAGCGGAAGAAGCCGACCGATTCGCCGATCGTGTCGTACTCGAGGTCGACCGCGAGCTGCTTGCGCAGCTCGACCGGCACGCCGTTCTTCAGGCACAGCTTCACGGGTTCGTCGCCGGCCTCGAAGTCGCGGTCGATCAGCAGGCGGTCGACCGCCCGGTCGGAATCGGCCACCAGCGCGTGCAGGATGTTCTCGTCGTACAGCACGTCCGCGTCCATCAGCAGCACGTCGCCGCCGCGCGTCATCGCGTCGGCGACGGTGTGCACGGTCAGCACGCTGCCGAGGTCGTAGCGTTCGTTGATCACGATCTCGGCCTGGCGGCCGAGGCGCTTCAGTTCCTGCTCGACCTTCTCGGACTGGAAGCCGAGCCCGAGCACGATCTCGTCGACGCCCGCGGCGTCGAGTACGCGCAGATGGCGCTCGAGCAGCGACAGGTCGTCGAAGCGCAGCAGGCACTTCGGGAATTGCGCCTCGGGCGGTTGTTGCAGGCGCAAGCCGAGGCCTGCCGCAAGAATGATGGCTCGCATGGGTTCTCCAACCAAAAAGCCGGCGATCTGAACGATCAGTCGGCGAGCGGCTGCGGCGCACGGCGCCGCTGCCAGTTTCTTTCACTGAAATGCAGATAGAGCAGGCCGGGCAGGCCGAGCGCGAGTTCGCGCGCGCGCTTCGCGAGCGACAGCGCGAGCGCCGCCTCGGGCGGCAGGCCGACCAGCGGGGCGAGCAGCAGATAGCCGCCTTCCTGCGCGCCGAGCGAGCCCGGAATCGCGAAGGCCGCGCCGCGAATGGCCTGGCCGACGCTTTCCAGCAGCAGCGCGTCGAGCCAGCTCACCGGGTGGCCGAGGAAGTGCAGCGCGAGCCACACTTCCGCGGTGCCGACGATCCAGCCGACGAGGCTCAGCGCGAACGTCTTCGCGACTTTCGCGCGGTCGCGGTACAGCATGCCCACCGCGTCGTCGATCGCGTCGGCGCGGGTGGCCAGCGACGACCAGTCGCGCGGGCCGAGGAACTTCGACGCGAGGCGCATGCCGCGGCCGAACAGCCCGCGCCGCTGCGCCGCGTAGAACAGCGCGGCGAGGGCGCCCAGCACGCCGGTGGCGATCAGCGCGGGCGTGCGCAGGTGCGCGACGGACTCGTGCGTGGCGTACAGGCTGAACGCGGCGATGCCGATCAGCGCGAACGCCATCTGCGCGAGCGCCTGCATCGTCGTGCTGACCGTGACGACCGCCGCCGCGTCGGCCATCCGCGTGCCGCGCTGCGCGAGGTGGCGCACCATCAGCACCGGGCCGCCGATCTGCCCGGCGGGCAGCAGGCTGTTCACCGATTCGCCGACCCAGCGCGCGCGCAGCGCGTTGCCGAGCTCGGCGCCCGGCTGGCCGCGGCGGAACATCACGGAGAGTGCGGTGGCGTCGATCACGAGCGGCACGACGTGGAACGCCGCGACGAGCGCGAGCCCCCAGCCGGCCGCGAGGAACGTGGACGCGACCGCGCCGACGCCCTGCCAGGCGAGGAGCGCGACGAAGAGTGCTGTTCCGAGGGACAGCAGGATCAGCCCGGCGCGTGTCATGACCCTGTCGTGCGTCGTGTGGCCAGTTGCTTGAACACCTGGCGGAAACCGAAATACGCGATCGCGTCCTTCATGTTCGAGATGAAGCGCTTCCACGGCCGCATGCCGGGGTTCGTCACGTATTCGAACGTCAGCGACACGCGCATCTCGTTCTGGCCGAGCGGCGTGATGCGGTGGCGCAGCTTGTCGCCGTCGAACAGCACGATGCCGCCGTCGGCGATCTGCACGGAGCCGGGTTCGTCGGCCACGTCCGGATTGCGCGTGTGCAGCTCGTAGTCGAGCCGGCACGACGATTCGTCGATCACGCCGATCAGCAGCGTGTAGCGGCGGCCGTCGTAGTACGACGTGTCGTAGTGCCAGCCGATGTGGTCGCCGGGTTTCGTGTAGTAATACAGCGCGTACGCGTGCGGATCGTCGTCCGGCGACAGCATCAGCTTGTCGCCCGTGATTTTCTCGAGGAACGCGATCAGCGCCTTCGACCGGTACAGCTCGGCGATATAGGGCGCCTGCTCGTCGATCGTATGGCGGCTCACGCTGCCGCCCTGCTTGTGGCCGGGCAGGTAATTGCGGTTCAGGCCGGCCTGCATCGCGCGGGCGGCCTGCGCGAGCTTCGCGTGGGCGTCGGCCGGCAGGAACGCGTCGAGGTACAGGAACGATCCCTGGCGCGTGTAGTCGCCGCGCAGGCGGTCGAGGTCGAGCGGGCCGACGCAGTCGGCCACCGTGCGATCGGGATCGGCCACGGCCGCGCGCGCAGGCGCGGGGCGTGCCGGGCTCAGCACGGAGTCGTCGCGCGTGCTAGGAGTCATTTGGAAGCCTGGATTTCGGTTGGATTTTGCGTCACGTTGCCGCGTCGGACGACGCGCCACCAGTCGATCACGACCCAGGCGGCGAACAGCGGGGCGCCGATCGACGCCGCGAGCAGGAACGGCTCGACGCCGTCGAACAGCGTGACGAGCGGCAGCAGGTACAGCACGTCTTCGGTCTCGAAGCCGCCGGCGAACGCCTGCTTGGTGCCGGCCTTGCCGGCGACCGATTCGATCCGCATGCGCAGGAAGAAGATCAGCGCGACGGCCGCGCCGGCCACCGCGCCGAGCAGCACCGGCGAGGCGGCCATCTGGCCGCCCTGGGCGACGATGCCGACGCCCATGCTGACGAACAGCGCGATCGTCACGAGCGCATCGGCCGCGAGGTCGTAAAAATGACCGATCTTGCTCGATTTGCCGCTGATGCGCGCAAGCTCGCCGTCGGTGTGGTCGACGAAGTTCGACAGGACGATCAGGAATGCGCCCGCGTTGCTCCAGCCGAAGCCGCCGTGCGCGAGGCACCAGGCGCCGGCGAGGCCGATCAGCAGACGGAGGGTGGTGAGGTGATTCGGGGTGACCGGCGTATCGACGAGCGGTCGGACAAGCGAGCGCGCGAGCCGCGCATCCCAGGTGCGTGGCAGGGGCGGCTCGGAGCGTGCGGCGGTTTTTCTTTGGTCCATCGGCGAAATATATACGGAATTGTAATTTGTTGCTTTTTATTCGATCAATGTCCTGACATGCGCGAGTGTTACCGCGTCTTGCGGTGGCTGGCCGGTCGACGGGCGTGCACACGGAAAGGGCACGCGGGCGGGGCGGCCGGCCCCTCATTCCAGTGTGGTTCGGGGCGCGCGTCCGTCAAGGGCGGACGGGCCGCGAGGGCCGGTGCGGCGGGGCTTTCCGGGGCGGCCGGCCGGCGGCGCGCGGCGCATGCGACCTTGATGCGCGTCAGGTCCGGGAAAAGCGCATCGGGCGACAATTGGCCGCGCCGGACGGGTATCGGCCATTGCCGGTCGTTCGTCGTGAAATCCGGTCGTGAATTCTTCGATTGATGCCATGGGGTTGTCAATAGCCGACCGGTCATCCGATGCATGCGTCGTCGTGCACTTTACCGGTGCATCCGGCGAGTGTGGCGCGCTTCTCACAGAACGACCGTTCGATACGCGGCAAATTCGGCAAGGATCTTTTTCATACAGCGGACATTTCGCGGCGATTGCCTCTGCGATACTCCGACCGTGCCTGTGGTGCCGGCCGCCTCTCGCGGCCCCAAGGGCTTCATGTCGCTCAGGAGACACCCCCCGCGACGTTAACGACAGACCAAAGCGTCAGAAACCAGCCATGTCTTCATCACGCATCCTCGCTCCCGCCCTGCGTTCGCTCGTCCGCACCGCCGACGAAGCCGCCGCGCTGATCCGTCCCGGCATGACCGTCGCCATGAGCGGCTTTACCGGGTCCGGCTATCCGAAGGCCGTGCCGGCCGCGCTGGCCGCCCATATCGACGCGGCGCATGCGCGCGGCGAGGACTTCCGCATCAACGTGCTGACCGGCGCCTCGACCGCGCCTGAGCTCGACGGCGCGCTTGCCCGCACCAACGGCATCTCGATGCGGCTGCCGTACCAGTCCGACCCGACGCTGCGCGACAAGATCAACAACGGCGAAGTCGATTACCAGGACGTCCACCTGAGCCACGTCGCGCAATATGCGTGGTTCGGGCTGTACGGCGACCTCGACGTCGCGATCGTCGAAGTCGCGGGCATCCGCGAGGACGGATTGCTGATTCCGTCGGCATCGATCGGCAACAACAAGACCTGGCTCGAACGCGCGAAGCACGTGATCCTCGAGGTCAACTCGCGCCAGCCGATCGGCCTCGACGGGATGCACGACGTCTACTACGGCACCGCGCTGCCGCCGCACCGCAAGCCGATCCCGCTGACGAAGAGCGACGACCGCATCGGCGAGCCTTACCTGCGCTGCCCGGCCGACAAGATCGTCGCGATCGTCGAGACCGATGCGCCGGATCGCAGCAATGCGTTCTCCGCGCCGGATGCGACGTCCAAGCAGATCGCGCATCAACTGATCGATTTCCTGCGCCACGAAGTGAAGCGCGGCCGCCTGCCTGAAAACCTGCTGCCGCTGCAGTCGGGCGTCGGCAACATCACGAACGCGGTGCTCGCGGAACTGAGCTCGGCCGGCTTCGCGAACCTGACCGCGTACACCGAGGTGATCCAGGACGGCATGCTCGACCTGCTCCAGGACGGCACGCTGAGCTTCGCGTCGGCCACCGCGCTGTCGCTGAGCCCGACCGCCGTGCAGCGCTTCGCCGACGAGATCGCGACGTTCCGCGAGAAGATCGTGCTGCGCCCGCAGGAGATCAGCAACCATCCCGAACTCGTGCGCCGCCTCGGCTGCATCGCGATGAACGGGATGATCGAGGCCGACATCTACGGCAACGTGAACTCGACCCACGTGATGGGCACGAAAATCCAGAACGGCATCGGCGGCTCGGGCGACTTCGCGCGCAACGGCTATCTGTCGTGCTTCATGTCGGCCAGCACCGCGAAGGGCGGGGCGATCTCGCGCATCGTGCCGATGGCGAGCCACGTCGACCATACCGAGCACGACGTCGGGGTGATCGTGACCGAGCAGGGCCTCGCGGACCTGCGCGGCCTGTCGCCGAAGCAGCGCGCGCGCAAGGTCATCGCGACCTGCGCGCATCCCGACTACCGGCCGATGCTCGAGGACTACTTCGAGCGCGCGTCGCACGAGAGCTTCGGCAAGCACACGCCGCACCTGCTCGCCGAGGCGCTGTCGTGGCACGAGCGCTACGTGCGCACCGGGACGATGAAGGCCTGACGAGGCGCAGCGCGCGCGGCGGGGGCGGGCGTCAGTCTATCGCCGCGTGCGCGACCTCGACGCTCGCCGCCTGTCGCGGCGGGCGGATCAGCAGCAACAGCGGGATCATCAGCAGCGTCGCGACGAACATCAGCTTGAAGTCGTTCAGGTACGCGATCATCGACGCCTGCTGGTTGATCGTGCGGTCGAGCAGCGCGATGTCGAGGCGGCTGCCGGCCATGGCCTGCACGGCCGGATCGAACGGCGTGACGTGGGCCGCGAGATCGGCGTGCGCGACCTGCGTGTTGCGCGTCATCAGCGTCTGCACGATCGAGATGCCGATGCTGCTGCCGATGTTGCGCATCAGGCTGTAGGTGGCCGTGCCGTCCGCGCGCAGCTCGGGCGGCAGCGTCGAGAACGACAGCGCGCTCAGCGGCACGAACACGAGCCCCAGCCCGAAACCCTGCACCACGCCGGGCCACACGATGTCCGCTTCGGACAGCACGACCGTGTACTGCATCATCTGCCAGAGCGCGAGCGCGGAAATCGACAGCCCCGCGAGCAGCAGCATCCGCGCATCCACGTATTTCAGCAGCCTGCCGACGAACAGCATCGCGATCATCGTGCCGGCGCCGCTCGGCGCGGTGACGAGGCCCGTCGTCGCGACCGGGTAGCCCATCAGGTTCTGCAGCATCGGCGGCAGCAGCGCGCGCGTCGCGTACAGCACCGCGCCGACCACGAAGATGAACAGCGTGCCCGTCGCGAAGTTCGGATCGCGCAGCAGTTCCGACTTGAAGAACGACGCCTTGCCGACGGTCGCCGTGTGCGCGAGGAAAAACGCGAAGCCGAGCGCCGCGAGGAGCGCCTCGATGCGGATCTCGTACGAGCCGAACCAGTCGAGCTGTTCGCCGCGGTCGAGCATCGCCTGGAAGGCGCCGATCGCGAGCGCGAGCGTCGCGAAGCCGAACGCGTCGAACTTCACGTGCGGGCGCGGCGCGCGTGCCGGCAGGAAGGTCATCACCCCGGCGAGCGCGAACGCGCCGATCGGCACGTTGATGAAGAACACCCAGCGCCAGTTGTAGCTGTCGGTGAGCCAGCCGCCGAGCGTCGGGCCGAGGATCGGGCCGACCATCACGCCCATCCCCCAGATCGCCATCGCCTGGCCTTGCTTTTCGCGCGGGTTGATGTCGAGCAGGATCGACTGCGACAGCGGCACCAGCGCCGCGCCGAATATGCCCTGCAGCAGACGCGCGCCGACGATCTGCACGAGTGTCTCGGACAGCCCGCATAGCGCCGAAGCGACGGTGAAGCCGGCGATCGACGCGATCAGCAGCCGCTTGACGCTGAGCCGGTCCGACAGCCAGCCGGTGAGCGGCGTCGCGATCGCCGCGGCGACGATATAGGAGGTCAGCACCCAGGTGATCTCGTCCTGCGACGCGGACAGCGTGCCCTGCATGTGCGGCAGCGCGACGTTCGCGATCGTGCTGTCGAGGGTCTGGATCAGCGTGGCGAGCATGATCGACAGGGTCAGCATCGGCCGGTTCAGGGCGGGCGAGGCGGGGGCGTCGGCGGCGGCGGCGGGATTCAAGCGGGTGTCTCCGTGGGGCGGTCGCCGTGGGCGGCGATCCGGTATGGCTCGAATGATAAGCACGCTTATTATATCTTCGCTTATCGACGGGTCGCGAGCCGAGGGCCGTTTCCGGCTTGACCCTATAATCGCCGCATGGACAAGACCTACGAGAACCGGATCGGCTACCTGATTTCCGACGTGGCCCGCCTGCACGGACGCCTGTACGACCGGCGCGCGAAGCGCATCGGCCTGACGCGCGCGCAGAGCCGCGTGCTCGCATACCTGACGTGGAAGGGCGAGATGAATCAGGCGCGGCTCGCGGAGTGGCTCGAGATCACGCCGATTTCGCTGACGCGGCTGCTCGACCGGATGGAGAGCTGCGGCTGGATCGAACGCATCGCGAACGACGACGACCGGCGCGCGTTCGTGATCCGGCTGACGGACAAGTCGCGCGAGATTTTTCCGCAGATGCTCGAGGTGGGTGATGCCGTTGCCGACGACGGACTGCGCGGCTTCACGCCGGACGAGCGCGAAACGCTGGTGCGGCTGCTCGGGCGCATGCGCCACAACCTGATCGACTGCGGCGGCGAGTAACGCGCGGCGCCCACCGGGCGCGCCGGGCGGCGGAGGCGATCTCCGCAGGCATGCCGGGCGTCATGGCGCCGGCGCGGCGCGTTGCCGGCGGCGGACGGCCGTTCCGGCGCTGCCCGGCGCTGCCCGGCGCTGCCCGGCGCGGTTCGCGTGAAGCCGCACGCTCAACGGGCCAGCGCCGCCAGCGCGGAGGCCGCCAGATACAGCCCGACCCCGTACGACAGATGCGTGACGAGACTGCGCCGGCGCGCGACGCCCGGATGCGGCGTGCGCGACGCCGCAATGCCGAAGCCGAATGCCGGCTGCATCACGAAGAATGGCGCGACCACGCTGGCGAGGCCGGCGACGAGCGCGGGGAGCGGCGTCGGCATGCCGATCCATGCCGTGCCCGCGATCGCGACGGGCAGCGCCGCGAAGGCGATGCCGATCGCGTAATGCGCGAGCCAGCCGAGCGCGCGTTCTCCCGCCACGGGCGGCGCGGCGGCGATCGACGCATGCCGGAACCGGCCGTGCATCATGTGGCCGATCCAGCGACCGACCAGCGCATAGTCGAGCGACGGCGTGCCGAACACGCGCCGCCGAAACGACGCCCACAGATCCATCATGAGCGTGGCGCCCGCGCCGATCGGCACCAGGCTGAGCAGCAGGTCGGGCAGTCTCATCGCGCGCCTCCACGGAGCAGCATAGCGGCGGCGGGGTGCGGCGGGTTGCATCGGGATTTCGGCGGTTTCATGGCGGTCCGGGCTTGTCTTTACGGAGTGGAGCGGCTATCTTGCAACTTCAAGTTCACTTGAGGTCAAGCATGAGCCTGCTGGACATTGCGGACGTCGCGCGACGCTCGGGATTGCCCGCGTCGACGTTGCGCTACTACGAGGAAAAAGGGCTGATCGCCCCGCACGGCCGCCACGGGCTGCGACGGCAATACGACGAGTCGGTGCTGGAGCGCCTCGCGCTGATCGCGCTCGGCCGCGAGGCCGGGTTCTCGCTCGACGACATCCTCGCGATGGTCGGCGCGGATGGCCGGCCGGAGATCGATCGGACGAAGCTCGACGACAAGGCCGACGAACTCGACCGCACGATCCGCCGTCTCGGCGCCGTGCGCGATGCGCTGCGGCATGCGGCCGTGTGCCCGGCCTCGAGCCATCTCGAATGCCCGTCGTTCCGGAAGCTGCTGCGCATCGCCGCGCATCGCAATCCTGCCCGCCGCACGAAGGCGGACGGCGCGTAGGCGGGGAACGCCCGCACCGGCGGGTTGCCGTGGCGCCGGCGGAGGCGCGCCGCGTCGCCGTGCCGGACATCGCAAACAGGAACGACGGGGTTGCCGCGTGTGGTTTTTACTTGTGCTTTATGTGCTTCCCGCCGCGTATGCGGCATCGAAGGTCGGGCCGCATTACGGGTTCTTCGCCGGTTGCGCGACCATGGCCGCCGTGCTGGCGGCGCAGACCGTGTTGCTGAACTGGGGGGCCGCCGCGCTAAGGCGGCGCACGGCTGACGGGCAGCCCGGCGGGGCAACCGCGCCGGGCGAGCCGGCCGCCAGCCCGGAAGACGAGCCGGCCGACGCGCCTGACGACACCCCCGACGACACGCCCGACGACACGCCCGATGTGCCGCTTCGATATGGCGAGCGGGCGAGATTCAAGCAACTGGTGCTGATTGCAGGCAGCCCGCGTGCCGAGGCCACGCGCCGTTTCTACGACAAGGCGAGGCAGACGGTCGAAGCGTTCGTCGAGGTCGAGGCGGGCCCCGACGGTTCGGGCGCGGCGATGGTGTCGGCGGCCGAACTGGCCGCGGCGGACGGCCTGCCGGCCGTGCCGCCGGGCGAGACGCTCACCGTGTTCGTATCGAACGACGGCGCGTGGTCGGGGTTCCGCGTCGGCGACGACAGCTTCCGGTTCCGCCACGGCGCGATCACGGGGCTGCAGCTCACGCTGGTGATACCGGTGCGCTGGACGGGCGGCTACTCGGTGACGTTCCGGTTCGACGTGCCGAAACGGGAGGGGACTGCCGGATACGTCTCGCACTCGACGTGGTTCGATCTCGGCATGGAGCACTCGGCCCGCCACTCGCGCGCGCTTACCCATGCATGTCGCGAGATCGCGTCGGTGCTCGACGTGCCGTTCGACGTCGACGAAACCTCCGACGACTGATTCACCCCGCGTAATACACGCGGCATTCCATCTCGCGCCCGCGCACGATGCGCTTGCCGACGAGCGCCCCGTGCGTTTCGGTGAAGACGGTGCGCTGGTGCTCGCACTGCACGGCGTCGTAGAAATAGAGCGAGACCCAGTCCGTCGGGCGGCAGGATTCCGGCGTGCGCATCGCCGCATGCAGGCACAGCGCCGTGAAATGCCACCCGCCCTTGGTCATGTGCATGACCGGCGGCGGCACGTACGCGTCCGCGTTCAGCCGCCGATGGGCGAGCGTGGGCAGCACGCCGGCCGCGGCCCTGTTGCGGTACAGGCGGTCGATGTAGAGCATCAGTTCGACGGGCGGCTCCGTGTCGGGGGCGGCGTCCTCCGCGTGGCCCTGCCAGCGGCGGCGGCGGCTCAGGACGTCGTCGAGCGCGGTGCGGATGCCGGCCGCGCGCCGCGGGCCGACGCCCGAGATCGTTTCGAGCTGGCCGTTGCGGGCCGCGCGTTCGAGTTCCTCGAGCGTATCGATGTGCAGCAGGTCGTGAATCCGCAGCGCGAGCGCGTGGCCGATGCCCGGCACGGCCTCGAACGCGGACGTGCGCACGGCGTCGCCGCACAGCCGGTCGAGCTGGCGCCAGCGCCCCGTCACCAGCAGCTCGGCAATCGCCTGCGCGACTCCCGTGCCGATCTCGGGCAGCGTGCCGAGCGCGTCGACGCCGCCGCGCTCGAACAGCGCGCGGACGTCGAGGTCGAGCGCATCGACCGTTGCCGCCGCCGCTCGGTACGCGGCGACCCGATACGGGTTCGCCCCCTGGTCGGCCAACCGCTGCGCCGCCTCGCGCAGGCAGGCCGCGATACGCCGGTTTTCCTCGTACGTTTGGCTGGCGGTCGTCTGCATGGCGAAGGACCTGGGGACGCGCAAACGGAATGGACGCGGCGAACGATGCGCCGGTCGGCTCTTACCATTGTCGTAACGCGCGATGAAGAAAACTTGATGCACGTCAATGGCAAACGTAGCACAGGTGCGAAGCGCACGGTCGTGCCGGAAGCGGGCACGACCGTGCGTTTCCCGACGCGATCACGCGTCGAGAAACGACTGCGCGTTCTCCGCCTCGGCGGCCGTGCGCAATGCGGCGAGCGCCCGTTTTTCGATCTGTCGCACGCGTTCGCGCGACATGCCGGCGTCCTGCGCGATCGCGTCGTAGGTATCGGGCTCGGCGCCGCCCAGGCCGAACCGCCGGCGCAGCACCTCCGCCTCGGCCGGCGTGACCGAGCGCAGCAGCGACCTGACGCATTCGCGCATGCGCGTGTCGGCCAGTTGCTCGAACGGGCTGGCCGACGCCCGGTCCTCGATCAGTTCCGCGAGGCCGGTATCCGCATCGGGCAGCGGCGTGTCCAGCGACACGGGCTCGGCGGGCAGCGCGAGCACCGCGCGCAGCCTGTCCTCGTCGAGGCCGGTTTCGGCCGCGAGTTCGGCCGGCGTCGCCCGGCGGCCGGTGCGCTGATGAAAACGCAGCGCATGCCGCTGCACGCGCTGGTACTGGTCGCCCACGTGCACCGGCACCCGGATCGTGCGTGCGCGATCCGCGACCGCGCGTGCGATCGCCTGGCGAATCCACCACGTCGCATAGGTCGAGAACTTGAATCCGCGCCGGTATTCGAATTTCTCGATCGCGCGCATCAGGCCGACGCAACCGTCCTGCACGAGATCGGGCAGGTCGACGCCGCGGTTCATGTACTTGCGCGCGATCGACAACACGAGCCGCAGGTTCGCCTCGAGCATCGCGCGGGTGGCGTCGCGCACCTTCTGCTGGCCTTCGCCGAGTGCGGCGGCCAGCGCCCGCCGCGCGACCGTGTCGAAGCGGGCCGCCTCGCCGGTTGCGGCGCCGTGCGGCGCGGCCGCGAGCGTGCGCACGACGCGGCTGGCCTCGTCGACGGCCGGCGCGTGCCACGCGATCGAACCGAGCAGGCCGGCCACGCGGTCGCGCGCGTCGCGGTATTCGGGCGAACGGACGCCGTGTGCGTGCAATGCGTCGCGCAAGGCCGCGACGGCTGCCTGCGGCGCATCGTAGCCGGCCGGTGCGGGCGTGTCGGCATCGTCGTCGGCCGCGCCGGCCGCAGCCGTTGCGCCGTGACTCGCCAGCAGCGCGTCGACCGCCGCCGGGCAGCCCGCGAGCGCGTGCAGGATCTGGTGGCGGCCGGTCTCGATCTCGCGGGCGAGTACGATCTCGCCTTCGCGCGTGAGCAGCGGCACCGCCTGCATGCGCCGCAGGTAGAGCGCGAGCGGGTCGGTGGACGCGCTCGTGCCCCGGGCGAGGTCGCCGAGCACGGCGCGGCCTTCGTCGAGCGCATCGCGATCGACGTCGACCGGCGTCGTGCCGGCGAACGGTGCGGGCGTGGCCGGCTCGTCGAGCACGGCGATGCCGATGTCGGCGAGCGCGGCGCGCACGACGTCGAGCGCGTCGGGGCTGTCGCTTTCGGGCGGCAGCGCGTCGACGAGGTCGGCGTGTGTCAGATAACCCTGTTCGCCGGCGAGCGCCAGCAACTGGATGATCGGATCGAGCGGCGTGTCCGCCCGGAGCGTGGGGCGTGGCGTAGTCATGGCGATGGCGGCGCGAGCCGCGTTCCTGTCTGGGCGGCCCGAAGTCCGCCGGTTCGGC
Source organism: Burkholderia sp. MSh2 (assembly GCF_000731655.1). Lineage (NCBI taxonomy): Bacteria > Pseudomonadati > Pseudomonadota > Betaproteobacteria > Burkholderiales > Burkholderiaceae > Burkholderia > Burkholderia sp. MSh2. Next base: position 249,675 of record NZ_JPGM01000001.1, on the reverse strand, counting down.
CGCCGGTTGCTCGCGGACACCCGTCCGCGCCGGTCGGCCCGACATCGTTCAAGTTGAGGGCATTTGCGCGAACTTCAACGCGTACACGGCGGGCGATCGCGACCGTTCCTGTCTGGAAACAAAAAGTAACCGATCAAACCTGCGGAAATCTGCAGGGGACGTAAGCTAGAGTCAGGCGCGCGCCCGACGGCGACGCGCGGATTCTGCCGGAGCATGAGATGAACCCGATTCCTGCCGCGAGGCATGCGATATTCGCGTTGGCAACGCTGACCCTCGGCGGCTGCTATTACACGAGTCCTTATGGCTATACACCTTACTACGCGCCGGCACCGGCCACGCTGACGCAGCGCGAGACCCCCGTCGCACCGGCTGCGCCGGGTACCGTTGCCCCGGGCCCGGCTCCGGCGGCGAGCACCGCGCCGCCCGCGAGCTACGCGGCTCCCGCCTACGACGTCACGCCGGCCTATCCGCTGCCGTATCCCTATCCGTACCCGTATCCGTACTATGCGCCGGCGTATTACCCGGGCTGGTACGGCTGGGGCGCGCCGGCGATCTCGGTCGGCTTCTGGGGCGGCTGGGGCGGTTACTGGCACGGACGCGGCGGCTACTGGCGCCGCCCGTGGGGCGGCGGCTGGGGCGGCCATCGGCACTGACCGGCGCGCGGCGGCGCCGCGCGGGAGAGCATCATGAGGAACACGATTGTCCGAAGCCTGTGCGTCGTTCTGTTCGGCCTTGCGGCCGCGCCGGGCGTGGCCGATGCGCAGAGCACCGCCTACACGAATTCGCCGGCCGAACTGTATGCGGGGCCGGCGCCCGACTATCCGGTGGTCGCGCAGATCCCGCCCGACACGGCGCTGGACGTATTCGGCTGCCTGAGCGACTACTCGTGGTGCGACGTCGCGCTGCCTGGCGTGCGCGGCTGGATCGATGCGCAGTTGCTCGAGTATCCGTACCAGGGCAGCTACGTGCCGTTGTTCGACTACGGCGCGATCATCGGCGTGCCGATCACCGGATTCGCGATCGCCGCGTACTGGGATCGCTACTACCGCAACCGGCCGTGGTATCACGACCGCGACCGCTGGGCGCATCGTCCGGAGCCGCGGCCCGGCCCCGGCGGGATGCCGCCGGGACAGGGGCATCCGCCGCCGGGCGGGGCGATGCAGGCGGCACCGGGCGGCCCGCCGCCCGTGCATGACGCGCGGCCGTCGGCGGCGCGCGGCGGCTGGAACGGCGCGATTCGCACGCCGCCGCCGAACGTATTGCGTCCGCCGCCCGCGCAGGGCGGCGAGGCTCGCGCGATGCCGCCGGCGCGCCAGGGCGGCAATTCCGGCGCGCGGCCGCAAGGCGGCGGCAACGGCGGTGGAGGTCACGGCGAGGGCAGCGGCAACGGCAACGGCGGCGGGGGCCCCGACGAATTCCGTCACTGACGTTGTCGGCCCGGCCGGTTTCCCCCGGCGCCGGACGAAAAAAAGCCGCTCGTCAGAGCGGCTTCCGGATCGCGCGAGCGGGCGGTCGTACGGCCCGCGGGCCGGCCGGCTGCGCGTTGCCGGCAGCCGGCCGCACCGGCCCGGTCAGTCGTCGAGCAGAGACTGGTCGCGCACCGCGCCCTTGTCGGCGGACATGACCAGCTTCGCGTAGGCCTTCAGCGCCGCGGACACCTTGCGCGGACGCGGCAGCGCCGGCTTCCAGCCCTTCGCGTTCTGCGCTTCGAGGCGGCGCGCCAGTTCCTCGTCCGACACCAGCACGTCGATCGTGCGGTTCGGGATGTCGATGCGGATCTTGTCGCCGTTGCGCACGAGGCCGATCGCGCCGCCCGCCGCCGCTTCGGGCGAGCAGTGGCCGATCGACAGGCCCGACGTGCCGCCCGAGAAGCGGCCGTCCGTCAGCAGCGCGCACGATTTGCCGAGCCCCTTCGACTTGATGTAGCTGGTCGGGTAGAGCATTTCCTGCATGCCGGGGCCGCCCTTCGGGCCTTCGTAGCGCACGATCACCACGTCGCCGGCCTTGACCTTGTCGTTCAGGATGTTCTCGACCGCTTCGTCCTGCGATTCGGTCACGTGTGCGGTGCCCTCGAACACGAGGATGCTCTCGTCGACGCCGGCCGTCTTCACCACGCAGCCGTCTAGCGCGATGTTGCCGGTCAGCACGGCGAGGCCGCCTTCCTTCGAGAACGCATGCTCGTACGAGCGGATGCAGCCTTCCGCGCGGTCGAGGTCGAGGCTCGGCCAGCGCGTGTTCTGGCTGAACGCGACCTGCGTCGGGATGCCGGCCGGGCCGGCCAGGTAGAACGTGCGGACCGCCTCGTCCTGCGTGCGGACGATGTCCCACTGGTCGAGCGCGTCCTTCAGCGTCGGCGCGTGCACGGTCGGCACGTCGGTGTGCAGCTTGCCGGCGCGCTCGAGCTCGCCGAGGATCGCCATGATGCCGCCTGCGCGGTGCACGTCCTCGATGTGGTACTTGTTCGTGTTCGGCGCGACCTTGCACAGCTGCGGCACGGAGCGCGACAGACGGTCGATGTCCTTCATCGTGAAGTCGATGCCGGCTTCCCGCGCGATCGCCAGCAGGTGCAGGATCGTGTTGGTCGAGCCGCCCATCGCGATGTCGAGCGTCATCGCGTTCTCGAATGCCGCGAAGCCGACCGAGCGCGGCAGCACGCGTGTGTCGTCCTGCTCGTAGTGCTGGCGCGTCAGCTCGACGATGCGGCGGCCGGCGCGCTTGAACAGCTGTTCGCGATCGGCGTGCGTGGCCACCACCGTGCCGTTGCCGGGCAGCGACAGGCCGAGCGCTTCGGTCAGGCAGTTCATCGAGTTCGCGGTGAACATGCCGGAGCACGAGCCGCAGGTCGGGCAGGCCGAGCGTTCGACTTCGGCTACATCGGCGTCCGAGTACGACGCGTCGGCCGCGATCACCATCGCGTCGACGAGGTCGAGCTTCTTCAGTTCGACGGTCTTGGTGATCGGGTTCGCGAGGCGCGTCTTGCCGGCTTCCATCGGGCCGCCCGACACGAAGATCACCGGGATGTTCAGGCGCATCGCGGCCATCAGCATCCCCGGCGTGATCTTGTCGCAGTTCGAGATGCAGACCATCGCGTCCGCGCAGTGCGCGTTCACCATGTATTCGACCGAGTCGGCGATGATGTCGCGGCTCGGCAGCGAATAGAGCATGCCGTCGTGGCCCATCGCGATGCCGTCGTCGACCGCGATCGTGTTGAACTCCTTCGCGACGCCGCCGGCTGCCTCGATCTCGCGCGCGACGAGCTGGCCGAGATCCTTCAGGTGCACGTGCCCGGGCACGAACTGGGTGAACGAGTTGACGACCGCGATGATCGGCTTCGAGAAATCGTCGTCTTTCATGCCGGTGGCGCGCCACAGCGAGCGCGCGCCCGCCATGTTGCGGCCGGCGGTGGAGGTCTTGGAACGGTAAATGGGCATTGTGGTTGCTGAAGAAATATCGCGGGAAAAGGGTGGAGGCACGGGGAATAAAGGCCTCTCTCGCGCCCGTGCGAACAACCTCTTGAGCTGCGCCCTGGGCAAACCACGCGATTATCCCACAGCCGCCGCGGGCGTGGCGCCCGTGCGGCCGGCAACCGGCGTGGGCGGCGCCGCCCGGCCGCCCGCCCGTGGAAACCCTTGCGGCGCCGGCTTGCAAGGCGGCCCGGCGGGCTCCGGCGCCGCGGCCGTCAGTCGAGCAGCGCCAGGATCTCGTCGTACAGCGCCCGCGGAATCCGCACGCCGTTCGCGATGCTGCGCGCGCGGGCGTCGAAGCGCCGTTGCGACGGCAGCCGCGCGCCCTGCGCGACGATCGATTCGAACATCCGCTCGCCGCGCGCGAGCCCCGCGTCGAGGTCGTCGCCGAGGAACACGTGCGGGTCGAACGCGATCACGAGCTCGCCGTGGCACGGCGTCGCGCCGACGCCTTCGTCGAAGTCCATCGATTCCCGGCTGGTCATGTCGCCGATCAGCGCGCCGCCGAGCAGCTCGACCATCGCCGCGAGCGCCGAGCCCTTGTGACCGCCGAACGTGCGCATCGCGCCCCTCAGCGCGGCCTGCGGGTCGGTGGTCGGCTGGCCGTCCGCGTCGATCGCCCAGTGCGGCGGAATCGCCTTGCCTTGCTTCGCATGCAGCTCGATGTCGCCGCGTGCGATCGCGCTCGTCGCGAAATCGAACACGAACGGCTCGCCACCGGGGCGCGGCCACGCGAATGCGATCGGATTCGTGCCGAATACGGGCTCGCGGCCGCCTTCCGGCGCGACCCAGCTATGGCTCGGATTCATCGCGATGCCGGCCAGCCCTTCGGCCGCGAGCGCCTCGACCTCGGGCCACAGCGCGGAGAAGTGGTAGCAGCGGTTGATGACCATCGCCGCGATCCCGTGCTGTTTCGCCATCCCGACGAGCACGGGCAGCCCGGTTTCGAAGCCGAGCAGCGAGAAGCCGCGATGCGCGTCGACCGCGACGATCGACGACGACAGCCGGCGCAGCGTCGGCACGGCCTGCGGATCGACCTTGCCTTTCTTCAGCGACCGCACGCAGACGAGCAGCCGGTACACGCCATGCGAGTGGCATTCGTCGCGCTGGCCCTGCGTGATCACGCGGGCGATCGCGCGCGCATGCGCGTCCGACATCCCGTGGTGCGTCAGCACGCGCAGCGCGAGCGCATGGACTTCGTCGAGCGACAGGGTGACTTCGGCGCGGTGTTCAGACATGGTTCGCCTCCCGCGGCGCGGGGACGCCGTCGATGCGCCGCGGCACGTTCAGCGGATTGCCGTCGCGGAGCGCGTCCGGCAGCAGCGCGTCGGGCAGGTCCTGGTACGACACCGGGCGCAGGAAACGCTCGATCGCGCGCGCACCGACGGACGTCGTACGCGTGTCGGACGTGGCCGGGAACGGCCCGCCGTGCACCATCGCGTGGCCGACCTCGACGCCCGTGCCGAAGCCGTTGACGAGAATCCGGCCGGCCTTGCGTTCGAGCGTCGCGCGCAGCGCGGCGAACAGCGCGGCGTCGCCGTCGGCGAGATGCGCGGCGATCGTCAGTTGGCCGTCGAGCGACTTCAGCACGCGATGCAGCGTGTCGGCGTCCGGGCAGCGCACGATCAGAGACGCGGGGCCGAATACTTCGTCGCGCAGCTCGGGGGTGGCGACGAACGCGTCGGCCGACGTCGCGAACAGCGCCGCGCGGGCCTGATGGCGGCCGCCCTCGATGCCTTGCGCCAACGATTCGACCGACGCGTGATCGCGCAGCGCCGCGACGCCTTGCGCGTAGCTCGCGTGGATGTGCGGCGTCAGCATCGTCTGCGCGGCCGTCGCCCGCACGGCCTCGGCCGCCCGGGCCTCGAACGCGCGCAGCGCGGGGCCGTCGATCGCGAGCACGAGGCCCGGGTTCGTGCAGAACTGGCCGGCGCCGAGCGCGAGCGAGGCGACGAACTGCGGCGCGATCGTGTCGTGGCGCGCGTCGAGCGCGGCGGGAAGCAGCAGCACGGGGTTGATCGAGCTCATTTCCGCATAGACGGGGATCGGCTCGGCGCGCGCGGCCGCGACGTGCATCAGCGCGAGGCCGCCGCTGCGCGAGCCGGTGAAGCCGACGGCCTTGATGCGCGGATCGGCGACGAGCGTCCGGCCGATCTCGCGCGATACGTCGAACAGCAGCGAGAACACGCCGTCCGGCATGCCGCACTCCTGCGCGGCCTGCCGGATCGCGCGGCCGACCAGCTCCGACGTGCCGGGATGCGCGGAATGCGCCTTGACGATCACCGGGCAGCCGGCCGCGAGCGCCGACGCCGTGTCGCCGCCGGCGACCGAGAACGCGAGCGGGAAGTTCGACGCGCCGAATACGGCGACGGGCCCGAGCGCGACGTTGCGCAGGCGCAGGTCCACGCGCGGCAGCGGCTTGCGCTCGGGGCGGGCCGGATCGATCCGCGCGTCGAGAAAGCCGCCGTCGCGCACCAGCGACGCGAACAGCGCGAGCTGGCCGACCGTGCGGCCGCGTTCGCCTTCGATGCGCGCGCGCGGCAGGCCCGTCTCGGCGACGCAGCGCTCGATCAGGTCGTCGCCGAGCGCCATGATGTGGCGGCCGATCGCGTCGAGAAACGCGGCGCGGGCGTCGAGCCCCGTTTCGCGATACGTGTCGAACGCGTCGTCGGCGAGCGCGCAGGCCGTCTCCAGGTCGTTCAGGCTGGCGCCGCCGAAGGCGGGTTCGAGCGGTTCGCCGGTCGCGGCGGCGAGTGCATGGAGGGTGCCGTTCCGTCCGGTGACGACGGACTGGCCGATCAGGAGCTGGCCTGTGAGTTGCATGGTTTTCCTCGGAAAAAGCAGGGGCCGGACGCGGGATGCCCGGCCGGCGTGACGGTAAGAAAGGGGGCGGGCGCGTCAGTCCTCGTCGTCGTCGAGCTGCAGCTTGTCGGCGGGTACGCCGGTGGTGGCGCCCCAGTAGTAGATGACGAGCGCGACGGCCGCGACGACGAGCGTGTCGTACGGATGGGCCAGCCGGCCCGTGCCGCCGAAGCCGCCGAAATACGACAGCACGATCATCGCGGCATGGAACGCGATCAGCCATGCGGACGAACGCACCTGCTCGGCGAGGCTCAGGTGCGCGGTCGGCACCCAGCGGCGGCACGCGAGATAGACGACGAACATCGCGATCTGCAGGCCGAGCAGCCAGGACACGGTGCTCCAGCCCGACCAGTAGACGATCAGCGCGGCGATCACGAACGACGCCGGGCCGGTGACGCAGAAGGCGCTCGCGCGGAACGGCCGCGGCAGGCCGGGCGCGGTGCGGCGCAGCGCGGCGACCGACACGGGCGCCACCGCGTAGCTGAGCACCAGCGCGGCCGACACGATGTTGATCAGCGCCTCCCACGACGGGAACGGCAGCGTCCAGAAGATCGCGAGGCCGAACGTGAGCCACAGGCCCGCGCGCGGGATGCCCGACGCTTCGTCGACGCGCGTGAACACCTTGAAGAAGGTGCCCGTCTTCGCCCAGCCGTAGACGACGCGCGGCGTCGCGTTCATGTAGATGTTGCCGCAGCCGCTCGGCGAGATCATCGCGTCGGCGACAACCATCACGGCGAGCCAGCCGACGCCGAGCGCGAGCGCGATGTCGCGGTACGGCAGCGAGAACGCCTTGCTCACGTCGTGCCAGCCGGCGGCGAGCATGACCGTCGGGATGCTGCCGATGAACGCGAGTTGCAGCAGCACGTAGATCAGCGTCGACAGCAGGATCGACAGGATCAGCGCGATCGGGATCGTGCGCTGCGGGTTGCGCACCTCGCTCGCGACCGACACGATCGGCGTGAGCCCGAGGTACGCGAAGATGATGCCGCCCGCGGACACGGCCATCTCGATGCCCGGCATGCCGAACGGCGCGAAGCCGTGCACGGTCAGGTTCGCCGGCTTGAAGAACGAGAACAGCACGGCGATCACCGCCAGCGGCACGATGAACTTGAAGATGCTGATGATGTTGTTCGCCTTCGCGAACGTCTTCACGCTGGAATAGTTCAGATAAAAGAAGAAGCAGAGCAGCGCGGCCTGCACGAGCCAGCCGAGCGTGGTCGGGTCGCTCGATCCTTCGGCCGTCAGGCCCGGAAACCATGCGGCCGCGTACTGGCGCGCGGCGACCACTTCGATCGCGATCAGGCTCGAGAAGGCGATCAGCGTGATGAAGCCCATCAGGTAGCCGAGCAGCGGGCCGTGCGAGAACACCGGGTAGCGGACCACGCCGCCCGCGCGCGGCAGCGCGGCGCCGAGTTCGCAATAGACGATGCCGAGCAGCAGCACCGCGAAGCCGCCGAGCAGCCACGAGAAGATGCCGGCCGGCCCGGCGATCGTCGACACATGGCTCGCGGCGAACAGCCACCCCGAACCGAAAATCGCGCCGAGACCGATGAACGTGAGGTCGGTCAGCGACAGCTGTTTCTTGAACTTGCCGTGACCCGCGTCGGGGTGCGCGGAACCGGAAAGCGGGACGGACGGGTGTGCGTTGCCTTGGCCTGGCATGGGCTTGTCTCCTGGGGGAAGGGCGGCACAGGCGTGGGCCGCGCGCTCCGACGGAGCGGCGCGCACGCCTGCCGGCCGGCGTCGCCCGGTTCGAACGACCGGGGCGGGCCGCGGCCCGGTCACGCGCGGCGCGCGCCGGCGCCGGTGTGAGCGGGCCCGCAGGCCATGCCGGACCGGAGGCGGCGGCGCGCGAGGGGGAAGACCCGCGCGCCGCCGCCGGGGGAATCGGTCAGAGACCGACGTCGGGCAGCGCCGGACGCGTTTCGAGCGCCTTCGCGACGATCGCCTTCACTTCCGCGAGCGTGTCGCCCTGCAGCGCGAGGCGCGGCGGACGCGTGATCGCGCTGCCGCGGCCGACCAGTTCCTCGCACAGCTTGATGCACTGCACGAGGTCGGGGCGCGCGTCGAGGTGCAGCAGCGGCATGAACCAGCGGTACAGCGCGAGCGCTTCGTCGAACCGCTTCTGCTTCGCGAGGCGGAACAGCGTCTCGCCTTCCTTCGGGAACGCGTTCGACATGCCCGACACCCAGCCTTCGGCACCCACCGCGATGCTCTCGACCACGACGTCGTCGAGGCCCGCGAACAGCACGAAGCGATCGCCGACCGCGTTGCGCAGGTCGATGAAGCGGCGCGTATCGCCCGACGAATCCTTGAAGCAGACGATGTTCTCGCAATCCTGCAGCGCGATCAGCACATCGGGCGTCACGTCGTTCTTGTAGATCGGCGGGTTGTTGTAGACCATCACCGGCAGGTCGGTGCTCGTCGCGACCGCGCGGAAGTGCGCGGCGGTTTCGTGCGGCTTCGCCGAGTAGACGAGCGCGGGCATCACCATCACGCCGTCGACGCCGACGCGCTGGGCCTCGCGCACCGTGTTGCGCGCGAATTCGGTCGTGAATTCGGCGATGCCGGCGATCACCGGAACCTTGCCGCCGGCCGCGTCGCGCGCGGCCTCGATCACCTGGAGCTTCTCGCTCGTCGACAGCGACGTGTTCTCGCCGACCGTGCCGCAGACCACGAGGCCCGACACGCCGTCGTTCACCAGGTTCCTGACCACGCGGTGGGTGGCGTCGATGTCGAGGGAAAAATCCGGCTTGAACTGGGTGCTGACGGCCGGGAAAACCCCGGTCCACTGAATGGCTTTGCGGCTCACTGAAATCTCCTACGTTCGTATCGGTCGGCCGACAGGGGTGTCGGTGTGGCAACCAGTATCGCCGTGCAAACGCCGATCACGCTTGAGTCGTATCGCGGAGCAAAATGACGAAATCGGCACAGCGGCCGGACGGCGCGGGGAGGGGGCGCGACACTATGCCGATTTCGTCGTCGTCCTCATCGAAAAGCCACAAGCGGACGGACGCACGACGGAGGAAGCTATGCTCCTTTCCCCACTTCGGACGGCTCATGATGAAGCGCATCCAGATCATCGATTCGCACACGGGCGGCGAACCCACGCGGCTCGTCGTGTCCGGCTTTCCCTCGCTCGGCAACGGCACGATGGCCGAGCGCCGCGACGTGCTCGCACGCGAGCACGACCGCTATCGCACCGCCTGCATTCTCGAGCCGCGCGGCAGCGACGTGCTGGTCGGCGCGCTGCTGTGCGAGCCCGTGTCGCCGGAGGCGGCGGCAGGCGTGATCTTCTTCAACAATAGCGGCTATCTCGGGATGTGCGGGCACGGCACGATCGGCGTCGTGCGCACGCTGCATCACATGGGTCGCATCGAGCCCGGCGTGCACCGGATCGAAACGCCGGTCGGCACCGTCGAGGCGACGCTGCACGACGACCTGTCGGTCAGCGTGCGCAACGTGCCCGCGTATCGCCACGCACAGGGCGTCGCGCTCGACGTGCCGGGGTACGGCCCCGTGACGGGCGACATCGCGTGGGGCGGCAACTGGTTCTTCCTGATCAGCGACCACGGGCAGCGCGTCGCCGGCGACAACGTCGCGGCGCTCACCGCGTATGCGTCGGCCGTGCGCGAAGGGCTCGAACGCGCGGGCATCAGCGGCGCGAACGGCGGCGAGATCGACCACATCGAGCTGTTCGCCGACGATCCCGAGCACGACAGCCGCAGCTTCGTGCTGTGCCCGGGCCTCGCCTACGACCGTTCGCCGTGCGGCACCGGCACCAGCGCGAAGCTCGCCTGCCTCGCGGCCGACGGCAAGCTCGAGCCGGGCGCCGTGTGGCGGCAGGCCAGCGTGATCGGCAGCGTATTCCAGGCGAGCTACGAGCGAGCCGACGGCGGCATCGTGCCGACGATTCGGGGCAGCGCGCACCTGAGCGCGGAAGCGACGCTACTGATCGAGGAAGACGATCCGTTCGGCTGGGGCATCGGGTCGTGAGCGAAACGAAGACCGACGTCGTCGTGATCGGCGCCGGCATTGTCGGCGCGGCGTGCGCGCACGAGCTTGCACAGCGCGGGCTGCGCGTCGTCGTCGTCGACGACGCCAGCGGCGGCGCGACCGGCGCGGGGATGGGCCACCTCGTCGCGATGGACGACAACGCGGCCGAACTCGCGTTGAGCCATTACTCGATCGAACTCTGGCGTGCGTTGAGCGGCGAGATGCCGGCCGACTGCGCGTACCGCGCGTGCGGCACGCTGTGGCTCGCGGTCGATGCGCACGAAATGGATCTCGCGCGTGCGAAGCAGTCGACGCTTGCCGCCCACGGCGTGGCCGGCGAACTGATCGACGCGGCGGCGCTCGCGCAACTGGAGCCGATGCTGCGCGCTGGCCTCGGCGGCGCGCTGAAGATTCCGGGCGATGCGATTCTCTATGCGCCCGTCACCGCGAACTGGCTGTTGCAGCGCGCGCCGCGCATCACGTTGCGGCGCGACCGCGCGACCGCCGTCGACGGCGCGGGCGTGACGCTCGCGAGCGGCGCCACGCTGCGCGCGGAGCGCGTGGTCGTCGCGAACGGCGTCGCGGCGCGCATGCTGCTGCCCGAGTTGCCGCTGCGCCCGAAAAAAGGCCACCTGCTGATCACCGACCGCTATCCGGGCCACGTGTCGCACCAGCTCGTCGAGCTCGGCTATGCGGCGAGCGCGCATGCGAGCGACGGCACGTCGGTCGCGTTCAACGTGCAGCCGCGGCCTACCGGCCAGTTGCTGATCGGTTCGTCGCGCCAGTTCGACACCGAGGATCCGCAGGTCGAGCCGACCGTGCTCGCGCGCATGCTGCGCCGCGCGGTCGGCTACCTGCCGGATCTGGCGGACCTGAACGGCATCCGCGCGTGGACGGGGTTCCGTTGCGCGAGCCCCGACGGCCTGCCGCTGCTCGGCGAGCATCCGGCGCGGCCGGGCGTGTGGCTCGCGGTCGGGCACGAGGGGCTCGGCGTGACGACCGCGCCGGGCAGCGCGCGGCTCGTCGCCGCGCTGATGGCCGGCGAGCGGCCGCCCATCGATATCGAACCGTATTTGCCGGGACGCTTCCTGACCGCGTCCCCCGTAGCCGGAGCGCTGACATGATCATTCATCTGGACGGCCGCGCGCTGACCGTGGCCGATGGCGCGACCGTCGCGGCCGCCGTTGCGGCGAGCGGCGACGACACGACGCGCGTGTCGTGCACGGGTGCGGCGCGCGCGCCGTTTTGCGGAATGGGTATTTGCCAGGAGTGCAGGATGACGATCGACGGCCGCCGCAGGCTGGCTTGCCAGACGCTGTGCCGCGACGGCATGCGGGTGGAGCGCACGCGATGAAACAGGCAAGACTGAGCGTCGACGTCGCGATCGTCGGCGCGGGGCCGGCCGGGCTCTCGGCCGCACGGGCCGCCGCGCAGGGCGGAGCGACGGTCGCGGTCATCGACGACAACCCGCGCGCGGGCGGCCAGATCTGGCGGCAAGGCGCGGCGGCCGTGCCGCCCACCGTCGCCGCCGGCCGCCTCGCCGTGCTGCGGCAGCCGAACGTCACGCATCTCGCGGCGACGCGCATCGTCGCCGAAACGCAGCCGGGCACGCTGCTGCTCGAGGACGACGAGCGCGGGCAACTGCTCGATTTCCGGACGCTGATCCTCTGCTGCGGCGCCCGCGAGCTGCTGCTGCCGTTTCCGGGCTGGACGCTGCCGGGCGTGACCGGCGCGGGCGGCCTGCAGGCGCTGATCAAGTACGGCCTCGACGTACGCGGGCAGCGCACGGTGATTGCGGGCAGCGGGCCGCTGCTGCTGGCGAGCGCGGCGACGGCCCGTCAGGCCGGCGCGCGCGTGTCGCATGTGCTCGAACAGGCGCGCCGCGGCGACGTGGCCCGCTTCGGCGCGGGGCTGTGGCGCTGGCCGTCGAAGCTCGCGCAGGCCGCGAAGCTCGTCACGGCCGCCTATCGGCCCGACGCGTACGTCGTCGAGGCGTTCGGCGACCGGCGGCTCGAACGCGTGCGGATCAGTCACGGCGATCGCGAGTTCGAGGTTGACTGCGACCGGCTCGCATGCGGCTTCGGGCTCGTGCCGAACACCGTGCTGCCGAGCCACCTCGGCTGCCGGGTCGAGAACGGCGCGGTGGCGGTCGACGCGCACCAGCGCACGAATCGCGACGGGGTGTTCGCGGCCGGCGAGTGTACCGGCGTCGGCGGCAGCGAGCTGGCGATGGTCGAAGGCGAAATCGCCGGCTATGCGGCGACCGGGCAGACGGCGCAGCTGGCCGCTCGCCTTGCGCGGCGCGCGCACTGGCAGGCTTTCGCGGACGCCGTTCGCGAGTGCTTCGCGATTCGCGAGCCGATCCGTCGGCTCGCGCGGCCCGATACGCTGCTGTGCCGGTGCGAGGACGTGCGTTTCGACGCAGTCGCGCAGGCGCCGGGATGGACGGCGGCAAAGCTGCAGTCGCGCTGCGGGATGGGGGCGTGCCAGGGCCGCGTGTGCGGCGCGGCCGCGCAGACGCTGTTCGGCTGGACGCCGCCCGCGCCGCGCACGCCGCTCGTGCCCGCGCGGGTCGGCACACTGATGCTGGACGGCACGGCATCCCGCGACGGCGCGTGACCCGCCGCGGCCGGGCGGCCCGGTGTGCGCCGGGCCGCGCCGGTCATTCCGTCGTCGTCTTCTCCCAGCCGCCCACCTGCGGCGCGGCGCACGCGCGCAGGCACTCGATCGTCGCGGCCACGGCCGCGCGATTCGCGCTGTCGGGGTGCCAGTACATCGACACCGCGCCCTGGCCCTCGAGCGCCATCGGCAGGATCCGGATCGCGTTCAGTTGCGCGAAGCGTCGCGCGGCACGATGCGATGCGACGCCTAGCAGGTCGGTGTTGTTCAGCAGCGTGAGGTTCAGGATCGACGAGTTCGACTCGACGCAGTGCGGCGGCTGTACGCGGCCGGCGGCCGTCAGCGCGGCCTCCAGCGCGTTGTGTACCGGCGTGCCCGACGGCCAGACGATCCACGGGTAGGCGAGCACGTCGTCCCAGCCCACCGACGTCGCGCCGGCGAGTGCGTGGCCGGGCCGCGCGACGAACACGACCGGATCGACGTACAGCGCTTCGGCGTGCAGCAGCGGATCGACGGAGGTCGAGCCCGAACGGCCCACGACGATGTCCAGTTCGCTGTGCGCGAGCTGCGGCATCAGCAGGTTCATCGTGCTCTCGGTCATCCGCACCTGCGCGCGCGGCATCCGCTTCAGCAGTTGCGACACGGCGAGCGGCACCGTGTCGGCCGCCGCGACGCCCGAGGTGCCGATCGTCACGAGGCCGCTGCCGCCTTCGCGCAGCGCGGCCATGTCGTCGCGCGCGACGTCGAGCTGTGCCGCGACGCGGCGCGCGTGCTCGATCAGCGCTTCGCCGTAGTGCGTCGGCCGCAGGCCGCGCGCATGCCGCTCGAACAGCGGCAGCCCGACATCCTCCTCCAGTTCCTTCAGCCATTTCGACAGCGCGGGCTGCGTGGTCGCGAGCGCCATCGCCGACTGGCTCAGGTTGCCGGTGCCGGCAAGGCTCAACAGTACCTGCAGATGCCGCAGCCGCAGCCGGTGGGTCCAGTCCATCGCATGCCTCGTCGCCAGTAGATATATCCAAAACAATATGGATCAGATGATTTGACCATTTTACCGGGTATGGCTGCGTCGAATATAAAACCACTCATGTGCCGCGGTACGGCCCCCGACCCGAGAGACACAGCGCCGACGCCGATCGGCCGACTTCAAGGAGACATCATGACGACCTGTCCGGACGCGTCGCGCGCCGCCTATTACGCCCGGATCGCCGGGCAACGCCTGGCGCCGCTGTGGGAATCGCTGCACAACCTCGTGCCGAAAACCCCGCAGCCGGCCGCGCAGGCGGCGATCTGGAAATACGCGCAGGTGCGCGATCTCGTGATGCAGGCCGGCAGCGTGATCAGCGCGGAAGAGGCCGTGCGCCGCGTGCTGGTGCTGGAGAACCCCGGGCTGCCCGGCAAGTCGAGCATGACGCCGAGCCTGTATGCGGGGCTGCAGCTGATCCTGCCGGGCGAGATTGCGCCGAGTCATCGGCATACGCAATCGGCGCTGCGCTTCATCGTGGAAGGGCGCGGTGCGTGGACGGCCGTCAACGGCGAGCGCACCACGATGCACCCGGGCGATTTCATCATCACGCCGTCGTGGGCGTGGCACGACCACGGCAATCCGCCGGCGGAGGCGGGCGGCGAGCCGGTCGTGTGGCTCGACGGGCTCGACATTCCGCTCGTCGCGAGCCTCGACGCCGGCTTCGCGGAGAACTATCCGGAAGCCATGCAGCCGGTGCATCGCCCCGAAGGCGACAGCTTCGCGCGTTTCGGTCACAACATGGTGCCGGTGCGGCATCGCGCGAGCGACCCGACGTCGCCGGTGTTCAGCTATCCGTATGCGCGCAGCCGCGAAGCGCTCGACGCGCTGTACCGGAACGGCGAACTCGATGCGTGGGACGGCGTGAAGCTGCGTTACGTCAACCCCGCGACGGGCGGCTGGCCGATGCCGACGATCGCGACCTTCATGCAGTTCCTGCCTGCCGGCTTCGACGGCCGCCCGTACCGCAGCACCGACGCGACGATCTACTGCGTCGTCGAGGGCGGCGGCACCGCGCACATCGGCGCAAACGCGTTCGAATTCGCGCCGCACGACATTTTCGTCGCACCGTCGTGGGCGCCCGTGCGGCTGTCGGCGTCGTCCGACAGCGTGCTGTTCAGCTATTCCGACCGGCCCGTGCTCGCCGCGCTGAACCTGCTGCGCGAAGCGCGCGACTGACGCCGGCCGCTTTCGACGATCCGTGTTCCGTGCGCCGCCGCGGCGGCGCGCGACTTTTCATGCATCCCCATGCTGGAGCCGTTCATGACTTTCGTTTTCCCGCCTGAAGCCCCCGTGGCGCTTTCCGTCGCCGGCAGCGACGCCCGGTTCGCGGTGCGCCGCGTCTACTGCGTCGGCCGCAACTATGCGGCTCATGCGCGCGAAATGGGCTTCGATCCCGATCGCGAACCGCCGTTCTTCTTCTGCAAGCCGGCCGATTCGATCGTGCCGGTCGCGTACGGCGAAACGCTCGACCTCGCGTATCCGTCGCAGACGCAGAACTATCACTACGAGGCCGAACTCGTCGCGGTGATCGGCAAGGGCGGCGCCGACATCCCGCTCGAGCGCGCGCTCGAACACGTGTGGGGCTATGCGGTCGGCCTCGACATGACGCGCCGCGACCTGCAGATGAAGATGCGCGAGATGGGCCGGCCGTGGGAGATCGGCAAGGCGTTCGACCGTTCGGCGCCGATCGGGCCCGTGCATCCCGCCGGCGAGGTCGGCCATTTCGTGCAGGGCGGCCTGTGGCTGACGGTCAACGGCGCGACGAAGCAGCAGAGCGACGTGTCGCACCTGATCTGGTCGGTCGCGGAGACGGTCGCGGACCTGTCGAAGTTCTTCCGCCTGGAGCCGGGCGACGTGATTTTCACGGGCACGCCAGAAGGCGTCGGCGCGGTGGTCGCGGGCGACGTGATGAAGGTCGGCGTCGAGCGGCTCGGCGAACTGACCGTGCGCGTGGTCTGACGCACTTCGGTGAAAGGTGACATCGTGCAACTGCATGGCTTCTTCAATAGTTCGACATCCTATCGGGTGAGAATCGCGCTCGCGCTGAAAGGGCTGGCGTACGACGCGCTGCCCGTGAACATCCGCACGGGCGAGCATCGCGACGCCGATTACGTCGCGCGGGTGAACCCGTCGGCACTGGTGCCGGCGCTGGCCGACGGCGAATTCCGTCTCGGCCAGTCGCTCGCGATCCTCGACTATCTCGACCAGATCCATCCGGAACCGCGGCTGATCCCGCTCGAACCGCGGCGCCGGGCGCGCGTGCTGGAGCTGGCGACGCTGATTGCCTGCGACATCCATCCCGTCAACAACCTGCGCGTGCTGCGCTATCTCGACAACGAGCTGAACGTCACGCCGCAGCAGAAGGCCGCGTGGTACCGGCACTGGATCGCGGAAGGGATGGCCGGTGTCGAGCGGCTGCTCGTGCGCGCGGACACGGGCCCGTGGTGCTTCGGCGACACGCCGACACTCGCCGACGTCTGCCTCGTGCCGCAGATGGCGAACGCATTGCGGATGGATTGCGACCTGAGCGCGTACCCGCGCAGCCTCGCGGTGTATGAACACGCACGGCGCGCGCCGGCCTTCGAGGCCGCGCAACCGCAGCGGCAACCGGATTACGTTGCGTAACACGAAGCAGGAGACAGACATGAGCGAGACAAACAGCAACGGCCGGCGCGTACTCGTGATCGGCGGCGGTATCGGCGGACTCGCGGCGGCGCTGGCGCTCGCGCGCCAGGGCATTCGCGTGACGCTGCTCGAACAGGCGGCGCAGATCGGCGAGATCGGCGCGGGGATCCAGCTTGCCGCGAACGCATTCAACGCGCTCGATGCGCTGGGCGTCGGCGCGGCCGCGCGTAGCCGCGCGGTGTTCACCGACCGGCTGCAACTGATGGATGCGCTCGATGCGCGCGCGGTCGCCTGCATCGATACGGGCGCCGCGTATCGCGAGCGCTTCGGCAATCCGTATGCGGTGATCCATCGCGCGGACATTCACCTGTCGATCTACGAGGCCGTCAAGGATCACCCGTCGATCGAGTTCCGGACGAGCACGCAGGTGTGCGGCTTCGAGCAGGACGGCAACGGCGTGACCGTGATCGACCAGCACGGCGAACGCTATCGGGCCGACGCGGTGATCGGCTGCGACGGCGTGAAATCCGCGATCCGTCACGCGCTGATCGGCGACGCGCATCGCGTGACCGGCCACGTCGTGTATCGCGCGGTGGTCGACGTCGACGACATGCCGCAGGATCTGCGGATCAACGCGCCCGTCGTATGGGCCGGCCCGCATTGCCACCTCGTTCACTACCCGCTGCGCGGCGGGCGGCAATACAACCTCGTCGTCACGTTCCACAGCCGCGAGCAGGAGACCTGGGGCGTGCGCGACGGCAGCAAGGACGAAGTGCTGTCGTACTTCGACGGCATCCATCCGCTGCCGAAACAGATGCTCGACCGGCCGACGTCGTGGAAGCGCTGGGCGACCGCCGACCGCGATCCGGTCGAATACTGGAGCGCGGGCCGCGCGACGGTGCTCGGCGACGCCGCGCATCCGATGACGCAATACATCGCGCAGGGCGCGTGCCAGGCGCTCGAGGACGCGGTGACGCTCGGCGCGGCCGTCGCCCGGACCGACGGCGATTTCGAGGCCGCGTTCGCGCTGTACGAGCGCGTGCGGATTCCGCGCACCGCGCGCGTGCTGTATTCGGCGCGCGAGATGGGGCGGATCTATCACGCGAAGGGCGTCGAGCGGCAGGTCCGCAACGGGCTCTGGGTCGGCCGCACGCAGACGCAGTTCTACGACGCGCTCGACTGGCTGCATGGCTGGCGTGCGGAAGATTGCCTGACGCCCGCCGCGTGACGCGGCAAGGCGGCCCGATTCCGGCGGCGCGCAGGTCAACGCCATGACGCGCGACCGCCTGCCTGGAGGAGACACCATCATGGCCGATACGCTGTCCATCGACGTCAGCGAATGGATCGACCGGCATCGCGTTGCGCCGTTTCAGGCCGCGATTGTCGCGCTGTGCTTTCTGATCGTCGCGATCGACGGGTTCGATACCGCGTCGATCGGTTTCATCGCCCCCGTCATCCGCGCGGAATGGGGCCTGTCGCCCGCGCGGCTCGCACCGGTGTTCGGCGCGGGGCTCGCCGGGCTGATGGCCGGCGCGCTCGTGTTCGGGCCGTTCGGCGACCGGTTCGGCCGCAAGCGCCTGCTGCTCGCGTGCGTGGCGTGCTTCGGCATCGCGAGCGCCGCGTCGGCGAGCGCCGGCGGCCTGACGGAGCTGATCGCATGGCGTTTCGTGACCGGGCTCGGGCTCGGCGGCGCGATGCCGAATGCGATCACGCTGACCTCCGAATACTGTCCGGCGCGACGCCGTTCGCTGCTCGTGACGACGATGTTCTGCGGCTTCACGATCGGCTCCGCGCTCGGCGGGCTCGCGGCCGCGTCGCTGATCGAGCACCACGGCTGGCGGGCGGTGCTCGTCGTCGGCGGCGCCGCGCCGCTGCTGCTCCTGCCGGTGCTCGCGTGGCGGCTGCCGGAATCGGTGCGCTATCTCGTCGGCACGGGGGCGGCCCGCGGGCGGATCGCGGCGATGCTCGCGCGCATCGCGCCCGATCCGCATCTTTCGCGCGCGTCGTTCGTCGCGCCCGCCGGCAAGCCGGCGGGGTCGCCGCTCGGCCGCCTGTTCGGCGCCGACCTGCTGCGCGGCACGCTGCTGCTGTGGCTCACGTTCTTCATGAGCCTGCTCGTCATCTACTTGCTGTCGAGCTGGCTGCCGACGCTGCTGCGCACGACCGGCGCGACGTTGCAGACGGCCGCGCGCGTGACCGCGATGTTCCAGGTCGGCGGCACGCTCGGCGCGATCGTGCTCGGCGCGCTGATGGACCGCTTCGATCCGCATCGCGTGCTGGCCTGCAGCTATGCGGCGGCCGGCCTGTTCGTCGCGGCGATCGGCGTACTGGCCGCCTCGCCGTGGGGCGCCGCGCTCGCCGTGTTCGCGGCGGGCTTCTGCGTGTCGGGTTCGCAGGTCGGCGCGAACGCGCTGTCGGCCGGGTTCTATCCGACCGAGTGCCGGACCACCGGCGTGAGCTGGGCGAACGGCATCGGCCGCGGCGGCTCGGTCGTCGGATCGATGGCGGGCGGCGCGATGCTGGCCGCGGGCATGCCGCTGCCGGCCGCGTTTGCCGCGGTCGCGGTGCCGTGTGCGATGGCGGCGCTCGCGGTGCTGGCACTGGGCGTGGTTCGCGCCGATGCGATGCGCGGGGCGGCCGGCGATGCGATCGCGGGCGAGCAGGCCTGAGCGGCGACGGGGGATAACGTGGCGAACGGCCACCGGACGAACTCAACAATATATAAAATGATAAAATATTGAATTCGTAAATATATTCCTGCACCAATGCACGACGATCTTCCCGCCGGGCTGCCCGAACCGGACACGATGCGCGCGATCGCCGAATCGGCTTGCGTGTTCCTCGAGGTGCTGTCGAATCCCGACCGGCTGCTGTTGCGCCGCGAGCTGTCGCGGGGCGAGCGCTGTGTCGGCGACATCGAAACGCGGCTGGACATCCGCCAGCCGACGCTGTCGCAGCCACTCGGCGTGTGGCGCGACCACGCGCTGGTCCGTACGCGCCGCGAGGGCAAGAACATCCACCATTCGCTCGACAGTCCGGCCGCGATCGCGGTGATGGGCGTACTGTACGAACAGTTCCGCGGCCCGGCCGCGCAGGAGACCCGCGATGCACGTTGATGCGCTTCATTTCACGCCGTGGCCGTCGCTGGCCGGCGGCGTGCTGATCGGGCTGGCTGTCGCCTGGCTTGTCGCGTTCAACGGCCGCATCGCCGGTATCAGCGGCATCGTCGGCGGGCTGCTCACGGCGGCCGTCGGCGAGCGCGGCTGGCGCGCCGCGTTCGTCGCCGGGCTGATCGTCGCGCCGCTGGCGATGCGCGTCGCCGGGGCCGGGCCGATGCCGCAGGTTGATGCCGGCTGGCCCGACGTGCTGGCCGCGGGGCTGCTGGTCGGGATCGGCACGCGGTACGCGGGCGGATGCACGAGCGGCCACGGCGTGTGCGGGATGTCGCGCGGTGCGTTGCGCTCGGTGGTCGCGACGGCGATCTTCATGGTTGCGGGTTTCGTGACCGTATTCGTGCGGCGGCACGTGCTGGGGGGCTGACCGATGCAGGCAGGATTCGCGTTTCTGGCGGGGCTGCTGTTCGGCGTCGGCCTCGTCGTGTCGGGCATGGCCAATCCGCAGAAGGTGCTCGGCTTTCTCGACCTGGCGGGCCGCTGGGATCCGTCGCTCGCGTTCGTGATGGCCGGCGCGACAGGTGTGGCCGTGCTCGCGTTCGCATGGGCGAAACGCCGGACGCGGTCGTGGCTCGGCCTGCCGATGCAGTTGCCGGCGCGGCGGGCGATCACTGTGCGGCTGGTGGCCGGCAGTGCGGCGTTCGGCATCGGCTGGGGCATCGCCGGGTTCTGCCCCGGGCCCGCGATCGTGTCGATCGGCTTCGGAGTGAGCAAGGGGATCGGGTTCGTCGCCGCGATGCTGGTGGGGATGGCGATATTCGAGTGGGCCGAGCGTCGGCGGCGCGCGCGCTGAGGCGACGGCCGAGCGGACCGGGGAGGGAGCGGCGGTGGAGCCGGACGATCCGCAACGGCACCGTCGGACCGGTTCGCACCGGCGTTGCGCCGGACGAGGCGACGTCAGGCTGACGTGACCGGCGGAGAGCCGCCAGTCGTACGATCAGGAAGGTTCGTGCGCACGGTGGCCGCCGCGCACCCGCCCGGAGAGGCGGCCCAGGATCGCGCGCCACGCCGCGAGCACGCCGGGCCGGCTGCCCGGCTCGACGACCGCCGTGCTGACCGCACCGGCGCCGCCGGCCGACAGCATCGCGTGGCCGGCCGTTTCGAACGTCAGGCACTCGCCTTCGTCGAGCAGGCGGCGAACGGACTGCGGCGCATCGGGCAGCCAGTCGAGCCCGCCGTGACGCAACGTGACCGCGAGCGCGCCGTCCAGCACGATCACCCGGCTGCCCTTGTCGAACCACGCGAAGTGGCTTTGTCCGGCGTCGAGCCGGACGTGTCGTGTCTGCATGGCGATTCCCTTTCCCGGTTGTGCGGCCCCGCGACGGCGAGGCGACGGCGTGCAATCAGGTTAGGGAAACGGCCGCCGGCTCGACAGATTCAGGGGACGGGAATCTGTTCCGGTGCAGGCGACGAATTTGCGCTGCTGTATCGGCGGGTTTCCCCGGAATCTGTATCTGGCGTGCCTTCGGCCACGCGGGCACGATCGCCTGCATGACGTCTTTTACCGACCCGTGCCGGCCGCCGTTGCCGATGGACGGCGAACCGCTGTACGAGCGGCTCGCCGAGCACTACCGCCGCATCATTGCGGCCGGCACGCTGTCGCCCGGCGACCGGATGCCGTCGGTGCGCGCGTTCATGGCACGGCACGGCGTGAGCCTGTCGACCGCGATCCAGGCGTTTCGGCGGCTCGAGGATACGGGCTGGTGCGAGGCGAAGCCGCGTTCCGGCTACTTCGTGCGGCGCCGCGCGGCGGCCGTGCTCGACACATTGCCGGAAAGCGAGGTGCCGCCGCTGAGCGTCGAGCCGCCGTTTGCGGGCCTGCACGAGCGTGTGTCCCGCGTGATCGATCGCGCGAACGCGGCGACCGATGCGTTGAATCTCGGTGGCGCGTCCGCGCTGGCCTCGCTGTATCCGGCCGAGCGCCTGCAGGCGCTGGCGATCCGGCTGCTGCGACGCAAGCCGACGCTGCTGACGGATGCAGGGCCCGTCGGCGGCTCCCCCGAATTCCGGCAGGCGATGGCCAGGCGCGCGTTGTCCTACGGCGTGACGGTGACGCCGGACGACGTGCTGTCGACGAGCGGCGGCGTCGACGCGGTGAATCTCGCGCTGCGCGCGGTGGCGCGCCCCGGCGACACGATCGCGATCGAATCGCCGGCTTTCTTCGGCTTGATCCAGTTGCTCGAAAGCCTCGGCCTGCGCGCGCTCGAAATCCCGGCCAGCCCGACGACCGGCCTGTCGATCGAAGCGCTCGAAGTGGCGCTGGCCGCCTATCCGGATCTTCGGGCCGTGGTCGTCGTGCCGAACCTGCAGAACCCGCTCGGCTGCGTGATGCCCGATGCGCGCAAGGCCGCGCTCGTCTCGCTGTGCTCGCGCCACGGCGTGGCCGTGATCGAGGACGAGCCTTATCGCGAACTCGTGGAGGCGCAGCAGACGGTCAAGCCGGTCAAGGCGTGGGACCGGGACGGCACGGTGATCTACTGCCCGTCGTTCAACAAGGTGCTGGCGCCCGGGATGCGGCTCGGCTGGATGAGCGCGGGGCGCTGGCATGCGCGCGTGAGGATGCTGAAGTTCGCGCAAAGCCGGCACAATGCCGCGCTGCTGCAGGCCGTGGCGGCCGAATTCGTCGGTTCGGGGGCGTTCGATCGCCATCTGCGCAGGTTTCGCGAACAGTTGCGCGTGCAGCGCGACGGCACGATCGATGCGATTGCGCGCCATTTTCCGGCCGGAACCCGGCTGAACCAGCCGCCGGGCGGCATGCTGCTCTGGATCGCGTTGCCGGACGGCGTGCGCTCCGATGCGCTGTTCGACGCCGCGCTGGCGCACGGGATCAAGATCGCGCCCGGTTCGATCTTCTCGAATTCCGACCGCTTCGACGGCTATATCCGGCTCGCCTGCACGCGCGTGTTCGATGCCGGGCACGAGGCGGCGTTCGAGACGCTCGGCCGCCTGATCCGCGACGCCGCGGCGGCCGCATAGCGGCGACACCTGCCCGCCGGGTACGCGCACTGGCGAGCGGCGCCGGCTCGCCGCACCCTTGCGGCGGCCGGCCGCCACGCCTTCAGCGACTGGCCGAGTGTGTGGCGAGGTGCTGACGGATCAGCGACAGGTAGCGATCGCCGACCGAGAAATCGCGTGCGGCGCGCGGCCGCTCGGCCTGGCGCAGCAGCGTGGCCGGCGCGCTCATGCCCAGATACCGGCATACCGCGGACGGAAAGGGCTTGCGCGTATGCCCGAGCTGGCGAGCCGCGCGCTCGACGCGGGTATCGCCGACCTGGGCGCGAAGCCACGCCAGTACCTGGCGGTCGGTTTCGTTGACGATACGGACCAGATGTTCCATCGCGCACCTCACTGTTCATAAATACAGTACTGTAAATATAACCAGTGTTCGCGACAGCCGCAAGCAGGCGCGCATCCGGCTGGCCGTTCGGCCAGGGTCAGCGCGCCGGCGCGGCGGTTCGTGCGATCCGGGCGGCGGGGGCGGGCGGCGCGGCAGCACCCGCGGGACGCGCGTCGGTCAGCGTGCCCAGGAAGGCGACGATGTCGTCGATTTCCGCGTCGGTCAGCGCGGGCGGCGTGCCGGGCCGGCGGTTCATCGGCGTCGAGTTGACGTTGATGTTGCCGCGATAGGCGGCGGGCACGTCGTCGAACGTACTGGCCCCGTGATACCAGAAGCCGGGATCGGTCGAGCGCGTGTTGTAGAACGCGACCGCGTCGCGCAGCGTCGTGAACACGCCGTTGTGCATGAACGTCTGCTTGAGCGCGACGTTGCGCAGCCCCGGCGTGCGCAGGTAGCCGCACCATTGCGTCGGGTCGGGCCAGCGCAGGCGCCGCGCGGTGTCGCACAGCCCGTTGTCGAAATGGCGCGGATCGCGGTTCGCCGGCAGCGCGCGGTTGCGCGGCACGGCGATCGCGTCGTAGCCGAAATCGGTGAAGAGCGAGCGTTCCGGGCGGCTCGACGTTTCCGACAACGTGTGGCAGCTCATGCAGTTGCCCTTGTCGGGATTCCGGAACAGCGCAAGGCCGCGCATCTCGGCCGGTGCGAGCGGCGTGCGGGTGCGCAGGAACGTGTCGAAGCGCGACGTGAACGGCGCCATCTCGTCGCTCTGCAGGTAGGCCTCGACGGCCAGACCGAGCGCCCGCACCAGTTGCTCGGGATCGCGCCGCACCGGCGCGCCGAAGCGCGCGGCGAGATCGGGCGCGAGTTCGGTTGCGTCGATCTTGCGCAGCAGCGCGGCCGGCGACCGGTTGTTCATCTCGTCAGGATCGAACAGCGGCCCGCGGATCTGTTCGGCGAGCGTATCCGCGCGGCCGTCGCTGAACAGCCCGCCGAACGGCGACGGCGCGGGCGCATCGTCGTCCTGGTAGAAGTGGCGGCGCGGCACGTAGCGGACATAGAGCAGCGACGGCGCGTTGCGCCGGCTGAAGCGTCCGTGCCGGCTGCCTTCCGGTACGCCGGGGCCCGCGAGCGACGCGGCCGACAGCGTCGGCGCGAATGCGCGGCCCGGGTCGTGGCAGCCTGCGCACGACATGCCGCGCGGCTCGGACAATCGCTGGTCGAAGAAGATCCGCCGGCCGAGCGCGACGAGCGTCGGATCGGGCGCGAAGCGCGCGGTCGCCGCATCGATCTTGCCCGTGACCTGCGGCGTGCCGCTGCCGATCGTGGCGACGACGCGCGACGGCGGCGCGCCGGGAAGCAGCACCGTGTCGGCCGGCGCGGCGCGGGCCGCGAGCGTCAGGCCCGCAAGCGCGGCCGCGGCCAGCATGCGCCGCGTTCGCCGGCCGCGTGCACGGCCGGCGTCACATCGAACCTCGTCGTTCACGGTGCAATGAACCCCGTCTTGTCGCAAGCGAGCGTCGTGCCCGACTGGTTGCACGACGCGAGCAGCTTGCCCGCCGCCGAATACGCATGGAACACCCAGCCCGTGGCCGGCGCGGCGCGACGTTCCATGATCAGGAAACCGAAGCTGTTGTTGTGCGACAGCCGCTCGATCACGGCGCCCGGCGCGGGCGTCAGGCCGGCCGGAAACGGGTCGGGCAGCGCGACGTCGAGATTGTCGCCGCCGTTGCCGGACACGATCGTCGCCGGGTGCCCGGACGAGAAGTTGATCGCCTGGAAGTCATGCACGTGCCCGTGCAGCGCGACGTGCACGCCGGGCGGGTAGTACGCCTGTGCGTTGAGGCTCGACATCACCGACTGCAGCGCGAGGTTGCCCGGCGCGGGCGTGCTGCCGGCGATCGGCGCGAACGCCAGGATCGGGTGATGGTTCGTGAAGATCGTCGTCGTCATGCCGCCCTTCGACGCGAGCGAGGCGACCGTCTGGAACTGCTTCTGGTAAATGCCGAATTGCGCGTCGGTCGTCTTGAGCGGCGTGCGGCCGACCTTGGCGGTGTCGAACACGATCACCTGCGAGCCGCCGCCGAGCGATACCGCATAGGGTTCCGAATAGTTCGCGTTGTTGTCGTTGGCCGGATCGTCGCACGAGCGTGCGGCGGAATACGGGCGCGGATCGAGGAAACGGAACCAGCCCTGGCCCGCCCGCGCGCATTCCTCGTGGTTGCCGCGCACGACGATCCACGGCGCCTTCGCGAGCAGCGGCGCGGCCGGGCGGAACAGGTCGGCCTGCCACGTATCCCAGCCGTAGCCCCACGGGCTGTCCTTGCAGCCGGCGATGTCCGGCGGGCACGCGTTCTCGCGATAGTGGTAGTCGCCGATGTGCATCACCAGGTCGGGCGACAGCTTCGCGACGCTCGCCGCGATCGTGTCGAACGGCCAGACCGTCGCGTCGTTGCACGCCTGCCATGCGTTGTCCGCCTTCTTCATCCGGCAGCCCGTGTCGGCGATGATCGCGATGCGCTGCGGCTGCGCCTTCGGCAGCGGCAGCGTACGGCCCGCGACGCTTGCGGCCTGTGCGCCGGCCGGCAGCGTCGCTTCGCAGACGGACACCGGGAAACTCGACGGCTTCGAGTCGGACGGATCGCTGGCGGTCGGCCGCTGCGCGACGCTCGAGGCGCCCGAGCGCAGCGTCATGCGCGACAGCTTGCCGTCGACGGCAAGCTGCGGGCACGGCGGATCGCCGGCCGACGCGGGCGTGTAGTTCGTGATGACGCGCGCGATCGCCTGGTTCGTGTCGCCGATCTCGACCCACGCGGCCTGGACGTTGGCCGACGCACTGGCCGGGTCGGCCGGCGAATCGATGTGGTTCGAGCACGCGGCCAGCGCGGCAAGCGCAACAAGGGGGGCGCAGCGCACGAGCAGCGCGCGCGGGAGGAGTCGTCGCATTGGGGTGGGGCACCGTAGGAAAGTCGTCAACGATACGCAACGCGAATGTAAGAAATATGAAATGACGGTGCGCCTGGATCTCGGCGCGCTGCGCCTCGCGGCGGCGGATCGCAATCGAGGCCTTGACCTCAAGCCGGCTTGAAGTAGCACAGTGCGGTGCATGATCAACGAACCGGAAGGAGATCGACGATGGAAACCAGTCGGCCGAACGATGAACAATCCGCGCTGTGGAACGGCCCGTCGGGGCGCGCGTGGGTCGATACGCAGGCAACGATCGACCGGATGTTCGAGCCGCTGGAGCGGCTGCTCGCGGATGCGGCGGCCGCGTCGTTCGCGCGCAGCGTGCTCGATGTCGGTTGCGGCACGGGCGGGGTGACGCTCGCCATCGCGCGCCGGCTCGGCGCGGATGCTCAATGCACGGGTATCGATATCTCGGCCAGGATGATCGACGCGGCGCGGGCGCGTGTCGAACGCAGCGGCCCGGGCCCCCGTTTCGTGTGCGCGGACGTGCAGACGCATGCGTTCGAGCCCGAGAGCGTCGACCTGATCGTGTCGCGGCTTGGCGTGATGTTCTTCGACGATCCGGTCCGGGCCTTCGCGAACCTGCGGCGGGCGGCGCGGCCGAATGCGCAGTTGCGGTTCATCGCATGGCGCAGCGCGGCCGACAACCCGTTCATGACGACTGCCGAGCGGGCCGCCGCACCGTTGCTGCCGAACCTGCCCGCGCGGCGGCCCGGCGCGCCGGGGCAGTTCGGGTTCGGCGACCGGCAGCGGATCGCGTCGGTGCTGTCGGACAGCGGCTGGGCCGACACCGCGATCGAGCCGGTCGACCTGGCTTGCGCGCTGCCCGAGCCCGCGCTGAACGACTACTTCGCGCGGCTGGGGCCGGTCGGGCTCGCACTGCTGGAGGCGGACGACGCGACGCGGCGGCGCGTGGTCGACACCGTGCGTGCCGCGTTCGAGCGCTATGTGGACGGCGGCCAGGCGCGCTTCGACGCGGCGTGCTGGCTCGTCACGGCGCGCGCGCCCTCCGTGTAACGCGTGGCGACCGGGCAGGAGGTCGGGGAGCGGGCGGCTCGTGCGCTGCCGTTCGGGCGGGATGACGCCGGGCGGCGCGCCGCATGGGCGTCAGCGTTGCCGCGCGCGCAGCATCAGCCACGCGCAACCTGCGGCAACCAGCACGAGGCCGAGCAGGACGGCTTCGGTGCCGAACGCGAAGCCGGACGGCATTTCGTTGCTGCCCGGTTTCGGCGACAGGTTGAGGCCGATCGCGACGGCCCCGCCGGCGAGCAGCGCGGCGCAGACGATCCAGTAGGCCTTGCCGCGCGGCGCCGCCGCGCGGATCCGCCACAACGCGATGCCGACTCCGCCGAGATAGAGCACGGCGAGCGTGCCGAGCGCGATGACGTCGGAGGCCCGGCTTTGCAGGAGCCCGTTCATCGCGCGGCCCCGTCGGGCGTGGCGGACCGCCGCGGCCCGCTCGACGCGGCACGCAGGCTCATTCGGCCTCCGTCGCATGCCCCGGCGCGCGGCTCAGCAGATGCGTGCGCTTGTCGGCCGCGAGCGACACGTAGCGTTCGTACTGGCGCAGCACATCGGCGATCACTTCGTCGCCGCGCAGGTATTCGACGTCGTAGCCGAGCCGCCCGTCCTCGAAGAACGTGACGATCCCGTACACGTGTGCCCGCGCCGCATCGGGCTCGGCCGCTTCGCGCACGAGAAATGCGGCGGCGGACTTCACCGTCACGCGCACGCCGTAGACGAAATCGCGGTGTTCGGCGGTCGGCACGGTGAGCCGTACGGCGTCGTCGCTGTCGCGCTGCACGTTCGCATCGACGCCGCTCGCGCGCAGTTCGTCGGCAACCTTGCGCAGCGCGGGCTCGACCGTGTCGGCGACGAACTGGCGCGCCTCGGCCTCGGTCGTCTGCCGCAGGATGTGCGTCAGGCGATGGCGCCAGTGCTGGCCGGTCCAGAAACTCGTCGCGGGCGCGACGTCCTGCGAATAGTGCGCGCGGTCGGCCGCGAGCCCGCGCCACAGCCCGTAGCAGAGCGCGAGCATGATGATCGCGACCGGCAGCGCGGCGATCAGCGTCATCGCCTGCAACGCGCCAAGCCCGCCGGCGACGAGCAGCACCGCGGCCGTCACGCCGAGCAGCGCGGCCCAGAACAGCCGTTGCCACACGGGCGAGTGCGCGTTGCCGCGCGTCGCGATCTGGTCGATCACGAACGCGCCCGAATCGGCGGACGTGACGAAGAACACGGCGATCAGCACGATCGCGACGATCGACAGCAATTGCGGCAGCGGCAGGAAATCGAAGAAGCGGAACAGCAGCGCGTCGACGTTGGTGGCTGTTTGTGCGAGCGCGCCGGCCGCGCCGTGCGTATCGAGCCAGATGGCGCTGTTGCCGAACACGGTCATCCACACGAGGTTGAACGCGGTCGGCACGAGCAGCACGCCGATCACGAACTCGCGGATCGTGCGGCCGCGCGAGATGCGCGCGATGAACATGCCGACGAACGGCGACCACGATATCCACCACGCCCAGTAGAGGATCGTCCAGCCGCCGAACCAGCCTTCCTCGCGCGGCGGCGCGTAGGCGTAGGTGCGGAACGACAGGTCGACGAGGCTCGACAGGTACTGGCCGATGTTGTCGCCGAGCGCGCGCAGCAGGAAGGCGGTCGGGCCGGCGAAGACCACGAAGGCGAGCAGCAGGAACGCGAGCAGCAGGTTCAGTTCGGACAGCCGCCGCACGCCCTTGTCGAGGCCGGTGGCGGCAGACACGCCCGCGAGGATCACGACGACCGCGACGAGCCCGATGCGGAACACGTTGCCGGTCGTATCCCAGCCGGCGACCGTATGCAGGCCGGCGCTCAGCTGCATCACGCCGTAGCCGAGCGTCGTCGCGATGCCGGCAACCGTGCCGACCAGCGCGAACGCGTCGACCGTGTGGCCGATCCAGCCGTTGATGCGCTCGCGCAGCACCGGATACAGCCCGGAGCGCAGCGTGAGCGGCAGGTTGTAGCGGAACCCGAAGTACGCGAGCACGAGCCCCATCAGCCCGTAGATCGCCCACGCATGGAAACCCCAGTGGAAGAAGGTCATCAGCATCGCCTCGCGGGCGGCGGCGGGCGTGCCGGGGTCGACGGTCGGCGGCTTCAGGAAATGCTGCATCGGCTCGCCGACGCCGAAGTACATGAGGCCGATGCCCATGCCGGCCGCGAACAGCATGGCCGTCCACGACACGAAGCTGAAT
This sequence comes from Burkholderia sp. MSh2, assembly GCF_000731655.1. Classification (NCBI taxonomy): domain Bacteria; kingdom Pseudomonadati; phylum Pseudomonadota; class Betaproteobacteria; order Burkholderiales; family Burkholderiaceae; genus Burkholderia; species Burkholderia sp. MSh2. Next base: position 220,378 of record NZ_JPGM01000001.1, on the reverse strand, counting down.
TCGGGCTCGGCGTCGTCGGGGCCGAGCCGGATGTTGCCGAAGCCGCTCGCGGCGATCAGCACGAGAAACACGAGGAAGCCGGTGACGGCGAGCACGTAGAACCAGTCGAAGTGCGCGATGACCCATTGCTGGCCGGCGGAGAACAGCGCGCCGGCTTCGCTCGGGCGCAGCGCGCACACGACGAGCAGCGCGCCGATGACCGCGAGCGCGGGCAGGACGACCTGCGGCTTGAATGTCGTGCGGGGCGAGGGGCGGGGATCTGGCATGGCTGGCATCCAGTTGTGGGCGCAACGAGGCGCGACGCCGCCCGGCGCGCGTGTCGCGCGTCGGACCCTGATACGGCGTGCGTCGAGTGTACCGCGGTGTCAGGACTGCAAAAAGGGGCATGCAGCAGGGAAGAACCTGACGAATTGTAAGGTATTGAGGAGATCGAGAAAACCCGCACGTCTCGCCGGGCGTGCGGAGCGCGTGCGGAGGATGGCGCGACGGCCATGCGCGGGAAGCCCGGACGACGCGCGCGGCATGCGTGAAATGCGTGTCGTCCGGGGCGGGTGCGGCGCGCCGAAAGCGCCGCCGCGCGGGTTCAGAACGTGACGGCGATCCCGGCCATGCCGACGAACTGGCCGTGTGTCGTCGAAGGCGTGAGCTGCTGCGAATCGCCGACGATCGGCGCTGCGTCGACGATTTGTCCCGCGCCTTGCGCGCCGAGGGTCTGCCCGCTCGAATGGGTGTAGGCCTGCAACGCGTAAAGCGTCGTGCGCTTGGACAGGCTGTAGGACTCCTTCAGCGAATACTGCTGGTAGCGGGCCGCGTTGTCGATGCCGTTCGCCTTCGACGCGAGCGTATACGAGAACGCGCCGGCCACCGAGAACGCCGGCGTGAAGCGGTACGCGGCGAGCGCGCCGTAAGTGTTGAACACGGCGGTGTCGGTGAATGCGGAGCCGTTGCCGGGCAGGTATTTCACGTTCGAATAGTTGAGGCCCATCGTCAGGTTGCCGAGCGTGTAGTTGCCGGCCGTCGCGAACTGCTCGACGGCTTTCGCGGTCAGGTAGCCCTGGTTCAGCACGGACACCGCGAAGCTGCCCGACGCGGCGGTCGCCGGATTCAGGAAGCCGGCCGATGAGCCCGAGCTGTTGATGCGCAGGTAGCCGGCCGCGACGCCGATCGGCCCGTTCGCGTAGCGCAGCGCGGCGCTGAACGTGTTGCCCTTGCCGGTTGCGCCGGCAATGCCGCCGAATGCGTACATCGCGCTCCCGGTCAGGCCGGCGAAGGTCGGCGACGTATAGGTAACCGAATTGTTCACGCGAGTCGTCGTGTCGAGGCCGTCGATGTCGCCCGGATGCGCGCCCGTCGCGCCGGTCAGCCAGCTGCTCGACGCGTACGGGCCGACGAGCAGGAAGTAGGGCGTGTACTGGCGGCCGGCGGTCATCGTGCCGTAGCGATCGTTGCGCAAGCCGACGAAGGCTTCGCGATTGAAGATCGTGCCGGCGGCGGACTGCGCGCCGCTGTTCAGGTTGAAGCCGGACTGCAGATCGAAGATCGCATGCGTGCCGCCGCCGAGATCCTCGTCGCCGCGCAGCCCGAACTTCGACGCATACAGGTTGCCGTCGCGCATGTAGATGTTCGAATGGCCCTGCTGGTTGTTCACGTAAGCGAGCGAATCGTCGACGACGCCGTACAGCGTCACGCTGCTCTGCGCGTGGGCGGTGGTCGTGCCGAACGAAGCGGCCGATAAAATAAGGATTACATAACGGTTGACGGGGGCTTTCACTTTCATTGTCGATCTCCAGATCTTTTCATCTTTGCAACGGGGCGGGAGGCTGAATCGCCTCCTCTGAAGTGCGAGGCGGGCCGCGCGAACGCCCCGCCTCGCCGGGCTTACGCGGTCGGGCGTTCGAACGCGACGACGAGGCGGCGCCAGGCGCCGTCCCGCGCATCCTGTTCGACGCGCGCGCCGCGCACGGCGAGCGGGCCTTGCAGCGACGCGGGCAGCAGGATCTCGATACGGTCGGCCGGGCGGCCCGGGCGGCCGTCCCAGCGCACCGACACGCCGAGCGCGCCCGACGCCTCGCGTCCGGTCTCGATGCGCCACAGCCCGTATTCGCCGTCGCGCCATGCTTCCGTTTCGCCGTCGTCCTCGACGCATTCGCCGTACGCGACGCCGTCCTCCAGGCGCGGCGCGACGAGGAAGCCGCGCGTGTCGGCGCGCGCGCCGAAATGCTGCGCCGCGACGTTCAGCGGCAGTGCGCGGCCCTCGCGCAGCAGCATCACCGGCGAATCGAGCGGCGCCGGCAGCGTCACGTGCGTGCCGCCGTCGAACGACTGCGCGCTCGTGCAGCACATCCAGCGCGCGCCCGACGGCAGGTAGACCTCGCGCGCCGTCTGGCCGGGCTCGACGACCGGCGCGACGAGCAGCGCGTCGCCGAGCATCATGTCGTCGCACGCATCGTGGCAGCGCGCGTCGCGGGGGAAATCGGCGAAGGTCGGCCGCAACACCGGCTCGTAGCGGGTCGTCGACAGCCACAGCAGGTGATAGAGGTAGGGCAGCAGCCGGTAGCGCTGCTTGATCAGCGACGCAACCTGCGCGGCGATCTCCGGATACATCCACGGTTCGTTGACGGTGCCGTCGTCGTTCCACGAGTGAATGCTGAAGCGCGGCATGAAGATGCCGAACTGCACCCAGCGCAACAGCAGCTCGGGCGAAGGCGCGGGGCCGGAGAACCCGCCGATGTCGTGCCCGGTGTTCGATACGCCGGACAGCGCGAGCCCGAGCCCCATCTTCAGGTTGTAGCGCAGCGTTTCCCACGACGTGTAGTTGTCGCCGGACCAGGTCTGCACGTAACGCTGCATGCCGGCGCCACCGGAACGGGACACGAGGAACGGCCGCCGCGCCGGCGCATGCGCGCGCTGCGCGTCGCGCGACGCGCGCATCATCAGCATCGTCTGCAGCACCTTCGCCTCGCGCGCGGGGAACGGCTGGCCGAAGCCGTGCGCGATCGCGTCGGGCGACCAGATCTCGTATTCGTTGTTGTCGTTCCAGGTCGACTCGATCCCGTATTCGAGCAGCGCCGACGTGACCTGTTCGCGCCACCAGCGGTATGCGTCCGGCTGCGTGAAGTCGAGGTAGGCGCCCACCTCGTCCCAGAACTGCACCCACGCGGGCTCGCCGGATGCCGAGCGGATCAGCAGCCCGCGTGCCGCCGCGTCGTCGAAGGCGGGGTGGTCGCGCAGCAGGCACGGCTTGATGTTCGCGCACAGGCGGATGCCGTGGTCGCGGTAGTGCTTCACGAAACCCTTCGCGTCGGGAAACTTGTCGCGGTTCCAGTTGAACACGTAGCGCTTCGCGCCGATCGACGTATAGCCCGACGACAGGTGGAACGAATCGCACAGGACGTCGTGCGCGTCGCACTGCTCGACGAAGCGGTTCATCTGCCGCTGCGCGTCCGGCGCATCGGTATAGCTCATCGTCGAGCCCGAGTAGCCGAGCCCCCATTTCGGCGTGCGCGCGGGGCGCCCGGTGAGCCACGTGAAGCGCCGTGCGGCCGCGAGCGGCGTATCGGGCGACGCGATGAAGTAGTAGTCGAGGTCGCCGTGCTCGGCGACGAAGTAGCGGTACGGGCCGTGATAGTTGTCGAGTTCGCGGCCCATGTCGAACGTGCAGTCGGACAGCGTGTCGTAGAACAGCCCGAACCCCTGGCAGGCGTCGGGCGACCACGTGATGTAGAACGGGATGTGCTTGTACAGCGGGTCGGTGTGCTTCGCGCTGTAGCCCATCGCGTCGATGTTGCGCATCTCGAAGCGCGCGCCGGTGCGGTCGAGGTCGCCCGCGCGTTCGCCGAGGCCGAACACCTTGTCGCCGCGTTCGCGGGCCACATAGTGATACGCACGGTCGTCCCACCAGCCGAAGTTGTACGCCTGCGTCGCGCGGTCGGCGAGCGCGATGCGCCACGCGCCGTCCGCGCCGCGCAGCGACCATGTGCAGCGGCCGCCTTGCCGGTGCACCGCGAGCCGGATCTGCGCGGTCTCGAGGTACAGGGCGTCGTCGTCTTCCGAGAATGCGTACGCGGGCAGCGCGAAGCCGTCCAGGTCGAGGCGGTCGCGACCGTCGAGCGGCACGTCGTCGAGGCCCGGCGCGATCGTCCAGGTGCGCGGGTTGCGCGCCGTCGCGTCGGGCAGCACGCGCACCCGCACGATGTCGTCTTCGAGGACGAAGATATCGAGGGTGGCGCCCGCATCGGACGCGAGCAGCACGCGGTTCGCGTGCCGGCCGGCGACGCGGAACACGGGAGGATGAAGAAGCGAGGTCATGAATGCGATTCCTGGTGAGGACGAGGGTCAGGCATGCCGTGCGAGCAGGCGTTCCTGCTTCGATTGTCCGCGGATCAGCACGGCGAGCAGCGTGACGCCGATGAGGTCGAACAGGCCGAGGCACGCGAACAGCGGTGCGTAACCGATCTTGTCGGCGAGCGCGCCGACCAGCAGCGAGAAGCCGAGCCCGCCGATCCACGCGGCCATTCCGGCGAAGCCGCTCGCGGTGCCGACCTCCTCGGGGTCGAACACGTCGGCGGACAGCGTGTTGACGAGCGCGGAGATCATCTGGTGCGCGAAGCCGCCGACGCAGAACAGCGCGATGGCCGTGTACGGCGACGACACGAGCCCGATCGTCGCGGGCCCGAGCATCAGCACCGCGCCGAGCGCGACGCCGGCGACCCGCGACCACACGAGCGGCAACTGGAAGCGCTTCGCCAGATACGGCGACAGGTAGCCGCCCGCGATGCCGCCGAGGTCGGCCGCGAGAAACGGCATCCACGCGAAGATCGCGATCTGCTTGAGCTCCATGTGGCGCTCGGTCGCGAGATACAGCGGAATCCAGAAGCTGAAGGTCTGCCACGCGGGTTCCGCGAAGAAGCGCGGCAGCGCGATGGCCCAGAAGCGCCGCGCGGTGACGACGTCGCGAATGCGGCGCGCCGACACGGGCGGCATCGTCGCCTGGCCGTCGCGGATCAGCGCGCGTTCCTGCGGCGTGATGCGCGGATGGTCGGCGGGCGACCGGTATTGCGTGTACCAGAGCGCGGCCCACACGAAGCCGAGCGCACCGGTGGCCATGAACGCGGCCTGCCAGCCGAAGCGCATCGACAGGAACACGACGAGCGGCGGCGCGATCGCCGCGCCGAGCGAGGTGCCGGCGTTGAAGTAGCCGACCGCGACGGATTTCTCGCGATCGGGAAACCATTCGGCGACGGCCTTCATCCCGGACGGAATCGCGGCCGCCTCGAACAGGCCCAGAAAGCCGCGCAGGACGCCGAGCGACAGCCAGCCCGACGCGAAGCCGTGTGCGACGCCGACCACCGACCACAGCATCGCGAACAGCGCGAACCCGAGCCGCAGCCCGATCAGGTCGACGATGAAGCCGCAGACGGGCTGCATGATCGTGTAGCCGATCTGGAACGCGCCGACGATGTACGAATACTGCTGCGTCGAGATCGCGAACACCTGCTTCAGCTCGGGCGCGAGCACCGCGAGGGAATTCCGTGCGAGGTAGTTGAGGATCGTGCCGAGACATACGAGCACGATGATCCACCAGCGCAACGCCTTGACTGTCTTCACTGCTGTCTCCTGTCGGGCAGGGCCGGCGCATGGCGCCGGCCCGATCCATGACGGCCATCCGTTCGGGACGGCCAATGTTGCTTTATTCGTACGATGTCATACCTTGAATCGCGCTCATTTCCCCGGGATTGGTCGGAAAAACGGCGTTCAAGCGAACATTTCGCCTTGATTGAATCGCAATGTTATCGGACAACTGATCATTTTCGAACATCCTATGTTCGAATGCGAATCCGGTCAACGTGAATTTGCATTCGAACGAACTTGCTCGGGGTTTTCCCGGGGACGGATGCGGGCGATGCGTGCGGCGAAACACGGCGGTAGCGAGCGGGAGGCCCGCGCGGCGGGGCTGTGCGGTCGTCGGACCAGCGGCGGGCGCGCGCGGAGGCGCAACAATCCCGATGAAAATTTATTTCTTTTCGGGATCGGGATTGTGTAAATTCATTTTCACCAATCTTGCAATCACCCTTCGCATGACGCCTCTCGTACCGCACGACGCCAGTCACGACGAACCCGCGATCGCCGAGCTGATCGCGGCGGCGATGCCGTTGATGACGCCGATTCACCGCCGCATGGGCGAATTCGTACTCGCGAATCCGTTCCGCGCGGCGACGATGCGCATCGACGAACTCGCGCAGGCCGTGAATGCGTCGATCGCGACCGCGAACCGCTTCGCGAAGGCGCTCGGCTTCGACGGCTACCCGGCGATGCGCGCGGCGCTCGTGCGCGGCTTCGAGGCGACCCTCGGGCCGGTCGAGCGGCTGCGTTCGGCGCAGGAGCAGGAGCCCGGCGTACGCGGCGCCGCGTGGATCGACACGGTATTCGACCAGGCCGTCGCGAACATCGAGAGCACGCGCGCGCAACTGGACGCGGCCGATGTCGAGGCGGCGGTCGAGGCGATCGTCGGCGCGCGGCGCGTGCTGATCCTCGGCGCGGGGTCGAGCGCGTTTCTCTCCGGACTGATGGAGCACGGCCTGTCCGCGTGTCACGACAACGTGCAGTCGCTCGCGCTGCTCGGCGGCCCGTCGCACGCGGCGCGGCGCCTGTACACGGCCGACGCGCGCGATCTGGTGATCGCGCTCGCGTTTCCTCGCTACGTGAAGGACACCGTCGAGCTGGCCCGCCGTGCGGCGGCGCGCGGCGCGCGCGTGCTGGGCATTTCCGACGGCCCGCAGTCGCCGCTTGCGCCGATCGCGTCGCTGAACCTGTACGTCAAGGCCGAACGGCGTTTCGCGGCCACGTCGGAAGCGGCCGTGCTCGCGATGATCGAGGCGCTGATCGATGCGGTCGCGCTGCGTACGCACCGTTCCGCGAAATCCGCGGTCGAGATGACCGAATTCCTGCTGCCGTGGCTCGTGCAGCCGCAAGCGGCGCTGCCGGCCGCCAACCCTTCTTCCCCCCGTCCGAAAAAATCATGACTTCATCCGCGATCGTAGCGATTCACGGCGGCGCAGGCACGATCCTGCGCGAGGCGATGGATACCGACACCGAGCGCCGTTACCGTGCCGAACTGACCGCCATCCTGACGGCGGCGCAGCAGGTACTGGCCGACGGCGGCAGCGCGCTCGACGCCGTCACCGTCGCGGTGCGGATGCTCGAGGACTGTCCGCTGTTCAACGCCGGGCGCGGCGCCGTCTATACGGCCGACGGCACGCACGAACTCGACGCGGCGGTGATGGATGGCGCGACGCTCGGCGCCGGCGCGATCTGCTGCGCGACTCGCGTGCGCAATCCCGTGCTCGCCGCGCGGCGCGTGATGGAGGCGAGCGAACACGTGATGTTCGCCGGCGCGGGCGCCGATGCGTTCGCGGCCGCGCAGGGGCTCGAACTCGTCGAGCCCGACTATTTCGGCACCGAAGCGCGTCACGCGCAATGGATCAAGGCGCGCGCGGCGGCGGGTGCGATGCTCGACCACGATGCGGCGACGTTCACGTTCGGCGCATCGGCGCAGCCGGCCGAGCCGCTCGATCCGGACCGCAAGCACGGCACGGTCGGCGCGGTCGCGTGCGACCGGCACGGCCACATCGCGGCGGCAACGTCGACGGGCGGCATCACGAACAAGCAGCCGGGGCGCGTCGGCGATTCGCCGATCGTCGGCGCGGGCTGCTACGCGGACGATGCGACCTGCGCGGTGTCGTCGACGGGCACCGGCGAGATGTTCATCCGGCTCGCGACCGCGCACGACGTCGCCGCGCAGATCGCCTATCGCGGCGCATCGCTGGCCGACGCCGCGCACGACGTCGTGATGAACAAGCTGCCGCGCCTGGCCGGGCGCGGCGGGATCATCGCGGTCGACGCGCACGGCAACGTCGCGATGCCGTTCAACACCGAAGGGATGTACCGCGGCTATGCGCGCGTCGGCGAAGCGCCGGTGGTCGGCATCTATCGCGACGACGACACCGCCTGATCGCGGTCGCACGAGGAGGAGATTCACGATGTCTACGAGCCGTAACCCGTCCGGCCTGGTGCTGCCCGAGCAGCGCGTGGTTGCCGTCGACGACCTGTCGGTCGCGTTCTGCCGCGAGGGCGCGACGTTCGACGCGGTGCGCAACGTGTCGTTTCACGTCGATCGCGGCGAGACGCTCGCGATCGTCGGCGAATCGGGTTCCGGCAAGTCGGTCACGTCGCTCGCGCTGATGCGGCTCGTCGAGCATGGCGGCGGCGCGATCACCGGCGGCCGGATCGCGTTCCGCCGACGCGGCGGTGCGCTCGTCGATCTTGCCCGGGCGAGCGGCGCGACGATGCGCGGCATCCGCGGCGCCGACATCGCGATGATCTTCCAGGAGCCGATGACGTCGCTGAACCCGGTGTTTACGGTCGGCGACCAGATCAGCGAGGCGATCGCGCTGCATCAGTCGAAGAGCGCGGCGCAAGCGCGCGCGGAGACGCTGCGGCTGCTCGATCTCGTGCGCATTCCGGAGGCGCGCCGCGTGTTCGCGCGCTATCCGCACCAGTTGTCGGGCGGGATGCGGCAGCGCGTGATGATCGCGATGGCGCTGTCGTGCCGGCCCGCGCTGCTGATCGCGGACGAGCCGACGACCGCGCTCGACGTGACGATCCAGGCGCAGATCCTGCAACTGGTGCGCGGGCTGCAGGACGAAATGAACATGGGCGTGATCTTCATCACGCACGACATGGGCGTGGTGGCCGAAGTGGCCGACCGCGTGCTCGTGATGTATCGCGGCGAGAAGGTCGAGGAGGGCGACTCGGATCGCCTCTTCGCGGCGCCCGCGCATCGCTATACGCGCGCGCTGCTCGCGGCCGTGCCGAAACTCGGTTCGATGCAGGGCACCGATACGCCCGAGAAATTCCCGTTGCTGAAGGTGGAGGGCGCGAGTGCGGCCCCGTCGCCCGCGCCCGCGGCGAACGACGATGCGCAGCCGCGCGTCGATCCGTCCGCGCCGCCGATCCTGCGCGTGCGCGATCTCGTGACGCGGTTTCCGGTGAAGAGCGGCATGTTCGGCCGCGTGTCGCAATACGTGCATGCGGTCGAGCGCGTGAGCTTCGAGCTGCGCGCGGGCGAGACGCTCGCGCTGGTCGGCGAATCGGGCTGCGGCAAGTCGACCACCGGCCGTTCGCTGCTGCGTCTCGTCGAATCGCAAAGCGGCTCGATCGAATTCGACGGCCGCGACATCGGCGCGCTGAAGGGCCCGGACCTGCAGGCGCTGCGCCGGAACATCCAGTTCATCTTCCAGGATCCGTTCGCGTCGCTGAACCCGCGCCTGACCGTGGGCTTCTCGATCATGGAGCCGCTGCTGGTGCACGGCGTCGCGAGCGGTCGCGACGCGCAGGCGCGGGTCGACTGGCTGCTCGACAAGGTCGGCCTGCCGCCGGAAGCCGCGCGCCGCTATCCGCACGAATTCTCGGGCGGCCAGCGCCAGCGGATCGCGATCGCGCGCGCGCTCGCGCTGAACCCGAAGGTCGTGATCGCCGACGAGTCGGTGTCGGCGCTCGACGTGTCGGTGCAGGCGCAGATCGTCAACCTGATGCTCGACCTGCAGCGCGAGCTCGGCGTCGCGTACCTGTTCATCTCGCACGACATGGCCGTGGTCGAGCGCATCAGCCATCGCGTCGCGGTGATGTATCTCGGCCAGATCGTCGAGATCGGCCCGCGCCGCGCGGTGTTCGAGGCGCCGCAGCACCCGTACACGAAGAAGCTGATGAGCGCGGTGCCGGTGGCCGACCCCGCGCGCCGGCATGCGCCGCGCCAGCTCGCGGCCGACGAGATCCCGAGCCCGATCCGCGCGGTGGGCGACGATCCGGTCGTCGCACCGCTGGTCGCGGTCGGCCCCGATCACTACGTCGCGACGCACCGCGTCGGCGGCGCGTATTGAGCGTGCGGGAGGCGGCATATGGACCGCAGCTGCGCACGAGCGAGACAACGGCGTCTTTACCCCGAGCGGGTGCAGTCACGCCGGGAATTCCACCACGCGTTACCGAATCATCCACAGGAGCCCAACAAGATGAACAAGTCGTATTCGTTCCCGATGTTCCGACCGCGCACGCTGCTCGCCGCGGCTGCAGGCGCTTTTGCGCTGTCGGCCGCGGTGCCCGCGTTCGCGCAGCAGACCGCGGTGATGGCGGTGGATTCGACCTTCACGACGATGGACCCGTACGACGCGAACGACACGGTGTCGCAGGCCGTTGTCAAGTCGTTCTACCAGGGCCTGTTCGGCCTGGACAAGGACATGAAGCTCGTCAACGTGCTGGCAACCAGCTACGACGCGAGCCCGGATGCGAAGACCTACACGATCAAGCTGCGCCAGGGCGTGAAGTTCCACGACGGCACCGATTTCAATGCGGCGGCCGTGAAGGCGAACTTCGACCGCGTGACCGATCCCGCGAACCACCTGAAGCGCTACAACATGTTCCGCGTGATCGAGAAGACCGAAGTGGTCGATCCGTACACGGTGAAGATCACGCTGCGCGAGCCGTTCTCGGCGCTGATCAACACGCTCGCGCACCCGTCGGCGGTGATGATCTCGCCGGCCGCGCTGAAGAAGTGGGGCCGCGACATCGCGCTGCATCCGGTCGGCACCGGCCCGTTCGAGTTCGTCGAGTGGAAGCAGACCGACGACCTGAAGGTCAAGAAGTTCGCCGGTTACTGGAAGAAGGGCTATCCGAAGATCGACGCGATCGACTGGAAGCCGGTGGTCGACAACAACACGCGTGCGGCGCTGATCAAGACGGGCGAGGCCGATTTCGCGTTCCGCATCCCGTTCGAGCAGGCGACCGACCTGAAGGGCAACCCGAAGGTCGATATCGTGGAGCGGCCGTCGATCGTGCAGCGCTACGTGTCGCTGAACCTGCAGCAAAAGCCGTTCGACAACCCGAAGGTGCGGCAGGCGCTGAACTATGCGGTGAACAAGGAGGCGCTCGCGAAGGTCGCGTTCGCCGGCTATGCGACGCCGTCCACCGGCGTGGTGCCGCAGGGCGTCGACTATGCGACGAAGCTGGGCCCGTGGCCGTACGACCCGGCGAAGGCGCGCGCGCTGCTGAAGGAGGCCGGCTATCCGAACGGCTTCGAGACGACGCTGTGGTCCGCGTATAACAACTCGACGTCGCAGAAGACCATCCAGTTCGTGCAGCAGCAGCTCGCGCAGGTCGGCGTGAAGGTGCAGGTGCAGGCGCTGGAAGCCGGCGAGCGCGTCGCGAAGGTCGAGAGCGCGCCGGATCCGGCGAAGGCGCCGGTGCGGATGTACTACGTCGGCTGGTCGTCGTCGACCGGCGAGGCGAACTGGGCGATCACGCCGCTGCTGGCCAGCTCGTCCGCGCCGCCGAAGCTCCTGAATACCGCGTACTACAAGAATGACGCGGTCGACGGCGATCTCGCGAAGGCGCTGGAGACGGTCGACCGCGCGAAGAAGACCGAACTCTACGCCGATGCGCAGAAGCAGGTCTGGGCCGATGCGCCGTGGATCTTCCTCGTGCAGGAGAAGATCGTGTATGCGCGCAGCAAGCGGCTGCAGGGCGCGTACGTGATGCCGGACGGCTCGTTCAACTTCGACGAAATCTCGCTGAAATGACAGCGATGACGACGGCGGTTCGTCCGCCATGCGGTGCCGGCGGCGTTCGCCGCCGGCACGCTGATTCGATCGGTGCCCCATGCTGAATTTTCTCGTCAAACGCCTGTTCGGCCTGCTGCCCACGCTCGCGATCGTCGCGGTGCTGGTGTTCCTGTTCGTCCATCTGCTGCCGGGCGATCCGGCGCGGCTCGCGGCAGGCCCCGAAGCCGACGATGCGACGGTCGCGCTCGTGCGCACCGATCTCGGCCTCGACCAGCCGCTGCCCGCGCAGTTCGTCAACTTCTTCGTGAAGATGGCGCACGGCGACTTCGGCCTGTCGACGCGCAGCAAGCGGCCGGTCTCGACCGAAATCGGCGAGCGCTTCATGCCGACGCTGATGCTGACGCTCGTCAGCATGGCGTGGGCGACGGCGTTCGGGATGGCGATCGGGATCGTGTCGGCGGTGTGGCGCAACCGCTGGCCCGACCGCCTCGGCATGACGCTCGCGGTGTCGGGCATCTCGTTCCCCGCGTTCGCGCTCGGCATGCTGCTGATGGAAGTCTTCTCGGTGAAGCTCGGCTGGCTGCCGGTCGTGCCGGACGGCTCGTGGCGAAGCTACGTGCTGCCGTCGCTGACGCTCGGCGCGGCGGTCGCGGCCGTGATGGCGCGCTTCACGCGCGCGTCGTTCGTCGAGGTGCTCAACGAGGATTTCGTGCGCACCGCGCGCGCGAAGGGCGTGCACGAGCCGATGGTCGTGCTCAAGCACTGCCTGCGCAACGCGATGATCCCGGTCGTCACGATGATGGGGCTGCAGTTCGGCTTCCTGCTCGGCGGCTCGATCGTCGTCGAGGTCGTGTTCAACTGGCCGGGGCTCGGGCGCCTGCTCGTCGACGCGGTGACGATGCGCGACTATCCCGTGATCCAGGCGATCGTGCTGCTGTTTTCGCTCGAATTCATCCTGATCAACCTGACCGTCGACGTGCTGTATGCGGTCATCAACCCGACCATCCGGTTCAAGTGAGGCGCGCATGAATGCGACTGTCCAGACCGCGGCGCCGGCCGCATCCACCGCGATCCGCACGCCGTGGCGCGAATTCTGGCGCAAGTTCCGCAAGCAGACCGTCGCGCTCGTCGCGGGCGGCTTCGTGCTGGCGCTCGTCGTGCTGGCCTTCGTCGGCCCGCACATCGTGCCGTTCGATCCGGAGAACTACTTCGACTACGACGCGCTGAACGCGGGGCCGTCGCTCGTGCACTGGTTCGGCGTCGATTCGCTCGGCCGCGACATCTTCAGCCGGATCGTCGCGGGCACGCGCATCTCGCTTGCGGCCGGCTTCTTCTCGGTCGCGCTCGGCGCGGTGATCGGCACCTTCTTCGGGCTGCTCGCCGGCTACTACGAAGGCTGGTGGGACCGCGTCACGATGCGCGTTGCCGACGTGCTGTTCGCGTTCCCCGGCATCCTGCTCGCGATCGGCGTGGTCGCGATCCTCGGCAACGGGATGGTCAACGTGATCTGCGCGGTCGCGATCTTCAGCATCCCGGCGTTCGCGCGGCTCGTGCGCGGCAATACGCTGATGCTCAAGCACATGACCTACGTCGAGGCCGCGCGCAGCATCGGCGCATCCGACTGGACGATCATCGTGCGGCACATCCTGCCGGGCACCGTGTCGTCGGTCGTCGTCTACTTCACGATGCGCATCGGCACGTCGATCATCACGGCCGCGAGCCTGTCGTTCCTCGGGCTCGGCGCGCAGCCGCCGACGCCGGAGTGGGGCGCGATGCTCAACGAGGCGCGCGCGGACATGGTGACGGCGCCGCACATCGCGATCTTCCCGAGCCTCGCGATCTTCCTGACCGTGCTCGCGTTCAACCTGCTCGGCGACGGGCTGCGCGACGCGCTCGATCCGAAGCTGGAGCGCCGCTGATGCGTATCGCTCCGATGTGGGCGGCGACGCTGCCGGCCGGGCCGCGCGGCACGATCGCCGACGTGCCGGGCGTGACGGTCGGCCATTGCACGCTCGATGCCGGCGGCGTGCAGACGGGCGTGACCGTCGTGAAGCCGCATCCGGGCGACGTGTACCGCAGCAAGGTGCCGGCCGGCGCGGCCGTGATCAACGGCTTCGGCAAGAGTGTCGGGCTCGTGCAGGTCGACGAACTCGGCACGCTCGATACGCCGGTCGCGCTGACCAATACGTTCGGTGTCGGCGCGGTCGCGCACGCGCAGATCCGCGCGGCGATCGCCGCGAATCCCCTGATCGGGCGCGACTGGCCGACGGTCAACCCGCTCGTGTTCGAGTGCAACGACGGCTATCTGAACGATATCCAGGCATTTGCGGTGACGGCCGCGCATTACGACGACGCGTGCCGCGCGGCGTCGCGCGATGTCGCCCGCGGTGCGGTAGGCGCCGGGCGCGGGATGTCGTGCTTCGACCTGAAGGGCGGGATCGGTTCGGCGTCGCGCGTCGCCGTGGCGGCCGGCCGGCCCTATACGGTCGGCGCGCTCGTGCTGGCGAATTTCGGCCGGTTGCCGATGCTGACGCTCGGCGGCGTGCCGCTCGGGCGCATCGTCGCGCAACGCCGTGCGGCGGGGGCCGCGCACGCGATGCCGCCGGAGCAGGGCTCGATCATCCTGTTGCTGGCCACCGACGCGCCGCTCGACGCGCGGCAACTGTCGCGCCTCGCGCGTCGCGCGGGCGCGGGGCTGGCCCGCACGGGCTCGGTATACGGGCACGGCAGCGGCGACATCGCGCTCGCTTTCTCGACCGCGTACACGATCATGCACGACGCATCGACCGTTGCGCTGCCCGCCCTCGTGGCCGATGCGGCGCTCGATCCGCTGTTCATGGCCGCGGCCGAGAGCGTCGAGCACGCGATTGCCGACGCGCTGCTGCAGGCCGTGACGGTCGCCGGGCGCGACGGCCATGTGCGGCAGGCGCTGCGCGAGGCGGTGCCCGATCTCGATCGGTTGTTCAACGAAGGCAACGAAGGACGTCCTACCCAGTCATGAAGATCCTGATTTCGACCGACATCGAAGGCGTCGCGGGCGTGTTCGCCACCGAGCAGACGCGTGCCGGCAATCCGGAATACGAGCGCGCGCGCCGCTGGATGACCGCCGAGGCGAACGCCGCGATCGAAGGCGCGTTCGCGGGCGGCGCGCAGTCCGTGTGGATCAACGATTCGCACGGCGGCTTTCGCAACCTGCTGCCCGACGGTCTCGATGCACGCGCGCGCGTCGTGCTCGGCAAGCCGCGCACGCTCGGAATGATGACGGGCCTCGAACAGCGGCCCGACCTCGTGTTCATGATCGGCTATCACGCGAAATCGCAGACGCGCGGCGTGCTCGCGCACACGATCAACAGCTTCGCGTTCACGCAGGTGTGGCTGAACGGTGTCGAACTCGGCGAAGCCGGGCTGTATGGCGCGCTGGCGCGCGAATATGGCGCGCACGTCGCGCTGGCGACGGGCGACGACGTATTCGCGGAGGAAACGCAGCCGCTGTTTCCGGAGGCGCGCTTCGAGACGGTCAAGACGGCCGGCGGCGCGTCGAGCGGCGATACGCTCACGCCCGCGGCGTCGTGCGCCCGGATCGCGAGCGCCGCGCGCGAAACGGTCGTGCAGGCGCTGTCGGCCGGCTGGTGCGCCGCCGCCCGCCGGCCCACGCCGGCCGCTTGCACGCTGCGCGTGCAGACGGCGGCGCTGGCCGACCTGTTCGGCGTGCTGCCGTCGCTCGAGCGTGTCGACGCGGTGACGCTGCGCTTCGACGGGCCGTCGGTCGAGCATGTGGTCCGCACGCTGAACAGCCTGTCGGCGATGTCGTTCATGCTGCGGTGATGCGTGCCGCAACGATGCCGCCGGCGTGCGGCCGGTCAGGCGACGGCGGCAGGGCTCTCCGTCACGGCGAACAGGAACGCCTCCATTGCCGCGGCCAGCGCGAGCGGCGTCTCGTTCATCGGATAATGGCCGGCATCGTGCAGGACGTCGACGGTGGTGAGCGGATAGCGTTGCAGGTAGGTGCGGGCCATCAGCGCCATGTCGAACGCGGAATCGTGTGCACCGATCAGCACTTTCACCGGATGGATGCCGGCGATTTCGCCGCTGAAATCCGTATCGGCCCACGCGCGAAAGTACGCGCCGAACGCATGCGGCGCCGAACGGGCGGCCGAATACGCGGCTTTCCACTCGACCCAGGCGGCGGGCAGCCGGCCGCCGGTGCTGCGATCGATGATGGTGCGGCGATCGGCAACATGGCCGGCGGCGCGCTCGAATAGCGCGCGCTTCTCCGGATCGAACGGCAGGCCGCCGCTAGGTACGGGCGTGATCGCCACCAGCGCACGCACGCGTTCGGGCGCCATGGCGGCGACTTTCTCGGCCGCCATGGCGCCCATCGAGTGGCCGACGACGCTGAAGGTCGGGAAATCGAGCGCGTCGGCCAGCGCGAGCGCGTCGGCGGCGATCTCGTCGATCGTGTAGTCGCCCGCCGCGTCGCGCATGCTGCCGTAGCCCCGGAAGTCCATGAACACGTAGCTGAAGTGCTCGCGCGACAGCCACGCCTCGACGGGTTCAAACGCGTGGGCGTCGCCGA
Organism: Burkholderia sp. MSh2; assembly: GCF_000731655.1. Classification (NCBI taxonomy): domain Bacteria; kingdom Pseudomonadati; phylum Pseudomonadota; class Betaproteobacteria; order Burkholderiales; family Burkholderiaceae; genus Burkholderia; species Burkholderia sp. MSh2. Next base: position 204,190 of record NZ_JPGM01000001.1, on the reverse strand, counting down.
ACCAGCCGGGCAGTACAAGAACAGGGTGGGGGCCGTTCCCCACGCGATGAAACGTATTCGGCATATCCGCTCCGATGCAGTTGTAATCCGGCCGATCAGGCCGGCGGGTCTTGCGGCCGTCAGGTCGCGCAAGGGTGAAGCGGATCGTAGATCGACAGAAGGAGGCCCGCCTTCGATATCGGGTCATTGATGATGGAATTCGGGCCGTGAGAAATACGCTGGTGGATCCCTACGAACACATCCCGCGAAGCGTGGTCGTGACCGCCAACGACTATGGCGCGGGCACGACGTTTCCGGAGCACGCGCACGAGCGCGGGCAATTCGCGTTCGCGTCGCGCGGCACGATCAGCGTGTCGACGCCGCACGGGCGCTGGCTGGTGCCGCCGCAGCGCGCGTGCTGGGTGCCGGCCGGCGTGCGGCACGAAATGACGATGACCGGGCCGGTCACGATGCTCAACACGTTCGTGTCCGGCGACGCCGCCCGGGAGGCCGGCCTGCCCGGGCAGTGCGGCGTCTATGGCGTATCGGCGCTGCTGCGGCAACTGCTCGACGATGCGGTCGACCTGCCGGCCATGTACGACGTCGACGGGCGGGCGGGCAAGCTGATGGCGCTGCTGGTTGCGGAGATCGCGACGATGCCGCGGCTGTCGCTGCATGCGCCGCTGCCGGCCGACGCGCGGCTGGCGAGGGTGTGCCGGCACCTGCTGGCGTCGCCGTCGATCGAGGCCGATCTCGATCAGGTGGCCGCGAGTGCGGGCTTGAGCCGGCGCACGTTCACGCGGCAGTTCCGCGCGCAGACGGGCGTGAGCTTTGCCGCCTGGCGCCAGCAGGTGTGCATGCTCGCGGCGATTGCCCGGCTGAGCGACGGGCAACCGGTGACGCGCGTCGCGCTCGATCTCGGGTACGCGAGCGCGAGTGCGTTCACGTCGGCGTTCCGCCGCATCCTGGGCGACACGCCGAGCCGCTACCTGGAGATTCGGCGCTAGCCGGACGGCAGCCGTGCGCTCAACGGCGTGCGCCGGCCGCACCCGCCAAAAAATACGCGCCTGCCAACTTCGGTCAGACGCGTTTAAAGGCACTCGGTCAGAAAAAATGCGCGAACAGCCCGTCGGGCGATGTCGCGCATTACGTGTGTAATTGTTGCTTCTCTCGATGCAATTCCGTTGTCGGGTTGCGAATAACGAAGAATACGCCGCATAACGCGCAAACGAAATCCCGCCGGCACGCCGATTCATGTGCTGTTGCAGCATGCGTTTCAAGCGTGCGTTCCATCCAGACGGCGGCAGTCCCGCGCGGCAGGCATCGGCCGCCGTGGCCCGATGCGATGCGGCGCAGCATCGGACGACGACGATGGCCCACGAAAAACGCCGCGCGGCGCGATGCCTGCCGGTATCGCGCCACGCGGCGTGACGGTTGCATGCGAAGCCGGCGCGTGCCGGCACGCGCGTCACACGTCGAAGAACACCGTTTCGTCCGGCCCCTGCATGCGGATGTCGAAGCGGTAGACGACCGGGCGGCCCGGCTGCGCGTCGCGTTTTGCGACGAGCGTCGCGCGGCGTTCGGCCGGCACCGCGTTCAGCACGGGGTCGGCCGCGTTCGCGGCGGCTTCGTCGTCGAAGTACACGCGCGTGAACGCATGGGTGAGGATCCCGCGCATCATCACGGTCACGTTGATGTGCGGCGCTTCGCCGGCGGCGATGCGGCCCGGCTTCACCGTCTCGACGACGAAGCGCTGTTGCGCATCGGTGCCGGTGCCGACCCGCGCGAAGCCCGTGAAGCCGGATGTCGCGATGTCGCTGCGCGACGCGGGGTAGCGGCCCGCGCTATCGGCCTGCGTGAATTCGAGCACCGCGTCGCCGACCACGTTGCCGTCGCCGTCGAATACCTGGCCAACCAGCAGCACGTGTTCGCCTTCGGCATGCGCGGCGGCGATCGTCGGCGTGAACAGGCTTTTCAGGTCGTAGTCGTACTGCTGCGGGCACAGGCCGTAGGCGAAGTACGGGCCGACCGTCTGCGAGGGGGTTTGCTTCAGCGTCGTCATGGTTCAGCGCTCCATCGGGGTGGCGTCGCGGCCGCGCAGCACGATGTCGAATTCGTAGCCGAGCGCATAGCCTTCTTCGGTGATGTCCATCGAGAAGCGCGAGATCAGGCGATCGCGCGCGGCCTCGGGCGTGCCCTGGAAGATCGGGTCATACGCGAGCAGCGGATCGCCGGGGAAGTACATCTGCGTGACGAGACGCGAGCCGAAATAATCGCCGAACAGCGAGAAATGGATGTGATTCGGGCGCCACGCGTTCGGATGGTTGCCCCACGGATACGCGCCGGGCTTGATCGTCAGGAAGCGGTAGCGGCCTTCGTCGTCGGTCAGGCAGCGGCCCGCGCCGAGAAAGTTGGGGTCGAGCGGCGCATCGTGCTGATCGACCTTGTGCACGTAGCGGCCGGCCGCGTTCGCCTGCCATACCTCGACGAGCGTGTTGCGCACGGGCTTGCCGCCTTCGTCGAGCACGCGGCCCGTGACGATCATGCGCTCGCCGAGCGGCTCGCCGTTCTTCACGGCGTTCTTCGTCAGGTCGTGGTCGAGCGCGCCGAGATCTTCCGCGCCGTAGACGGGCGCGTACTGGTCGCGCAGCTTCTCCTTCAGCGGGATCAGCGGGCGGGTCGGGCCGCGCTTCACGGACGAACGGTACTCGGGGTGCACATAGGCCGGATGCGACGGCCAGTCGCGCGGCGTGAGGATCGTGGGGGAATCCATCGGGCGTCTCCTGATAGGTATTTCGCGAAGTGGATGGCAGGACTTTAGCCAATCCGGAAAGTTATGCAAAATGACCTTTTTTCGTGAATCGCATAACGGTTTGTTATGTTTGAGACGCCAATGAAAATACCGCCGGACAGGATGCCTGTCCGGCGGAGAAAGCGATCGGGCTTCGCGTCGTCGGTGACGACCCCGTGCACGGCCCTCCAGCCAGCCCGTCGCTGCTTTTTGTATTGTCGTTCTTATTGTTATCCGGTCTCCCCGAGCGTGCCCGTCATGACTGGCGGTCGGGATCCAGCACGATCCCGTCGAATTCGAGCGACAGCGTGCCGCCGCGCAGCAGTGCGGCCGGTGTCGCGGCCCGGTCGGCGCCGAGCACGTCGCTCACGTACCGCGCGCAGAACCCGCGTCGCGCCTGCGGGCTGAAGCGGTGGCCGAGCAGCGAGTCGATCTGCCGTTCGGCGGCCTCATGCACCTGGCGCTGCGCGTCGGCGCCCGGTGCCGCGACGCGGCGCGCCAGGGCGATACGGCCGCCCACGGTGCGGGCGACGAAGCGCGACAGCGGCGTGAGCGTCGTCCAGGCCCACGCGGATTCGGCGATCATGGGCTCGTCGCCCGACGTATCGACGACGATGCCGAAGCGATTGGCCCAGGCGCCTGCCGTGCCTGCGGTGTCGCGCGGCGCACGCGCCGGCACCCGGATGAACACGAGATCGCCGACGTGTGCGCTGGCGGCCAGCGTGCGGACCGTGGCGAGCGACATCGTGCGACCCGTGTCGCGTGCATCGCGCGGTGCGGTGTGCTGCGGTTCGTAAGCTGCGGTTTCGGTCCGGGTGGTCATTTCGGCTCCGTCGTTGGGTGACAGGACGGAACGAATTATGCAGACAAGTACCCGAAAGTGTTCATCTGCATGCGCAGGTAGCCTAATATCTGACCTTGAGCATCATTTTTCGATACCGGAATGACCGAAACCGCCCAACTCATCGAAACATTGAAGCGCCAGTTGAAGGCGCAGGGAATGACCTACCGCGATGTCGCACGTTCGCTGGACGTCTCCGAGACCAGCGTGAAGCGGCTGTTCGCCAGCGGGCGCTTTACGCTGGAACGCGTCGCGGAGATCGCGCAGCTGCTCGGCTATACGCTGGCCGAGCTCGTGCAGGAGGCCTCGGCGTCGGCGCCGAGGCTGCGTGTGCTGACCGATCAGCAGGAGGCGCTGCTCGTGTCGGACGAGAAGCTGCTGCTGGTCGCCGTCTGCGCGATCAACTACTGGACCGTGCAGGACATCGTGTCGGCCTACCGGGTGACGCAGGCCGAGTGCCTGAAATACCTGCTGATGCTCGACCGGATGAACGTCGTTGCGCTGCTGCCGGGCGACCGGATTCGCGTGCGCGTCGCGCGCGATTTCGACTGGCTGCCCGGCGGGCCGATCCGCCGTTATTTCCATGCGCACGCGCTCGGCGATTTCCTCGACAGCCGTTTCGACGGCGAGGGCGAGACGATGACGTTCTCGCAGGGGATGCTGACGGAGGCCGCGTCGGCCGAGCTCGAACTGGAGTTGCGGCGGCTGCGCAGCAAGGCGGCGGCGCTGCATGCGGAATCGTCGTCCGCGCCGCTCGCGCAGAAGCACGGGACCAGCCTGCTGATCGCGAAACGGATGTGGGAGCCGGCCGGCTTCCAGGCGCTGCGGCGCGACGCATGACGTATGCCGTACCGGGGGCTTGGGGTGCTCCGGAAAGTTATGCAAAATGGTATTTCTTCGTTCATCGCATAACTGCCCGTTATGAATAACCGTATCGCCGACGGCCGCGTCAAGTTCCGGCACCTGCAGTGTTTTCTCGCGGTCGCGCAGTCGGGCGGCGTGCAGAAGGCGGCCGAGAGCCTGTCGATCACGCAGCCCGCCGTCTCGAAGACGATCGCCGAGCTCGAGGCGATCCTCGGCGTGAAACTGTTCGAGCGCGGCCGGCAGGGCGCGCAGCCGACCCGCGAAGCGCAGCTGTTCCTGCCGCACGCGAATGCGTGCGTGCTGGCGCTGCGACAGGGCGTCGGGCTGCTGGCGCGCGAGGGCGGGGCGGCCGCGGCGACGCTGGAAATCGGCATGCTGCCGACCGTCGCGGCGTCGCTCGCGCCGGCCCTGATGAAGGCGCTGGCCGCGCGCTGGCCGCGCGTCGTCGTACGGATCGCAACGGCCGCGAACGCCGATCTGCTCGAGCGCCTGAAGTCCGGCGCGATCGAATGCGCGATCGGGCGGCTGTCGGAGCCGGAGCGGATGATCGGGCTCGCGTTCGAGCAGTTGTACAACGAGCCGCTCGTCGCGGTCGTGCGCGCCGGGCATCCGCTGCTGGCGAGCGGGGCGCCGGCAGCCGAGCTGGCGCGTTATCCGGTCGTGCTGCCGCCGTTCGGCACGCTGATCCGCCAGTCGGCCGAGCAACTGCTCCTCGCCTGCGGCGCGCCGCCGCTGGATGCGTTCATCGAGGTGCTGTCGGTATCGGTCGCGCGCGCACTGGCGCTCGAGAACGACGCGGTCTGGTTCGTGCCGCTCTATGCGGCCGAATACGACCTGTCGGCCGGCGCACTGGCCCGCCTGCCGCTGCCGTCTGCCGGTACCGACGAGCCGGTCGGGCTCGTGCTGCGCACCGATGCACAGCCGTCGCCGGTCGCCCGCACGCTGATCGATGCCGTGCGCGACATCGCGCGGTCGCGGTTCGGCGACACCCGCGCGCCGCGGCCGCCGCGCGCGGCACGCAAGCCGGCTCGCCGCGATCGGTGATCCATCGGGCCGGGCGTCGGCCCGCGCGCCTGCCGCGCGGCCGGATCGGCCATCCGGCCAGGTAGCGCGCCTCGTGGTGCTTGGCATATTGTACCGTTTTTGGTACGATTGGTGACAAGACGATGGCGAGACAGCAGATCCAGGCCACGCTCGGCGTGCGGTTCTTCCTGACGGCCCGGGGCAACGAGCCGGTGCGCGAATGGCTCCGGGCGCTCGGGCCAGTGGAGCGCCGGGCGATCGGCGAAGAGATCAAGACCGTTCAACTCGGCTGGCCGCTCGGCATGCCGCTGGTCCGGAAGATGGCGAGGGATCTGTGGGAGATCCGCGTGATGTTGCCGGGGCGGTGCGCCCGTGTGCTGTTTACGGTCGTCGGCGACACGATGGTCCTGCTGCATGCCTTCATCAAGCAGTCGCGGGCCACGCCGCCGGACGATCTCGAGGTCGCCGTCGCGCGCCTGAAAGCGCTGACGCACGCCATCTGACATTCCCGGTTGCGCCGGAACGCGCCGTCTTCGACGGTCGGGCCGCCGGCAACGCCATGCACTTGGAGCACGACATGACGACCACCCACAACCCGCATATCGGCAGCGATTTCGATGCCTTCCTCGAGGAGGACGGCAACCTCGAAGCCGCCACCGCCACCGCGATCAAGCGCGTGATCGCGTGGCAGATCGGGCAGGAAATGAAGGCGCAGCACATCACGAAGACCGCGATGGCCGCGCGCATGAAAACCAGCCGCGCCGCGCTCAACCGCCTGCTCGACGAAACCGACACGAGCCTCACGCTCGCGACGCTCGCGAGCGCGGCCGCCGCGCTCGGCAAGCGGCTCAGCTTCGAGCTGGTGCCCGCCTGACCGGCATGCCGAACCGGCGGGCGGCCGGTTCGGCGCATCGCTTCACATGATGCGCGCCGCGCTCGGGCCGGTTATCCGGCCAGCGGTTCGGCCGGCCATCCGCCGGTTCGGCGCCGCAAGCGGGCGGACGGCAGCCCGCTTGCACCTGCCGGGGCGTCGGCACAGCCCGGTCACTTGCAGATGGCGCGGCGCGCGCCGCCCGCGAGCAGCCCGGCTGCGCGATGTGCTCATGCGGCCAATCCGATCGCTCAAGGGTACCGAAGCGCTCGCGGCCGCACGGCCCGGCGATCGCCCGTCCCTGCCGCGTGCGTGTCGGCCGGTGTCAGCGGTGACGGGCGAGCCGCAGGCGTGCATCCTCGCGTGCGGCGGGCGACAGTTCGGGCGTGTAGTGGAACGTGCCCGATACCAGCGACGCGACGGGCACGCCGTCGCGGAACAGCACGCGGTTGCCGGCCAGCGCCGGTACCTTGTCGCCGGGCAGCAGCGTGCCGGCGAGATTCAGCGGGTCCGCGCCCGTCACGCACACGTACTGCCCGTCACCCGGTTGCCGCCGCAGCTCGCGCAGGATCGGGATCGCTTCGGGCAGCGCGAACTGTTCGCCCGCGAGCCCGGCGACGAAGCGTCCGCCGCGAATTTCGCCGCGCGCCTCGAGGCGCTGCAGCACGCGGACGAGTTCGCGCCAGCTCGGCAGCCAGTCGGCTTCGCGCTCGAGCAGCCGCCAGAACACGACGCCATAGCGGCGCAGCAGCGTCCACGCGATGTGGTCGAGCGCGTCGGGGTCGGTTGGTGCCGGGCCGCGTTTCGGCGCCGGCCTGTCGTCCGGCGGCGCGCGACGTTGCACGAGCGCCCAGCGGCCCGCGTCGTCCATCCCGCCGATCAGCGCGCCGCCGCGCCGCGTGCGTGGCGCATAGGTCGCGCTGCGCTTGACGGCGGGCTTCAGCAGCGCGCGCAGGCCCGCGTAGCTGTCCGCGTTGACGAGGCCGGCCGACACGAGTTCGCCGAGCGCCTGTTCGAGTTCGACGGGCAGCATGTGCAGGTCGTCGAGCAGCGCATCGAAGAACATCGCACCGTGCGCGGCAAGCGCGTCGCGCACCTGCGCGGCCCGCGCGGACAGCGCCGGCTGCGCATCGGGGTCGCGCAGCGCCTGCCACGCATCGAGGTGGCGGCGCGGCAGCAGCACGATCGGCGTCGTCTTCACGGGCGTGCCGGCCGCGCGCGCCGGCGCGCCGATGCGCGTCCAGACGAGCTTGCCCGAGCGGCACAGCTCGTCGAGGCCGCCCGCCGTGTAGTCGGTGAGCCGCGCGGGCAGCAATGCGTCTTCCCAGGCGCTCGCCGCGGCCTCGTAGCCTTCGAGTTGTTCGACCACGGCCGCGAGCGCGTCACGGTCCGAGCCGCGCGTATCGGGTGTCAGGTGCTGCCAGTGAAACAGGAAGCGCATGAAATCGGCGCGCTCGACCGGCTCGATCTCGCGCCGCAGCCGTTTCACCGTGTAGCGATGAATGCGGGCGAGCAGGTGGCGCTCGCACCATTGGTCCGTCGTCGCGTCCGGCGTGAAGCGTCCGCACATCACGTAGCCTTCGCGCTGCAGCGCCGCGAGCGCCGTCGCGACCGACGCGGGCGTCAGCCCGAGCGGTTTCGCGATCGCGTCGAGCGCAAGCGGCCCGAAGCCGGTGAGCCGGGCGCGGATCACGTCGATGCACGCGGCGTCCGCTTCCCACGGCTGCGCGCAGGCGGCCGGCACCTTGAGCGCCGGTGCCATGCGTGCGTCGGGATGCAGCGCGCGCACGCACACGAGCCGTTCGACCGGCACCCACAGCGCCGCGCCGCCCGGCGTGACGAGCTTCGTCGCGCGCCGGCGCTCGGCAAGTTCCGCGAGCCGGTCGGGCCAGCCTTCGTGCGCCCGCGCTTCGCTGTCGGCGATGCACGCGAGCGTGAGCAGTGCATCGTGCATTTCGTCGGCGTCGCGCACGAGCGGCCATGCTTCGTCGCGCACCGCGTCGATCGCGTCGGCGTCGAGTGCGCCGAGATCGTCGCCCGATTCGGGGTCGCTCCAGCGGCGCGACTGCACGGCCTGCGTGCGGCGCTCCTCGAGCGGCGCATCGTCGAGGAACGCGTAGGGTTTCGCGTTCAGGATTTCGGCCGCGAGCGGCGACGGCGCGGGCAGGTCGCGCGCGACCAGCTCGATCGCGCCGCTTTCGATCCGGCGCAGCAGCGCGAGCCAGCCGTCGGTGTCCATCGCGTCGTGCAGGCAATCGTCGAGCGTCTGGTCGACGAGCGGGTGATGCGGGATCTCGCGCTCGCCGACGATGTTCTCGAGGCATGCGACCTGATCGGGGAACACGGTCGCGAGCAGATCCTCGCTCTTCATCCGCTGCAATTGCGGCGCGGTGCGCCTGCCGCCGGTGAAGCGCGGCAGCGCGAGCGCGGTCGTCGCGTTCCAGCGCCAGCGCACGCCGAACATCGGCGCGTCGAGCAGCGCCTGGACCAGCACGTGCTCGGCGCTGGCGGAGCGCAGGTAGCGCCATACTTCGTCGAGCGCGAAGCTGTGCGCGAGCGACAGCGACAGGATGATCGCGTCGTCGGTCGCGGCCGCCTGCAGCTCGAAGTTGAAACTGCGGCAGAAGCGCTTGCGCAGCGCGAGCCCCCACGCGCGATTGATGCGGCTGCCGAACGGCGAATGGATCACCAGCTGGGTGCCGCCCGATTCGTCGAAGAAGCGTTCCATCACGAGCGTATCCTGCGTCGGCAGCGCGCCGAGCGCGGCGCGGGTGCGGGCGAGGTAGTCGGCGATCTGGCGCGCGGCGTCGGGCGACACGCGGAGATCGTCGACGAGCCAGCGCAACGCCGGCGCGAGGCGACTCTTGGCGGTGGCGGTGACAACGGTCTCGTGCTGCACGTCGAGCGAGGCATCTGTATCGGTCTCGGGCTTGATCCCGGACTTCGATGCCGCATTCGCGCCCGCTTTGGCGTCGGCCCGGGGCATGGACTTCCCGCCGGCCCCGTCGCCGATGCGTTCACGGTTCTTGCCCTGTGCCTGCCGGTCGCCTTCGGCGAACAGCCCGTCGAGCCGTGCGCGCAGCCGGCCGACCGCCGCCGACAGCTCGTCGCTGCGCCCCGGCGCCTCGCCGATCCAGAACGGAATGTTCGGCGACTGGCCCTGCGCGTCCTCGACGCGCACGCGGCCCGTCTCCACGCGGATGATCCGGTACGACTGGTTGCCCAGCTGGAACACGTCGCCGGCCAGGCTCTCGATCGCGAAATCCTCGTTGACGGTGCCGACCTGGATGCCCTGCGGTTCGAGCAGCACCGCGTAGTCGGCCATGTCGGGGATCGTGCCGCCCGAGGTCGTCGCGGTCATCATCGCGTTGCGGCGCCCGCGCACGATGCCGCCTACCACGTCGCGATGCAGGTATGCGCCGCGCACGCCGCGGCGGCTCGTGAAGCCTTCGGCGAGCATCTTCATCACTTCGTCGAAGCGTTCGCGCGTGAGCCGCGCATACGGCGCCGCACGCGTGAAGCTGGCGTATAGCGCGTCTTCCCGCCATTCGGCGCAGGCGACTTCGGCGACGATCTGCTGCGCGAGCACGTCGAGCGGCGCCTCGGGAATCCGCAACGCGTCGAGTTCGCCGCGCCGCACGCAATCGAGCAGCGCCGCGCATTCGACGAGCTCGTCGCGCGACAGCGGGAACAGCCGGCCCTTCGGCACGCCGCCGACATGGTGCCCCGAACGGCCGACGCGCTGCAGGAACGGCGCGATCCCGCGCGGCGAGCCGACCTGGCAGACGAGGTCGACGTCGCCGATGTCGATGCCGAGTTCGAGCGACGCGGTGGCGACCAGCAGCTTGAGTTCGCCGCGCTTCAGGCGCTGCTCGGCATCGAAGCGATGCTCCTTCGCGAGACTGCCGTGATGCGCGGCGATCGCATCCTTGCCGAGCCGGTCGGCGAGATGGCGCGCCATGCGCTCGGCGGTGCGCCGCGTGTTGACGAACACCAGCGTCGTGCGATGCGCGGTCGCGAGCCCGGCGATGCGGTCGTACACCTGCTCCCACACGTCGGTCGCCATCACGGGCTCGAGCGGCACGTTCGGCAGTTCGAGCGCGAGATCGCGTTCCCGCACGTGGCCGGTGTCGACGATCGTGCAGTCGCGCGGCGCATCGGCTGGCCCGCCGACCAGGAACCGCGCAACCGCATCGATCGGCTTCTGCGTTGCCGACAGCCCGATGCGCGGCAGCGCGCGGCCGGCGAGCGCGTCGAGACGTTCGAGCGACAGCGCGAGATGGCTGCCGCGCTTGGACGACGCGAGCGCATGGATTTCGTCGACGATCACCGAGCGCACGCTCGACAGCATCTGCCGCCCGGAGGTGGACGACAGCAGCACGTACAGCGATTCGGGCGTCGTGACGAGGATGTGCGGCGCGCGCTTGCGCAGTGCGGCGCGCTCCGCCTGCGTGGTGTCGCCGGTGCGTACGGCGGTACGGATCGCGGGCACCGGCAGGCCGAGCTGCGCGAGCGATTCGGCGATGCCGGCGAGCGGCGCGTCGAGGTTCACGTGGATGTCGTTCGACAGCGCCTTCAGCGGCGACACGTAGACGACGAGCGTCGCATCGGGCAGCGCGCCGTCGTGCGACAGCGCATCGCGCACCAGATCGTCGAGCGCGCACAGGAACGCGGTGAGCGTCTTGCCGGAGCCGGTCGGCGCGGCGACGAGCGTGGAGCGGCCGGCCTTGATGTGCGGCCACGCGAGCGCCTGCGCGCCGGTCGGCGCGGCGAACGTGCGCCGGAACCACGCGGCGACGGCCGGGTGGAACACGTCGAGCGCACGGGCGGCAGGGCGGGTAGCGGTAACGTCCATCGAAGCGTTGAAATGGGGGGCGAAGGCGCGAACGCAGCGCGCGCGAATCGAATCGCCAGTGTGCCAGACGCCGCGCGTGCGTGCCGGGCAAGTGCGGCGACCCTCCGCATCGAGATGGGGGCCGGCCGCGTACTTTCAACAGACGGAAAGTTGCGTGTGTGACGGCGTGCCGGGCGCACGCCGAAATGCGCCGAATTGCAACTAAACGCGATGCAGCCAGCCGAGCCAGTGTTCGAGCCGCGGCGCGCGCGAGCACAGCAACTGCGCAAGCCACAGCGTGCCGCCCCATGCGGCGGCCACGACGAGCAGGTCGCAACGCCCGCTCTTCCACAGGTTGAGCGAGTGACGCCGCCAGATCCACGGCACGCCGAGCGGGTTGGGCCAGTCGGCGAGCAGGTGCATCACGCCGCCGCAGGCGAAGCCGAACAGCGGCGCGGCCCAGAGCGGATGCGATCGATGAATGAGCCCGTGCCAGCCGAGCGCGAGCAGCGCGAGCCAGCCGATGCCCCAGTGCGTAAGGGTGCGGTGCGTGATCCACAGGCGGCGCTTGCGGCTCCACCATGCGACCTCGAGCCAGTCGGGCGCGGTGCCGCCCGCGACGCCCGCCGCGAACGCGGCGAACATGCCTGCATGCCACGGGCCGGTGGCGCCGGTCTGCGCGACGAGGACGGCGGCGGCGACGCCGGCCGCGAAGCCGGTCGCACGATGCGCATTGTGTGATGCCATAGCAACGGAGACGAGAAAACGTGAAGCGGCGCGAAAAGGGGCGCTATCTTCTCAGATCGATCCGCGCAGCGGGCGGTCCGTTTGCAGATTTTTTTTCGCATGCGATGCGGCATGCTTCGCAGTTCGCAACTTTCGGTTTTTGAGCATGACGTGAGGGCCGATCTCGCGTGTCATTCCGGCGGCGCGCGAGCGCGTATTCGGCGCCGCAGCATGACCGCGCGCAACGTGACCGATGCGCTTTCATCGCGGCGGCGTGTTCGACCCTTTTTGTCCCCCTATACTACGTAGCCGGCACGGGGCCGCCGATGTACCGGCGGCCCCGAACGGACCAGGCGCCTTTCCTGCCTGAAGGAGATCCACATGGGGGACATGCAATGACTACGCTGAATCGCTTCAAATCATCCGCTGTCGTGCTCGCGACGGTGGCCGGCGTCGGTTTCCTGCCGAACGCGCCCGTCTATGCGAAGGGGCCGCAGCCGGCCGTCCTGACCAGCTCCGCGGTCGCGGTGGCCGACAAGTACAGCGCGGATGCCGCGGAGCGGATCTTCAAGGAGGGCGGCAACGCGATCGACGCTGCGGTCGCGATCGCCTTCACGCTTGCCGTCACGTACCCGGAAGCCGGCAACATCGGCGGCGGCGGCTTCATGACGATCTACAAGGACGGCAAGCCGTACTTCATCGACTATCGCGAGCGCGCGCCGCTCGCCGCGACGAAGGACATGTATCTCGACAAGGACGGCAACGTCGTCAAGGGCATGAGCCTGTACGGCCCGCGCGCGGTCGGCGTGCCGGGGACGGTCGCGGGCATGTGGGAAGCGCAGAAGCGCTTCGGCAAGCTGAAGTGGAAGCAGGTGCTGGCGCCGGCGATCCACTATGCGCGCGACGGCTTCGTCGTCGACGAGCAGCTCGCGCAGCGCGGCGTCGACGCGTCGAAGGAGTTCGGCGGCAAGACCAACTTCGACAAGTACTTCTCCGGGCTGAAGGCCGGCGTGAACTTCAAGCAGCCCGACCTCGCCGACGTGTTGACGCGCATCTCGAACGACGGCGCGGAAGGTTTCTACAAGGGCAAGACGGCCGAGCTGATCGCCGCGTCGATGAAGACCGGCGACGGCAACGGGCTGATCACCACCGAGGATCTCGCGCAATACCGCGCGGTGTGGCGCGAGCCGGTGCAGGCCAGGTGGAACGGCTATGACGTGATCACCGCGCCGCCCCCGAGCTCGGGCGGCATCGGCCTCGTGCAGCTGCTGAAGATGAAGGCCGACCTCAAGCAGGACTTCGAGGGCGTGAAGCTCAATTCGCCGCAATACATCCACCTCGTCGCGGAAATCGAGAAGCGCGTGTTCGCCGATCGCGCGCAGTATCTCGGCGATCCCGATTTCTACAAGGTGCCGATCGCGCAGCTGACCGACGACGCCTACATCGCGAAGCGCGCGGCCGAGGTCAATCCGAAGGAGCCGTCGGACACCAAGAGCGTGCAGCCGGGCCTCGGCACGACGATGCCGGAGAAGGCCGAAACGACGCACTTCTCGGTGGTCGACAAGTGGGGCAACGCGGTGTCGAACACGTACACGATCAACGGCTATTTCGGCTCGGGCGTGATCGCCGACGGCACCGGCATCGTGCTGAACGACGAGATGGACGACTTCTCCGCGAAGCCGGGGGTGGCGAACATGTTCGGTGTGGTCGGCAGCGACGCGAACGCGATCGAACCGAAGAAGCGCCCGCTGTCGTCGATGTCGCCGACGATCATGACGAAGGACGGCAAGGTGTCGCTCGTGATCGGCACGCCGGGCGGCTCGCGGATCTTCACGTCGATCTTCCAGGTGATCAACAACATCTACGACTTCAGGATGCCGTTGAAGGAGGCCGTCGGCGCGATGCGCTTCCACCACCAGCTGCTGCCGCCGAACACGATCTTCTGGGAGCCGTACCACCCGATCGAGGGCGAACTCGCGAAGCAGATCGAGGCGCGCGGCTACACGCTGAAGGGGCAGGATTTCAGCGGCGACATCCAGGTGATCAAGATCGACGGCAAGACGCCGGAAGCGATGGCCGACCCGCGCGGGCGCGGCGTGACGCGGATCATTCGCTGACGTGAAGCGGCGCATGCGCGTGCGCGAAAGCGGCCGCGCATGCCGTGTTCCGCCGCCGGCGCCGGGATGCCGGCGGCGGAAACCGTTCAGCCGGTGGTCCGTAGGAACGCCGCGATGCGCGCCGCAACCGCGTCGGGCGCATCCTCGAAGCAGTAATGTCCGACGCCCGCGAGCCGCTCGACCGGCGCGGCCGGAAACAGCGCCGTGAAGAGCGGCAGGAAGTGTTCGGCGCCGAGCGTTCGGTCGGCGTCTCCCCAGATCGCGAGCGCGGGTTTTGCGCGGATCGCGCGTTGCGCCGCCGCATCGGGTTCCTCGAACCGGTGCGCGCCGGCGGCAAACCCGCGCGCCCATCCGATCGCGCCGAGACAGTCGGCCGGTTGCGCGAACGGCGCGCCGTATGCCGCGATCCACGTCTCGTCGATGATCGCGTGATTCTCGAAGCCGTTGAGTTTCAGCGTGCTGAGGATGTTGAAGCCGAGCTGCCCGAGCACGGTTTCGAGCGTATCGTCCGCCGCCGCGCGTGCGATCCACTGGAACCACGGCGCGTCGCGACCGTTCGCGGCCAGGCGCTCGCCAAGGTCCGGCTGGCCGAACGGCGTCGGTCCGTTCGCCGCCACGATGCGCCGGATGCGATCCGGATGCCGCGCGGCGAGCCCCATGCCGACCGGGCCGCCGAAGTCGTGCATCACGAGCGTGATGCGATCGAGGCCGAGGGCGAGGACGAAACGCTCCAGGTTGTCGATATGGTCCTGCAGCAGGTAGCTGCGGTCCTGCGGCGTCGCGCTTTTGCCGAATCCCATGTGATCGGGCACGACGACGCGATACGTCGGACTCAGCGCCGCCACCAGATGACGGAACAGATACCCCCAGGTGGGTTCGCCGTGCAGGCACAGGACGGTTTCGCCGTCGCGCGGGCCTTCGTCCACGTAGTGCATCCGGAAGCCGGCTGCGTCATCGAAATGCGGGGTGAATGGAAAGGTGCCGTCGAACGTGGCATCGGACCGGATCATCGAACGCTCCTTCGGGTAGTCGGACATTTTGGTTTCAATATGAAACCATGCGGCAGCGTAAGTCATGAGGTTTCAAATTGCAACCAAATAGTGATCCGGTCGTGCGCGGGGTGGCATTGCCGCGGGGGGCGCAATGGCCTACCAGGGAAGAAGGGGGTGCTGCCTGAATCCACGTGACAGTGTGCCGATCCGCGCTCTCGCGCATGCTTCGGCGATTCGTTCGTCGCCAGCGAACCACCGGGTTCGCATGATTGATCTTTTGCGATCGAGGTTTTATATTGCAACCATTCATGTCAGCCGGAACGGCATCGCCGCACGTATCGATGAACAGACGCACCACGCACGAGGATTCCCCCTGCGGCGTTGCCCGCCCGCTGGACGCGATCGGCGACTGGTGGTCGCTGCTGATCGTCCGCGACGCGTTCGACGGGCTGCGCCGGTTCGGCGAATTCCAGAAGAGCCTCGGGCTCGCGAAGAACATCCTGGCCGCGCGGCTGCGCAATCTGGTCGCGCACGGGATCATGGACATCGTGCCGGCTGCCGACGGCGGCGCGCATCGCGAATACGTGCTGACCGCGAAGGGGCGCGGCCTGTTTCCGTTGCTCGTCGCGCTGCGGCAGTGGGGGGAGGCGTTCTTCTTCGAGCCGGACGAGGCGCACGTGCTGCTGGTCGACCGGAAAGCCGGGCTGCCGGTCAGGACGCTCGAACTGCGTGCGCAGGACGGGCGCGTGCTCGGGCCGGAAGATACCGTCGTGCTGCCGCCGCCGGGCTGACGGGGCGCGCACGCGCCGGCGTCAGCGCTTCAGCAGCGCATGCGCGTGCACGATCTGCTCGGCGAGCTGGTTGATCGAGATGCGCCGCTCCATCGCCTGCGAGCGGATCTGCTGGTAGGCCTCGTCCTCGGTGATCGCGTTGTGCTGCATCAGCAGCGCCTTGGCTTCCTGCAGCGTGCGCGCGGACATCACGCGCTGTTCGAGCTGCGCGATGCGGCGCCGGTATTCGTCGTGCCGGTGGCGCTGGTGGCACGCGAGCGCCATCGCGCTCAACAGGCCGAACGAACGCACCGGGGTCGTGACCGCGCTCTGCGCATCGATGCGCAGCATCAGTTCGAGGATCGTCGGGCTTTCGTAGGTCGTGACGGCGATCAGCGGCGGCCGTGCGTCGTCCTCGAGCCACGGGATCGACAGGTGCAGCAGGTCGGGCCGAACCGCGAGAATCACGAGGTCGACGCTTTCCGGCAGCGCGGCGGGCGGCGGCCAGCGCTGCTCGCTCGGGCAGCCGATGCGCGAGAGCTGCTCGACGATCAGCAGGCCGTTGTCGTCGTCCGGGTAATACACCATCACGCGGAGCGAGCGCAGTTCGGCGAGCAGGCGAGGCGTCGAGCGGATCGGGGTGCGGGCGCGCATCGTCGGTTACGCCTTCTGTTCGTCGGGCGCGTGCACGCGGTCGCCGAGCGAATGCGTGACGAGGTACGGGTCGGGATGGACGCGCCGCGTCGCCTCGCGCACGATCGTGAAATTGCCGTCGGCGGTCGCGCAGCCGATGCGCGGGTAGAGGCACGTGTGCTGCGTGAGCCGGTCGATCTTCACGCGCCCCTGCGGCGCGTCGAATTCGGCGTCCACGAGATGTTCGACCAGGCGCTCGCGCCGGTCGCTGCCTGCCCGCGCGAGCGCGTTGGCGAACAGGTGCACCTGGAAATACGCGGCTTCCCACGGCGCGGAGGCGCTCGCGTCGTCGCCGAAGCGTGCCTTGAGCTGCGCGATGCAGCGCCGGTTCACGTCCGAGTCGATGGTCTGGAAATAGGGCGACGACGTGTAGTGGCCGGCCGCGGCCGCGCCCATCTGGCCGAGCTCGATCTCGGAGGTCGTCAGGCTCGCGATCGGCATCCTGCGCGCGTCGAGTCCGGCTTGCGCGTACGCGCGGTAGAACGCGGCCGTGCTGTCGCCGACGAGCGTGCTGAAC
Organism: Burkholderia sp. MSh2; assembly: GCF_000731655.1. NCBI lineage: Bacteria > Pseudomonadati > Pseudomonadota > Betaproteobacteria > Burkholderiales > Burkholderiaceae > Burkholderia > Burkholderia sp. MSh2. The sequence goes on along the minus strand of NZ_JPGM01000001.1, from coordinate 187,172 downwards.
ACGAAGTCGGGCGCCTTCGCGCGGATGTCCTCGATCACCGCCGCGAAATCCTGCTCGGACGCGACGAGCGGCATGTACACCTCGCCGAGGATCTGGCCTTCCGGATGCTGCGTGACGAGGTCGATCATGATGCGGTTCGACTCGTACGGGTAGATGTAGTCGGAGCCGACCAGGTACACGCGCGCGCCGAACTGCGCGGTCATGAACGCGGCGAGCTGCACGCTGTTCTGGTTCGGCGCCGCGCCGGTGTAGATCACGTTCGGCGAGAACTCGAAGCCTTCGTAGAGCGTCGGGTAGAACAGCAGCTTGTCCCACTTCTCGACGATCGGAATCAGCGCCTTGCGGCTGCTCGACATGTACGCGCCGAACAGCACGTTCACGCGCTCGGTGGCGATCAGTTCTTCGGCGAGCTCCGCGTAGACGGCCGGGTCCGAACAGGCGTCGCGCACGACCGGCACGATCTCGCAGCCGTTCGCGCCGCCCGCTTCGTTGATCTCGGCGATGGCCTGCAGCGTGCCGCGCAACTGGCTCTGGCCGAGGCGCGACGTGCATCCGCTCTGCGAGAACAATACGCCAACCTTCACACTGTTCATTCGGTCTTTCCTGTCTCTTCCGGGTGGGGCCGTCATGCGGTCAGGCGCCCGGCCGCGTACGCGACGACGGCGGGCAGTGCGTCGTCGCTCGCCGCGTGGACGCAGCCCGGTCCGACGCCGAGTATTGTAGACAACCCGGGCGGCGCGCCGAACGACAGCCCCGCGATCGTAACGCCGCGCTGCCGGCCCTGGTGTGCCGCGCGGCGCGCGTCCTCGACGAGGTAGCGCGGATCGAATACGTCGATGTCGGCGGCTTCGCCATCGCCGATCATCAGCACGGCGGCGCGCGCGCCCGCGGCTTCGCGGCGCAGCAACGCGAGCGCATGCCGCAGCGCCGCGCCCGTGCGCGTGCTCATCCCGGTGTCGGCCGCGAGCAGCGCCGCGCGGCGGCCGGCGTCGAAGGTCTCGCCGAAATCCTTGAAGCGCGCGTAGTACACGCGATGTCGGCTGTCCGACGTGTAGCCGTGCACGGCCCAGCGCCGGCGCTGCCGGTCGAACAGGTCGCCGAGCACGAACGCCGCGCGTTTCTCGAGCGCGGCGACTTGCGCGGCCGTCGATGCGGACAGGTCGAGCAGCATCAGCACGGGCCCGCGCGCGGCGTGCGGCACGCGGCGCCGGAACACGCGCGGATCGGGCGCGTGCCCGGCGCGGCGCGCGATGCGTGCGGCGATCGCCGCATCGACGTCGAGCGCATGGCCGTCGAGCTGGCGGCCGACGCGCCGCTGCAACTCCGATGCGCGCGCGGCCGGCATCCGCTTCGCGGCGCGCCGGTCGGCGTCGATCAGCGCGGCAAGCGACGGCGGCGGCGTCGACGCGGCGGGCGCGCGTTCGACGATCGTCGTCCAGTCGCGGCGTTCGCGCTGCGTGTGGCAATTCCACTCGGGATAGCGCGGCGCATCGGGCGCGGGCGGCGGTTCGTCGTCGGGATCGTCGCCGCGGCCGCCGGTCGAAGCCGACATCTCGACGCCCGCGTCGCCTGCCTGTTCGGCCGCTGCCGCGGCCGGCTGCGCCCACAGCCATGCATTGTCGTCGCGATACGGCAGCCATGCGCCGTCGTCGGGTTCGAAGCGTACGCGCATCTGGCCGAGATCGTTCGCGAGCCGCGACGCGATCGCGCGGAACGCGCGATAGTCGTCGAGCGAGTCGCGGCGCTCGGCGAACAGCTGCGCGCCCTTGTCGACCCACGGGTTGCCGTCGCGATACGACGGATCGAACAGCGTCTTCGCGAGCCGTGCGCACAGGCGGCCGAACGTGAGCCCTTCGCGCTCGATGCCCGCGAACGCGGGCGCCCAGCAGGTCGCGAGCCCCGGCCAGGTGCGCGCGAGCAGCGCTTCGACCCGCGCGTCCTCGATCAGGCCGGCCACCGCGATCCCGATCGGCGTCAGCGTGTCGACCGGTTCGCCCGGCGGTGAATGCAGCCAGTGCGCGAGCGCGTGCGCGGCCGCCGCGACGCGGACGTCGGGCGGCAGCGCGCGCGGCACGCGCAGCGCGGCGTGGCCGAGCGTCGCGCGCGGCGCCGCATCGTCGAGCCGCACGTCGGTCTCGCGCGCGGTCATCCCGTGCAGGAAGCGGGCCAGCCGCAGCGCGCTCATGTCGCGAAGTGCGCAACGGCCATCGTCTGCAGCGCGGCGCGCGTGTCGGCATCGTCGGTCGCCGCGTCGCTGATCGCGATCCGGCACGCATCGAGCGGCGCGAGCCCCGCGACGATCAGCCGGGCCGCGTGGACGAGCAGCCGCGTCGATGCGCCTTCGTCGAGCCCGTTGCCGGTGAGCGCGAGCGTGCGCGTGCGCTGCGCGAGATCGACGAGCCGGTGCGCGGTGGCCCGGTCGGCGCCGCTCTCGCGCACGATGACGTCGGCCTCGTGCGCGGCCTCCGGGTAGCCGAAGTCGATCGCGACGAAGCGCTGTCGCGTCGACGGCTTCAGCCGCCGGTGTTCGCCGTGATAGCTGGGGTTGTACGAGATCACCAGATGGAAATCCGGATGCGCATGCACGACCTCGCCTAGCCGGTCGAGCGGCAGCACGCGCCGCGAGTCGGTCAGCGGGTGGATCACGACCGTCGCATCGGGGCGCGCCTCGACGATCTCGTCGAGATAGCAGATCGCGCCATGCCGCGCCGCGAGCGTGAGCGGCCCGTCGGCCCAGTAGGTGCCGTCGGCGTCGAGCAGGTGCCGGCCCGTCAGGTCGGCCGCGGACGTGTCGTCGTTGCAGGCGACCTGGATCAGCGGCAGGCCCATGCGCCACGCCATGTATTCGACGAAGCGGGTCTTGCCGCAGCCGGTCGGCCCTTTCAGCAGGACCGGCAGGTGCTGGCGGCAGGCCGTCTCGAACCAGTCGGCCTCGGCGCCGGCGGGCTGGTAGAACGGTGCGTCGGCGATGCGGTGCCCGGCGAGCGGATCGACGGCAAGCGGCGTATCGCGTGCGCTCATCACCACCTCCCCGTCATCATCAGCATGCCGGGCAGCCAGCAGGTGCCCACGCCGATCGCGATCGTGTAGCCGGGCAGGAAGCGCACGGGCCGCTTCAGCCCGAGCGCGACGAAGAACAGGAACCACAGGCTCGACCACAGCACCCACATGGTGCCGACGCGCACGTCGTGCGACGTGCCCGCATAGACGAGTGCGCTGATCGCGACGAACAGGCAGTACCAGCCGAGTCCCGCGCCTTGCAGCCCGCGCCACTGGACGGCGGCGAGATACAGGTACGTGAACGCGAACAGCAGGCCGCCCGCGCTCGAGAAATACTGCGGCGGCGCGGAGGCCTGCGCGAGGCCGGCGAGGTTGATCAGCAGCGCGAGCAAGCCGACGAGCAGGTTCAGGCCCGCCGCGTCGCGCGGCTCGATGCGGCCGGTGAGCGCGACGCCGTTGACGACCAGTACCGCGCCGATGAAGAAGAGAGCGACACCGAGCATGATGAAGGCTCCTGAGTGGGACGGCGCCGTTCGCGCAGGCGGCGCGAACGGCCGGGCGGGGCGCGTGCTCAACGGTGCGCGGGCGCTTCGGACGGAATGCCCTCGATCGGGCATTCGGGCGTGCCGGGCGTCGCGCGCGTGAGGCGCTCGACGGCCTGGCGCGTGCCGTCCGGGTCGTTCACCCAGTTCGCGTAGAACTCGAACGGGCATTGCGCGACGCCGTTCGGCGATTCGCCGGAACCGATCTTGCCCGTGTAGCCGCGGTGCAGCAGCTTGTACAGGTGGTTCTGCGACTGCATGTTGCGGCGCGCGTCGCGGATCAGGCTGACCGACAGCTCCGCATACTGCACGCCGTTTTCCTCCTCGCCGCATTCGCCGAGCGTGCGGCCGTCGAAGCCGACGATCGCCGAATGGCCGAAATACGAGTACACGCCGTCGAACCCGGACGCGTTCGCGACCGCGACGTAGCAGTTGTTCATGAACGCCATCGCCTTCGATACGAGCACCTGCTGGTCCTTCGCCGGGTACATGTAGCCCTGGCAGCGCACCACCAGTTCGGCGCCGCGCATCGCGCAGTCGCGCCAGATTTCCGGATAGTTGCCGTCGTCGCAGATGATCAGGCTGATCTTGAGCCCCTTCGGCCCCTCGGCGACGTACGTGCAGTCGCCCGGATACCAGCCTTCGACCGGCACCCACGGCATGATCTTGCGGTACTTCTGCACGATCTCGCCCTTGTTGTCGATCAGCACCAGCGTGTTGTACGGCGCCTTGTTCGGGTGTTCCTCGTGGCGTTCGCCGGTGAGCGAGAACACGCCCCACACGTTTGCCTTGCGGCACGCGGCCGCGAAGATGTCGGTTTCCTCGCCGGGGATCGTCGAGGCCGTGTCATACATCTCCTTCGCGTCGTACATGATCCCGTGCGTCGAATACTCGGGAAACACGATGAGATCCATGCCGGGCAGGCCGCGCTTGATGCCGACCACGCGCTCCGCGATTTCGCGGGCGTTGGCGATCACCTCGGCGCGCGTGTGCAGGCGCGGCATCTTGTACTGGACGACGGCGACGCCGACGGCGTCGTTGCTGCTGGAAATATCGCCATGACGCATGGTGTGCTCCTGGTTCGGGTGAAGACGTGCGTTTTCGAAAGGCAAAAAAAAGCCCTTGCCTCGACGCGCGAGGCAAGGGCTTCTTTGCCGGTCCGTTCATCCGACAACGCTGTCGGATAACGGGAATGCGGATGGGCGGCCGGATGCGGGGCCGGCGCGGCGCGGGCTATCGGGCGCGCGCTGCGCACGATCGTGGGACGTCTTTGTCCGCCGGATCGATGGGATGCACTCTATGCAAAGTTTTTTCTGGATGCAACATCGCGTATACCCCGGCACGTGACGGCGGCACCGCGCGCCGCGCTCGCGGCTGTGCGAGCGGACGAGGGCGCCGCGGGTTCGCGGGCATCGGCGAATCGACCGGCATGCCGGCCGACGCGATTCGTAAAGGTTGCGCGCACAACTTTCTATGATGTGCCGGCGGGAATCGAAGCGCGCTCAGCCCCGACCGCTCGACGCGTTGCTCTCGAGGAAGTTGTCCACCGCGACCAGCGACGCTTCGTCGAGCGTCCCCAGCACGCTTTTCAGCTTCAGTTGCAGCTTCAGCGCATCGAGATAGCTGTCGAACAGCTTCTGCCGGATGCCCGAGATGTCGCGCCGCAGGTTCAGCGTTTCGTACGTCGTGCTGTAGCCGACCTGGTGCGCCTTCATCGACGAGTCGTAGGCGAGCCGCGCGGCCTGCAGCGATTGCTGCAGCGCGCGGATGCGCGTGCCGACCGATTCGAGCGCGGACAGCGCCTCGCGATGGTCGGTGCCCAGTTGCTCCTCGACCTCGCGCAGCCGGTTGCGGTACTGCTCGGTCACGTGCTCGGCTTCCATCTGGCGGTAGTACACGCTGCCGCCGGAAAAGATCGGGATCGTCACCTGCACGCCGACCGCGCTCTGGTGGAAATCGGAGCGGTCGGTGAGCCCGCGCAGGTTCGGATTGAGCCCGCGCGAATACGAAGCGAACAGGTCGACGGTCGGCAGGTGCTCGGCGCCGACGCGTTTCGCGGCGAGCCGCGCAACCTGGACGTCGCGATACGCCTGCTGGTAGGCGGGGTTGTCCTGCGGCGCATATTCGCCGGACGGAATGCGCGGCGACGACCCGCGCATCGCGAGCCGCGGCCAGCGCGCGAAATCGATCGTCGAACCGAGCAGCGTCTCGTAGCGTGCGCGGCGCGCATCGACGTCGGTTTGCGCGAGCGCCTCGTCGGACTGCGCGAGGCTGCGGCGCGCCTCGATCTCGGCCGTATCGCCGATCGTTTTCATCCCGAGCTGCGCCATGCGTCGCGTATCGCTTTCGAGCCGCGTGAGCGCGCTGACTTCGTCGTCGGCCGACTGCAGTTTCTCGCGTGCGCTCAGCAGGTCGAAGCACGCGTTCGCGACCCGCAGGATCAGGTCCTGCTTCGCGACCTCGAGCTTCTGCCTGGCCGATTCCTCGTACTCGGTCGCGCGCCGCATGTCGTACAGGTAGGGCACGTTGAACAGCGCCTGCGTGATCTGCGCGGCGCCGTAGGCGGCGTTGTTCGAGCCGCTGACGTCGATGCCGAACAGGTTCGCGTGCGTGCCGTAACGCCCCCATTCGAGTTGCGCGGTGGCCTGCGGCAGCATCTGCGCGCGCGCCTCGGGAAATTTCTGGCGTGCCGCGTCGTATTCGTTGCGCGCCTGCAGGTAGCGCGGATCGTGCACGGCGGCGTACTGGTAGGCGGCGTCGAGGCAGAACGCGTGCGCGTTCGCCGACAGGGTTACTATCGTTACAGCCAACGATGTCACGGTTGCAAGTCGGGGATTCCACCTAGTCGAAAATCTTGATAGGGAAATACCCGCATTCCGCGCCGATGCTCCGCGATTCTCATACCTCGTTTCAAACATGGCCGTCTCCGTCTCCCGCCCGTGCCGCAACGCATGGCGGCGGGATTTAAACGTTTTGAAATTGAAATCCAAACAACCTGAATGCCGGCAATCCGTCGCGCATCGGAAAACGCACCCGTAAGAGTGTGTCCTCCATTGAATTCCGATGCGCTCGCATGATAGCCTGATTTCGGCTCGTAATCGCTGTGATTATTAGATTAACAAGTCGCTAGGGATTAAAAGCCGTTGGTATTTCAATGAAGGTTCTTTGCATCATCTTTATTTTTTACGAGGAGAGAATGATGAAGGTCATGACGACGGAACAGGTCAGGAATGTGCATGGCGGCGGTGCGATCAGCTCGCTGGGTAGCCTCGCCGTTGACGCCGCGCCGGTGGTGACCGCGCTCGGCCAGTTCCTGCCGAGCCTCGGCAATTACCTGCAGAACCCGAAGACGTTCAATAACACCGGCAAGTAACCGCCGTGCGCGGGGAGGCGCCCCCCGCGCGAGATGCTGCGAAACAGAAGGAAAAGAATCGATCGCCGCAGCGGCAATAAAGCGAATCCGAAATGCATGGTTTTCGGATCGGGCGATTATCAGGAGGCAGGAGTGCCGGATTATTGCCGTAATAAAGTAAACGGCCATTGAGTTTGCGATTGGCCGGCGGCTGAAGGCATTCCGACTATATAAAGGCCACAACAAATGCGAGACATCACGGAAGAACAGGCCCGCCAGATTCGCGGCGGCGCGTCGCTTTACTCGAATTCGGCCGCCTATACGGTCGATCTCGTCAACCAGTCGATCGGATCCACGCTGCAGGGCCTGATGACGCAGTACCAGACCCGCGCCGTCGAGCAGTTCCGGATGTCGCTCGGCTCGTCGCGCTGAGCGGCCCGCCGGGCTGCCGGCAACACCGATCTCCCGTCGCAGCCGGCACCCGCCGGCTGCGCCCTTGCTTATCGCGCACGACCTGCCGCGGGCCCGCACGGCCAGGCCCGGGCGGCGCGTCGTCGCGCCCCGGGTGCCCGACCATGCTCTTCAATACGCGTAAAGTCCGTCCGGTCCTGCAGGACGAGGTGACGGAGTGCGGCCTGGCCTGCCTCGCGATGATCGCGTCGTGGCACGGGCGCGAAACGACGTTGCGCACGCTGCGCAACCGCTATCCGGTCCGGATCGATTCCGGGCTGTCGTTCTTCGACCTGATGGAGATCGCGAACGATCTCGGCCTGCGTGCCCGCGGGCTGCAGTTCGACGCGGGCGAGCTCGACGCGCTCAAGACGCCGTGCATCCTGCACTGGGGGATGAACCACTATGTCGTGCTGACGAAGGTCGGCTACGGCAGCGTGCACATCGTCGATCCCGCGCTCGGCGAGACGAAGCTGCCGCTCGCGCAGGCGCTCACGCACATCACCGGCTACGCGCTCGAACTGAATCCGGACATCGGCTTCACGCGCGCGGGCCAGGCCGACCGGATCCGGCTGCGCGACTACCTCGAAGGGCTGACGGGCATCCGCAAGAGCCTGGCGATCGGCATCGCGGGCGGCGTCGCCGCGCAGCTCCTGCTGCTGCTCGGGCCGTCGTACGTGCAACTGACGATCGACGAGGCGCTGAAGAAAACCGACGTCGACATCCTGTACCTGCTGACGATCCTGTTCGCGATCGTGTTCCTGTTCGACACGCTGTACGCGAACCTCGTCGGCAACATCAAGAGCTACCTTCGCAATATCGTGTCGCAGCAGTTGTCCGCGAACATGGTCGGGCACCTTGCCCGGTTGCCGATCGGCTATTTCCTGTTCCACAACACCGGCGATTCGATCTCGCGGGTGTCGTCGGTGTCGGAGGTCGGGCGGTTTCTCGTCGACGGGCTGGTCGGCGGCCTGCTCAATCTCGTCACCTGTACGCTGACGCTCGTGCTGATGCTGTACTACAGCCCCGTGCTGGCGGGCATCAGCCTGGCCGGGATGGTGCTGTTCGCGCTGAGCCGGCTCGCGATCCAGCCGCAGCTCCAGGACGCGATGTCGCAGATCCTCACGCGCGGCGCCGAGGCCGATGCGCTGCTGATCGAAAACATCCGTTCCGCCCATTCGATCAAGCTGCTGTCGGCGGAGACCGCGCGCAGCAGCCTGTGGGTCAACGCGTTCACGCAGAAGCTGCAGGCGATGCGCCAGCAGGAGCGGCTGCAGTTGATGTTCGATTCGATCTCGAAGGGGATCGTGCACGTCGAGCAGCTCGTGATCGTCACCTACGGCGCATGGCTCGTGATGCACGGCCAGAGCACGATCGGCGTGATCTATGCGTTCATCCAGTACAAGAACCTGTTCGCGGACAAGTTCATCGATTCGATCCAGCTCTATGTGCGCCGCAAGGTGCTGCAGGTGCACATGGACCGCGTCGCGGACGTGCTGCAGACCGAAACCGAGGAGCCCGCGCCGGACGCCGTCGTGCGGCCGGTCGACGGGTTCGACGGCGCGCTGTCGATTCGCGCGCTGTCGTACACGCCGAAGGGCGGCAACCGCCCGATCCTGCGCGACATCGCGCTCGACGTGCCCGCGGGCGGCAAGATCGCGATCGTCGGCCGCACCGGCAGCGGCAAGACGACGCTGCTGAACCTGATCTGCGGCCTGGTGCGGCCCGAACCCGGCACGCTGTTCGTCGGCGGCGTCGATCTCGCGGACGTGAACCTGCGGCAGTACCGCAAGCATCTGGCGGCCGTCACGCAATCGGACCAGCTGTTTCGCGGCACGATCCGCGACAACATCACGAACTTCGCGCCCGCGCCGCGCATCGGCGCGATGTTCGATGCGGCGAAGCTCGCATGCATCCACGACGAGATCGAGCAGCTCGACCATCGTTACGACACGCCGCTCGGCGATACGCAGAAATTCCTGTCGGCCGGCCAGATGCAGCGCCTGCTGATCGCGCGGGCGCTGTATTGCGAGCCGCGCCTGCTGATCCTCGACGAGTTTTCGTCGAACCTCGACCAGGCGACGACGCACGAGATCTGCCGCAACGTGCTCACGCTGCCGTGCACGATCGTGCTGGTCACGCACGACGCGTCGATCCTGTCGAGGGTCGACCGGATCTACCGGATGCACGACGGCGTATTGACCGATGCGACCGACGAATGGCGCACGGTCGGGGAGACGCAGTGATGCTCGGGCGACTCTTCCTGCTCAATCCGTTCTCGTACGCGTTCCTGGTGCGCCGCGTCGTGCGCGCCGTCGCGCTGCGCACGTCGCCCGCGCGCGGGCTGCGGCTGATGCGCTGGTGCTCGGGCGCGTGCCTGCGCTGCTTTCCGTGCATTCGCGAATCGATCGAACGCGCGGTCGCGTACATGCTGAGCGCACACCTGAACGACGATCCGCGCCGCGTGCGGGACGTTTCGGCGGCGATCGTGCGCGAACTGTTCGAGGCCGAGTTCGCGGGGCTCAAGCTGCGCACGCACAGCCTCGCATCGATGAAGTCGATGATCGACGGGATGGCGTGCGAGGGCGACGCGCAACTGCGCGCGGCGCTCGCGCGAGGCGGCCCGCTGATGCTCGCGGGGCTGCACTTCGGCAACCTGATGCTGTTCGTCACGAAGCTGCGCTTCATGATTCCCGACGACCGCAAGCTGATGGTGATCCTGCACCGCGACGCGCCCGGTGCGTTCTTCGACGACGCGCTGCGGCTCGTCGCCGAATACGGCGCGGGCGAAGTCGATTTCATCGACATCGAGGAGCGCGTGCACCTGCGACGGCTGATCACGAGCCTGCGGCGCGAGGCGCCCGTGTTCCTGCTGTTCTCGGACCTGCACGGCAAGTTCGGCAAGACCAACCGCTGCCGGCTCGGCGGGCGCTGGGTGCGGATGGCCGGCGGCGGCGTGAAGCTCGCGGTCGAGCAGGGGATTCCGCTGCTCGTCGCGTATGCGACGGGCGTGCCGTTCCGCGATCGCTGCACCGTGCATTTCACCGAGCTTGCGGGCGGCCCGCTCGCGCCGATGCTCGGCGCGGACGACGATGCGTCGCCGGTGCGCGCGACGCACCAGCGCATCGTCGACCGTCTCGAACAGGCGCTGGTGCGCCAGCCCGAGCAATGGCACTTCTGGGAACACTTCACGCCTTACCTGATGCCGACGCCGCTGCTCGATGCGGCCGCGCGGCGTCGCTCCTGACGAGCCCGCCCCATGCCGACCTGGAACTCCGCCCTTCGAGAACAGAAGCCGTCGCGCAAGCTCGCGCGCGGCACGACCTTCGGCACCGTGATCCACGGCGTCGTCGACGTGCCGGTATCGATGCGGTTCTTCTGCTACCTGTCGCTGACGATGTTCGCGATGTTCGTGATCGCGCTCGTCCGGCTGAGCTACGCGAATACCGAGAGCGTGTCGGGCATGCTGACGCCGCGCTCGGGGCTGATCGGCGTCAGTGCGCCGCCGGGCTGGGCCGTGCGCGACATCTACGTCGGCAAGGACCAGTACGTGAAGGCCGGCCAGCGGCTGCTGGCGGTGGCGCGCGACACGAGCTTCGTCAGCCAGGCGAACAACGTGCAGGGCATGCGCGCGGCGCTCGACCGGCAGCGCGTCGAGGTGACGCAGCAGATCGACGCGGCGCGCCTGGAATACCGGTCGTCGGTGCAGCAGGTCAACCAGCAGATCGCCGCGCAGGGCGAGAGCCGCGGGCTGATCGACCGGCAGATCCAGGACCAGAAGCGCATCGTCGACGAGTACGGCGAACGGCGCGCGCGCGTGAAGCAGCTGCTCGACGAGCAGGTCGTGACGCTCGAACAGTACAACCAGGTCAACACGCAGTACCTGCAGGCCGGGCAGGCGTACCAGGACCTGCTGCTGCGCCGCGCCGAGCTCGCGAAGAACGCGATGCAGCTGCGCGGCGATCTCGACACGATGCAGAGCAAGTACGACGGCGCGAACGCGGAACTGAAGATCAAGCAGGAGGAGCTGAACGCGAAGGAATACAACATCGACGAGAACGTGAACCAGGTGCTGTACGCACCGGCCGACGGGCAGATCGTGCGGCTCGACGTCGTGCAGGGCGGCGTGATCGACCCGCCGGGCACGCGCGTCGTCGAGATCCTGCCCGCGAAGGCGGACGGGCTGATCGCCGAGGTCTACATTCCGTCGTCGAAGGCCGGTTTCGTGAAGAAGGGGCAGGAGGTGAAGGTTGCGTACGCAAGCTATCCGGTCGAGAAGTTCGGCACGTATCGCGGCAAGGTGCTGTCGATCTCGCCCGTCGCGTTTTCGGCGAAGGAGCTGAACCTGCCGGTCGACGCCGCCACGCCGCAGACCTATTTCAAGACCTGGGTCGAACTGGCCGACCGCACGCCCGCGTTCGAGGGGCGGCCGCTGTCGTTGCGGGCCGGGATGATGCTGAAGGCCGACATCGTGCTGGAGCGGCGCAGCCTGCTCGAATGGCTGTTCGAACCGCTGTACCGGATCCGCCGGCGCCTGTTCGGCGTGCCGGCCTGAGCCGATGACGGGTCGCGACACGTACCGCCGCCGGGCGCGGCCGGGCGCCGCTCGCCCGCTGTCACGCTGGCTCGGCATGACGCTGATCGCCTGCGCGGCCGCCGCGCACGGCGCGCCGCAGCCGGCCGGCGAGGCCGGGCCCCGCTGGCAGGCCGGCGCCGACGGGATCGGCTTCTGGCCGGGCGGCGACGCCGACGGGTTCGATGGCAGTGCGTGGGCGTCCGGAGACGAGCCCGCGCGTGCCGGCCCGGCCGACGGGGCGCAACCGGCCGCCGTGCCGCTGACCGCGCGCAAGATCACGCTCGGGCAGCGCACCGGCGACGCGGCGCGCCGGTGCGCGGCATCCCGCGACGATGGCGCCGACGGCATCGGTTTCGACGGTAACGATCCCGCCAACTGCGACCCGGCCGCCGGCCAGGGCGCGCCGGACGACGCGCCGTCGCGCGACGTCGTCCATGCCGACCGGATGCCGTACGAGCTGCATCCGGTCGACCCGTCGCGGCTGCCCGACCTGCCGGCCGCCCAGGCGCCGCCCCTGCTGCAGCAACTGATGGGCGACGACCGCAACATGGTCGGCCTCGGCTGGCATTTCGTCGCGACGACCGGCCGCTCGACCCCCGTGACGACCCAGACCGGCGCGCTCGGGCTGAACAGCTTCCAGAACCCGGGCTCGAGCCTGTCGCTCGGCAATACGAATACGCTGGCGTTCACATTTACCCACTTTCTCACGGAGAACTGGGCGGCCGAACTCGGCGCGGGCATTCCGCCGGTGCTGACGCTGCGCGGGCGCGGCAGCATCGCGCTGCCGCTCGACCGCGTTTTTCCCGGCGTCCAGGGGCGTTTTCCGCTGATCGATCTCGCGAACACGCAAAGCAACCCGCTCGCGACCACGCGCGCGTGGCTCGGGTCCGTCGTGTTCAAGTACTACCTCGGCGAGCGCGACGACCGTTTCCGCCCGTTCGCGGGTATCGGCCTCAGCTATACGCGCTTCACGAACACGAACCTGAATCCGGTGTTCCAGCGCAAGCTCGCGTCGCTCGGCGGGCTGCTCGCGGCGGGCTCGGACATCGGCAGCCTGCAGTCGCTGCTGCTCGACCCGACGCTGTTCCAGCGCATCTGGGATGCCGGCGGCGATCTGCTGCTGTCGGGGAAGACCAGCGTATCGGCGAAGGTCAAAAGCGTGTGGGAGCCGGTGTTTACCGTCGGCGCGAGCTACCAGATCACGCGCCAGGTGTGGATCACCGGAATGGTCACGTATATCCCGTTACGTACGAAGATTACGCTGGACATCGACCAGCCGAACCGCCAGCTCGCGTCGAATACCTTCGATATTTCGGCGAACCCCGTGCTGGCGAGCGTGCTGCTCGCGTTTCGCTTCTGACGGGCGCGGGCCCTTTTTTCATGAATTTGACGCGCGACACTGGGATAATGGTGGAGTTTGGCTGCGTCAACGATGGAAGGAGGCCCCATGGGCGACAACGATACCCGCACCGAGACCGACAACCCCACCGATAGCGCATCGATGGATGCGCGCCAGCGCCGCTTCGAGGAAGATCTCGTCGACGCGTACGACGAAGAGCTCGAGATGGAGCTCGACGATCGCCGCTTCGACAGCGACGAGGATCTGCTGTTCTCGCCGGAGCGCCGCGAGGCACGCAAGGCGTACTTCCGCGAACTGTTCCGTCTGCAGGGCGAGCTCGTGAAGCTGCAGGACTGGGTGGTGGCCACCGGCCATCGGCTCGTCGTCATTTTCGAAGGGCGCGACGCGGCCGGCAAGGGCGGCGCGATCAAGCGCATCACGCAGCGGCTGAACCCGCGCGTGTGCCGGGTCGCGGCATTGCCCGCGCCGAACAATCGCGAGCGCACGCAATGGTATTTCCAGCGCTACGTCGCGCACCTGCCGGCCGGCGGCGAGATCGTGCTGTTCGACCGCAGCTGGTACAACCGCGCGGGCGTCGAGCGCGTGATGAATTTCTGCACCGACGACGAGTACGAGGAGTTTTTCCGCTCGGTGCCCGAATTCGAGAAGATGCTGGTGCGCAGCGGGGTCCAGATCGTCAAGTACTGGTTCTCGATCACCGATCACGAGCAGGAGACACGCTTCCAGAGCCGGATCGAGGATCCGCTCAAGCAATGGAAGCTGAGCCCGATGGATCTCGAGAGCCGCCGCCGCTGGGAAGCCTATACGGCCGCGAAGGAAGAGATGCTGCTGCGCACGCATATTCCGGAAGCGCCGTGGTGGGTCGTGCAGGCCGTCGACAAGAAACGCGCGCGGTTGAACTGCATTCACCATCTGTTGCAGCAGGTGCCGTATCACGACGTGCCGCGCGCGACGATCGACCTGCCGCAGCGCGAGCATCACGAGGATTACATTCGCCGGCCGGTGCCGGACAACATGATCGTGCCGGACGTCTACTGAGCGGCCGGGGCGGCATCGATGCGATGAAGGGCGCGCCGTGCAACGCGGCGCGCGTCATTTCCGGGCCGGAAGTTCGGCGCGGCTCCGCCCGGCGATCGACGCACAGGGGCGGCCAGGTCGGCGCCATGTCGCGCCGCTTGCCCCGGTGCGTTATGTCACGCCGACAGTGAACAATTTCGCTTGATAGCCGTAACCCTGCCCGGAGACTGCACGCGCGGCAGGCGCGCAGCCGCTCACGGGCTCGCATGCCGGCATCGCACCGGGCGGTTGCCGTTCGTCACAGATCGGGAAAGCCCGATCGCCCCTGCGTCAGGTCGAACAGTTCGGTTCTCGCCGCGGCCTCGACGGCCTCCGGCAGCTTGATCACGAGTTTCACGGTCATCCCGTACGCACTGTCCGCCAGTTCATGGCCCGCCTGTTCGATCCACCGGCGCACGCGTGCTTCGTCGGGATAGCCGATCTCGATCGCAAGCCGCGTGTAACGCACGCGCTCGACGCGTTCGGCGTCGAGCAGCGTCGATGCGATGGCATCCGTATACGCGCGCACCAGCCCGCCCGCGCCGAGCTTCACGCCGCCGTAGTAACGCACGACCGCGCCGAGCACGCCGTCGAGATCGTGATGGCGCAACACTTCCAGGATCGGCCGGCCCGCGGTGCCCGAAGGCTCGCCGTCGTCCGACATGCCCGATTGCCCGCCCGCCAGCAAGGCCCAGCACACGTGCGTGGCCGCCGGATGTTCGTCGCGCAGGCGCTGCAGCACCTGCATCGCGGCGTCGCGGCCTTCGACGGGGATCGCGAACGCGATGAAGCGGCTCTTGCGGATCTCGAGTTCGCGGGTGTAAGTGGTGGCGAGCGAGTAACTCATGATCCTGGCCGCGATAAGGGTATAAAAATCAAGATGTTCCTGTTTGGCCTGCTCGGCTCGATGCTGATCGAGATGGATGCTCAGGCGCACAATTTGCCTGCATTACGCCTGCATTACGCCTGCATTACGCCTGCAGTGTGCCTGCATTGGCTGACCGGGATGAAGGGGGAGGATTTTACAGTGGTACGCGTCGGAGCATTTCGATGTCGCGCAGGCAGGACGCAGACGAACTTTTGACGCTTCACATCCAGCCTGTTCCGTTGCTCAAAACGTAGCCAGTCCCTTCAGGCCGGCCAGCCGACCTTGAAAACTCCCCGGTGCATATGGACTGGCGGCCGGCCGGTGAAGCATGGGTCGGTGCCGTGGCCGCGTCTTGTCTGGTCAGGCACCCGGGGCGGGCTTGCACGGGATGTCGCTGACGACGCCCGTACCCCGGGAGCCATTCCCGATACGCGTCTTCATGGCGTCGCGGCGACCTCGTCCTGCCTGCATTTCCTAACCCAAATACGGCCGTTCGGCGGCGAACAGTGCGCGCCGCGCAAAGGTGCGCCACGCTTCGGGCGCATGATCCTGCATCACGTAGATGCCGGCGACCAGCGCCTGCGCCCGCAACAGTACGGGCATGCCATCGAGTTCGCGGACGGCTTCCGTGACGTCGCCATGGCGAGCCAGCGCGAGGAAGCGGTTCAGGCGGGCCGACAGGTCGGGGATCTCGTATTGTGTCGCGAGCGTCGACAGGCGTGCCTGAACGGCCGGTGTGCTGGCAGGGGATCCCATCGCAAGCGCCAGTATCGCCGTGTACTGGTCGATGCCGTCGTTCGCCGCGAGGCGCTGCGCCTGCGTGCGCAACGCCGCAGAAGCCCCGGACGAGGCGGCCGCCATCCGCAGCACATGGGCCTGAGCGGGCGTGCCGGCGGAAGCCGCCACCGCATCGTCCAGCCGGCCGCGGGCGAGCAGCGCAAGCGGCTGATATGCGCCGGCAGGCGGTGTGTCGCCGGGTTCGTACATCATCAGTCCGCGTACCGTGGCGGATTGTGCGGCCACCGATGCGGCGCGGGATCGGGCGGCCTCCGGATCGACCAGGCGCGCCATGCGCAGCAATTCGACTGCCGCATACTCACGCAGCGTGGGGCTGCCTGCCAATGCCGTTTCGTAGTCGGTCACCGCGTCGCGGTAGCGTCCCTGGATGCCGGCATTCCAGCCGGCTGCATTGGCGAACCATGCGGAATCCGGCCAGCGCCGGTGTCCGGCATCGAACGCGGCATCCTGAGCGGGGCCGGTCGGCATGCACCGCGTGACGAGGTACGCGAGGTCGGGCTGATCCGGCGCGGCGTCGGCCTGCGCCCGCTGCCGCGCGCACACGGCAGCGCGTGCCGCGCTGTCCCTGGCCGCGACCTGCTCGAACCGCATGGTCACGACGTCGATCGGAAAGCGTGCTCGGCGGGCGGCGAGCGCGTCGTCGAAACCGGGAACGGTGCTGGCCAACTGCAGCCAGTCGCTCAGGCGGGCGCTATCGGGGGCGTCGAAACGGACATGGGACAGCAGCATCGGCGCAGCGGCGGTGTTGTCGTTGAACTGCTCGACGAGTTCGGCCGGCGCCATGTCGTCACCGCTGTCGAGGACGGTGCGGATACCGCCGCCGCCCTTCGTCTCGATGCTGGCGGGCGGCGCGGCAAACACCACGTCCGTGATGGCCGGCTGCCAACGCCGCGGCGGCAACCAGCGCGGCGGTTCCGCGCTGGCCGCGCCATAGACGGCCGACCACTGACGCAGCGGCGCGGCGCCCGCGACGGTATAGACGATGCGATTGTCGGCGCGATCGATCGAGGTCTGGAATGCGTCGATCGGATCGCCGTCCTGCGTGCGCGCCGTGACGGCGATTTCACGTCCGGCGTGAGCGTCGATGCTGGCATGGGCGCCGGGTGCGAGCGTGACCTTTTTGCCGTCGACGGAGACCACCACCGTTCGTGCCAGCGGGTTGTAGACCGTGACGGTCGATTCGTCGAGCGACCAGCCGAACACCAGCACCGCGCCAACGATGCCGACGGCCACGCCGGCGCGCGCCAACCCCGGCAGAAACCCGTTGGCCGAGCGGAAGCGCTCCCAGAAGTCGGGATTCTCGATCCGTTGGAACCGCTCGGTATCGACGACGAGCGTGGTGTACGCGGGGGGCGCGGCAGGGATGCCGGCCGGCGCATCGGGCAGCGGCTCGCCGCGCGTGGCTGCCGCGATGCTCGCCTCGGCCTGCAACAATTCGCCGAGGACGACGCGCCCGAGGCTCGACAGGCAACCGGCGGCATGATTGACCCAGCTGTCCGAGACGCGCAGCCAATCGCCGATGTTTTCCCGCACCGGATGGTGCAGGCCCAGCGTGCCCAGCATGGCCGACCAGCTCTCGCAGCCCAGTTCGGCCAGCACGCGCTCGCCAGGCTGGACGTCGTCTGTCGAGCCAAACACATCGACGAGCGCGTGCTGTACGGTTTCCGCGCTGGCCAGCACGACCTTGATTCCGCGCGCGTTGACCGATCCGCTCGCGCTCACGCGTTGCCAGCTGCGGGCGAGGGCGGATTGCGCATCGCGCAGCTCGGCCTCGGCGTGGTGTGCGTAATGAAGGACGTGCAGCAGCCCCTTCAGATAGGCTTGCCATTGTGTCGACAATTGGCCCGCGTGTGCCTGGTGCAGGCTTCGCACCTGCTTGAGCAGCGCGGCCAGGCGTGCGCGGATCTCGGTGCGCTCCGCTGCGACCGAATCGATCGCCGGCTGCAGTTCGCTGTGCTTGAGGATGCGCCCGCGGTGCCGGATCACGCCGTCGGCGGCGGTGTACACACCGTCTCGCAGCGAGCGCAGTAGTGCATGTTCGTGGTCCAGCGCGCGCAACGCCTCCAGATCCTGGCTGATCGACGCCGGATAGAGCGTGTCGGGATCGAGCGTGCCGCTGGCCGGCACCGTGGCGTACAACTCGTCGGCACGGGCGGCATGGCGCGTCGTCGGAAAACCCAGATAGATACCGCGATAGTGGGCCTTGAGTGGTTCGATCGCGAACTGGTCGTCAAGGCGCTGCAACGTGACGTCCGGTTCGACCGCGGCAAGTTCGGTGTCGCCGATCACCTCGCGGGTCATGCGTTCGCGCAAGGCTGGCGCGTCTTCGAAGAGCGTCCACGCGCTGCGCGTGTCTTCCGGCGATGCGAGGTAGGTCCGCTTCGCGTTCTCTTCGCGCTCGTGGTTCTGCGGATGGGTTGCCCACATGCGCGGCGGCTGGGCGAGTTCCGCCTTGAAGACGCGGAACGCCGCGGCATCGGTGACGGGCACCTGCGGCCGCTGCCCGTAAGCCGGATCGTTGTAGATCTGCCCGAGCCGGGTTGCGATGGCCTGCTGCACGACGAAGACGTCGCGCGGCGGGCGTTCGGCGGCGGCCTCGCTGCGCACGAAGCCCACGGCGCGCTCCCAGGCGTCGTCGGCTACCTGCAACCGGTGCAGCGCGTGGATCAGCGCATCGCTGCCGGTGAGCGACACGGCCACCAGGTCGGCCTGCATTTCCATTTCACGCGACAGGGCCCGCTGAACGATCATCACCAGCCGGAATCCGGTATCGACGATCGAACGCAGCGCCCACACGATGAGGCTCAAGCCCCAACCGATCCACGCGACGCGAATGTCGAAGTGCGACAGCTGTCGCAGGAAGCCGTCGAGCGCGTCGCGCTTGCCGACGATATGCGCGGCGATCTGCTGGGTGGTGTACACCCAGCGGCCGAGCGCCATCGAGCGTTGCGCAAAATGCCCGAACTCGTGTGCGCAGACCGCCTTGAATTCGCTCAGGTTGAGCATGTTGACCAGCCCCAGGCCGATCTCCAGATTTTTGCGCGAAGGAAAGACCAGGTTGACGAGCGACAGATCGTAGAACACCGCCGCATTGACGCGCCCGCTCACGAACACCTTGTGCGGGCGCGGCGCGCCGGCATCGTCCGCGACCTGGTCGAGGAACGCGAACAGGCCCGGCTGCTCCGCGCGCTCGAGTTCGATCGCGCCCGCATAGTCTCCCTTCTTGATGAAGAACAGCGCCTTGATGAGGAACACGGTCAGGAACAGGCTGCACGCGCAGACCAGGACGTCGAGCGGACTCCAATGCACACCGAGCGCCAGCAGCCGGCTGACGCCTGTCCAGGCGAACCAGACGGTCAGCGCGAGGTACAGCACGATGAACGTGATCAGTCCGGCCACCGCCAGCCAGGCCTTGCGTTTGTATGAAGGGCTGGGGCGCGTAAAACCGGCGGGTACGTCCGCCGGGCCGGCGGGATAGTGGTTTTCCATGGCGGATGGTGTCTCTGGCGGTGATTGAAGAGAGAGGCCGAAATGCGTGTTAGTGGAATTCACTCGCGAACGGGAATTACTGCACTCGCTTGTTTTTCGTGTCATTTTGGCGCTCGCGACATTCATCCGGAAATGACGGGCTGCAAATCTGTCGGATCGTCATATTGCCGATCGCCGGCCATATTCCCCATGAATCGGGTGCGGTAGCGCGGATCATGGGGTTCGTCAGTCTAGCCCACCAACTCCCTTGTTGTTGCGTTTATCTTCGATGGTCCCAGGGAAGGCGAAGCCGTGTACCTGGTTGAATCGCGCCTTGAACAGAATGTGTCCGGCGCCAGTGCCGCCAGTTGGGCCGATTCAGTTTCGTTCAAAATCGGATCGTCAGTCGTGACCTTGCGATGGTAAGCCGCGCGAAACGCGTCGATGTCGTCGATTGAGACCACTCTATCCGGTGTGAATGAAAGGGGATTTATCCTCAGTGCCACCGACCCAGGAAATAGTCCGGTTCAAAAGTTGAGAAATTTGCCATGATGTGTTCGACTGGATAGATACGAAGACCATGCCATGAAGACGAACCAGTTTGCGGAAGAGCGGATCGCATTTGCGCTGCAGCGAGCCGATTCGGGAGCGAAGGTCCCAGCGATTTGTCAAAAGCCCGGAATGATCGAGGCGACTGTCTACAACCGGAAGAATAGATTCGGGTGACCGGGGCCTTCTGATTTGCGTCGATTACGCCGGCTCGAAGCGGAGAACACGAAGCTGAAACGGCTCATGGCGCACCGGAGCCCGGCCCGACCGTGCGCGCGGGAGGTGACGGAGTTTCACAATGCCAGCTTGATCGGGTAAACAACACTTCTGTCGACGGGCCGGGGCTCGTGCCGTTCGATCAGAATGCGGATGGCAGCAGGTAAGGCCGGTGAAAACAAGGAACGAAGAATATGGATCATTTTCTGCAGGCGGGGGGATCGGCGGCGCTGGGCGTGGCGGTGCTGCTGGCGATTGCGGCGCTGTTGTGGGTGTCCGGGGTCATCCGCTACATCCCGAACGATCGCGTCGGCGTGGTGGAAAAGCTGTGGAGCCTGAGCGGTTCCGTCAAGACGGGATTGCTGGCGTTGCAGGGCGAGGCCGGTTTCCAGCCGGAACTGCTGCGAGGCGGTTTTCACTTCTTCACGCCGTTCCAGTACCGGGTTCATATCCATCCGATGGTCTCCGTGACACAGGGCAAGATCGGATACGTGTTCGCGCGTGACGGGCGCGATCTGCCTGCCGGGCAAACGCTTGCCGACAATTCGGAGGTGGACGACTTCCGGGACGTGCGCGCCTTTATCGAAAAGGAAGGCGAGAAGGGACCGCAACGCAAGGTATTGCGCGAAGGCACGCACATTGTCAATCCTGCGCTATTCGTCGTGATGACCGAGGAGGCGACATATTCGTTGTCGCTCAACTCCCAGGAGAAGGCCTATTACGAAAAGATGCGCGAGCTGCTCGACGAGCGCGGCGGTTTCTCGCCCGTAGTCATCAAGGGCGCCGAGGGTGAGCACGACTCCGATCTTCTGGCGATCGTGACCGTGCAGGATGGCCCGGCCCTGCCAAAGGACGAGTTGCTCGCCCCCGATGTCGGCGACGTCCACAATTCATATCAGGAGCCCGAGAAGTTCCTGGCGGCAGGCGGTCACCGCGGGCGGCAGGAGCGTGTTCTGGTTGAGGGCACCTGGTACATCAATCGCTTGTTCGCGACGGTCGAGTTCATTCGCAAGACGGTTATTCCGGTTGGCTTCGTGGGCGTGGTCGTTTCCTATACGGGCCGCCGCGGCAACGATCTTTCCGGCAGCGACTACAGTCATGGTGAACTGGTGGAGAACGGTTGCCGCGGCGTATGGCGCGCGCCGCTGATGCCGGGCAAGTACGCGTTCAACACCTATGCCGGCAAGATCGAGTTGGTGCCGACGACGAACTTCGTGCTGATGTGGAAATCCGGCGAAAGCGGGTCGAGCTTCGATTCGAACCTGCGAGAAATCACGTTGATCACGAAGGATGCGTTCGAGCCGCTGCTGCCGTTATCGGTCGTCGTGCATATCGACTATCGCAAGGCGCCGATGGTGGTGCAGCGGTTCGGCAATATCGAGCAACTGGTGGAGCAGACGCTCGATCCAATGGTGTCCTCGTACTTCAAGAACGTCTCGCAGACCAAGACGTTCATCGAACTGATCCAGTCACGCAGCGAATTGCAGTTCAATGCATCGAACGACATGCGCGTGCGTTTCCAGGCGTATTCGCTGGAATTTGAGGAAGTGTTGATCGGTACGCCAAAAGCCCAGGCAGGCGACGCGCAGATCGAGAGCATCATGGCCCAGCTGAGGGATCGGCAGATCGCACGCGAGCAAGTCGAGACGTTTGCGCAGAAGCAGATCGCTGCCGACAAGCAGCGCGAGTTGAACGAAGCGGAACAGCGCGCGGCGAAGCAAAAAGAGCTGACCGGGTCGCTCGTGGACATCAGCATCAAGGAAAACCAGGGGTCCGCCAGCGTGAAGGCCGCCGAGAAGCGCCGGCAGGAAATCGAGGCGCTGGCTCACGCCGAGAAGTTCAAGCAGGAAATGGAGGGGTCTGGCCGGGCGTCGGCCATTCGATCCGTGGGCGAGGCGGAAGCGGCTGCGATCAAGGCGAAGTCGGAAGCCTTGCAGGGCGAGGGGTCCGACAAGCAACTGATGCAAACGGTCATGCTGCGGCTGGCCGAGGCATTCGAAACCGCCAAAGTGCCGCTTGTCCCGCAGATCCAGCTCGGCGGCGGCGCCGACGGAAATGCATTCTCGACGTTGATGGCGCTGATGAGTTCGCTCAAGGCGATGGAGTTGTCGGAGTCACGCGCGAGAGGGGGCGTGCAGGGCGGCGGCGCGAGTAGTTCCGATGGGCGACAGGCGTGACGCGGCCGTTATCGGAAGCGTCCCGGCGGCTGCACGGACCTTCGATTCGAAGCGAAGCGCGACACGATCTTGAGGAGGCAAGGGTAGCGTGTGATGTTTGCTTGCCCGGTACGATTCCCCCGTCTCCATGCATTAAAGATGCTCTGCTGCAGGTAATTCAGCGCAGTGCCTTCGGTCATTTCCGTAGTGGGTAATCAAAGTCACGTATATGCAGCTTACCGAACAACAGGTGTTGGCGTTGGCGCCGGATAGCAGCTCGGCCGCGAATGGCAAGAAGCTGGCGCAGCCGAAGCAGTGGCCGATGCTTGGGCGCAATGCCCGCGTGGTATGGGGAGAGTGTCAAGGGAGCGGCAAGAATCCCTATCAGGTCCGTGTGGACCTTGCCGATTTCGCGAGCAAGTGCTCGTGCCCAAGCTTCAAATTCCCCTGTAAACACGCGCTGGGCTTGTTGATCCTGAGCGCCAACCAGCCCGATGCCGTCGCCATTGCCGACGAGCCCGAGTGGGTCGGCGAATGGCTGGAGAAGCGCGCGAACCATGCCGCCAGAAAGGAGGCGCGCGCGACCGTCAAGGCCGAAGCGCCAGTCGATGAGGCCGCGCAGCGAAAGAGAGCCGAGAAGCGCGAAAATCGCGTGCTCGACGGGATGGCTGGATTGCAAGTCTGGCTCGAGGACCTCGTACGCAACGGCCTGGCGCGACTGCCGGCGCAGGGCCCCGCATTTTGGGAACAGATGGCTGCACGGCTGGTCGATGCGCAGGCAACCGGCCTGGCTGCACGTGTACGTGCGTTGGCAGAGCTTCCAGGAAGCCGTGACGATTGGCCGGAACAATTGCTCGCCGAACTCGGTCGCCTTGCGTTGGCAGTGCGTGCCTACGAGCGAATCGATCATCTCACGGTCGATTTGCAGCAGCAGTTGCGGCAATTGATCGGCTTTAGCGTGCGCGAAGAAGACGTGCTGGCCGGCGGCGACGTGTTGCGCGATCGCTGGCATGTGATCGGACAGGTTGTCGACGCCGACGACCGTGTGCGGATACAGCGGACCTGGCTCTCCGGAGAGGCGAGCGGTCGATATGCGCTGTTCATGCAGTTTGCCGTCGGTAATCAGTCGTTTCCCGCGACGTGGCTGCCCGGCACGGCATTTGACGGTGAGCTGGCCTTCTGGCCCGGGAGCGGATCGCGGCGCGCGATCCTCAAAGGTACCGCGACGCCGTTGCCGTCGCCCCTTGCTTTCTCGCACGCTCAGGATCAGATGGGGCTGCTCGAGGCCGCCGCGAATGCGCTGATGGCGAACCCCTGGCGCGATCGCATTGCAACCGTACTCGACGCAGCCGTGCCGGTTTACGCCGACGGTGCGTGGCATGCCGTCGCCCCGAGCGGGCATGGGCTGCCTGTGCAGGGCGACAACCATTGGACCTGGCTGGCGATTGCCGGCGGCCGCCCTCGGCCGGTCGCCGTGGAGTGGGATGGTGACGCGATTCGCCCTCTGGGCATGTATGTCGATGGACGCTATCAAAGTCTGGCGGGAGGTGCGCGATGAAGGATCTCGTTCGTACCGCGCTCGTCGGAACGGCCAACGCGCCTCACGACGCGTCCACTCTGGCAGAGATCGATGCGTTGTTGCCGGAGGGGAGCCGGGAGCAGCGCCTGTTGTTGCAGGCCGGTAGCCTTGCTGTTTACAGCGGAGCCGGACGTCTGCCCCGTACGGCGAAATTGCCCGTCCCCGCGCCGGACGAGGTCGAACGGGAAACGCCTGCGGTGCTCACGCCGTTGATCGCGTCCGCCATCGCGGACGAGATACCCGGACTGAGCGAATGGCTGGCGCCGCGCGTCGCGCAGGCTGGCTATCGGCTGCCGCCGGCGCTATTGCCGGACGTGCTCGGCAAAACCACGGCGCTCCCATATTGGCATGGCGTCCTCGGCGGGCGTGGCCGATGGCTCGCGTCACAGAACCCGGGCTGGGATGAGCGGTTGAAGCAGCTTGCGCCTTCCAGTCGGGATGAAGCCGCGTTGCTGCGGATATGGGAAGAGGGTGGGATAGCTGCGCGCGTCGAAGCGCTACGCGGGCTGCGTAGCATCGACGCGGCCAGGGCGCGTGACATGCTGGCCGGTGTCTTGCCAAAGGAGAAGGCGGATCCGCGTCAACAACTCGTCAACGCGATGGCAGCCAATCTCGGCATCGACGATGAGCCATTTCTCGAAAGCCTGCTCGACGATCGTGCGCAAACGGTACGCATGACGGCGGCCGACCTGCTGGCGCGATTGCCGGGCTCTGCCTTCATGCGCCGCATGACGGCGCGGGCCGATGCCTGTGTGCGCTGGCAAGCGGCAACGCCTGCCAGCGGCGCCGTCGCCAGGTTCGCCTCCTTCCTGGGCAAGCACGGCGATCCGGTATTGACCGTCGAGATCCCGAGCGAACTACCGAAAGACTGGGCGCGCGATGGCATCGTCGATGGGGCGAATCACGGGGAGGGCAAGCGTGCGTCATGGTTGCGCCAGGTGCTGTCGCTCATTCCGCCCGCGCGCTGGAGCGAGGCGGCGAGCAGCGAAGCGGAAGTGCTGATTCCACTGATGGCGGGCAACGACTGGGCCGATTCGTTGCTGTCCGGGTGTGCGACCGCTGCGTGTCGTGCGGGCGATCCCGCTTGGGCGGCGGCGTTCCTGCGATTTGCACTGGGTAGCGACAAGCCATCGCCTCTTCTGGGCGGGCTGATCCCCGCCTTGTGGGATGCCTCGCTTCCCGTCGTTTGCGAAAGCGAACTGTGCCGCCAACTTGCGCTGGGCGAAGTCGAGCGGGCTAACGCATTCGCTCGCCGGCTGGATGCGCCATGGCCGACCGAGGTCGTCCGCACCTTCGCGCGCACTTTTTTCTCGGACGCCAAACAAAGCCGAAAACCGGCGGACTTGATGCTGCGTTATGACCTGGCAGGTCTGGCAAGGTTGGCCATATTGCGTGCGGCCGATGCCGACCTGGCCCTTCTGTCACCTGTCGTGGAACTGTATGCCGGCTGGCTTGGAAACGTCTTCGCCGGCCAACCTCGCATGCTGGAGCAGGCGCGTGAAATCGTCGCGCTCATGCAAGCCAAACAAACCGTGATCAAGGAGATGCCGCTGTGAGCGACAACCTCAGTACCGTGCTGCGCCAGCACGCCGAAACGCAGTATGCCGAAGAACTCGCGGAACTGGCACGCCATGACAAGCGTACTCGCCCGGCGAACTGGAAGCTGTCGCCGTGGGCGGTCAGGACTTACATGCTGGGCGGCAAGCTCGACAATGGCTTCGAGGTCACGCCGAAGTACATCGGCAGCGGCCGACTGATCGAGATTGCCGTCGCGACGCTTGCGACCGATCGTGCGCTGCTGCTCTACGGGGTGCCGGGTACGGCGAAGAGCTGGGTATCGGAACATCTCGCGGCAGCGATCAGTGGCGATTCCACGTTGCTGATTCAGGGGACGGCCGGAACCGACGAGACGGCGTTACGTTACGGTTGGAACTACGCACGCCTGTTGTCGGAGGGGCCGTCGGAGCAAGCCCTGGTTCCCAGTCCGATGCTCAACGCGATGCGAGGTGGCAAGCTGGCGCGGCTGGAAGAGATGACGCGTGTGCCGAGCGAGGTGCAGGACACGCTGATTACCCTCCTGTCGGAAAAGACTCTGCCGGTGCCGGAACTCGGCATCGAGGTGCAGGCACAGCGCGGTTTCAACGTGATAGCGACGGCGAACAATCGCGACCGTGGCGTCAACGAGATGTCGTCGGCCTTGATGCGCCGTTTCAACACGGTGATCTTGCCCACCCCGGAGACATTCGACGAGGAGGTCGCAATCGTCAGCCGCCGCGTCGCCGAACTGGGCCAGGCGCTGGCGTTGCCGGCCGAGAAGCCGGCGCTGGAGGAAGTTCGCCGTGTCGTTGCCGTGTTCCGCGAATTGCGTAACGGCTTGACCGAGGACGGCAAGACCAAACTCAAGACGCCCAGCGGCACGCTTTCGACGGCTGAAGCGATTTCGGTGCTGGGCCACGGTATGGCCGTGGCGGGCTACTACAGCGACGGCGTGTTGCGTGCCGCCGATCTGGCAGCGGGCCTGACGGGCGCGATTGTCAAGGACCCGGTGCAGGACAAGCTGGTCTGGATGGAATACCTCAAGACGGTTGTAAAGGAGCGCGACGACTGGAAGGATTTTTATCGCGCTTGCATGGAAGTGGTCTGATGGCGGTTCGATACTACGGTATCCGTCACCATGGCCCCGGTTGCGCGCGGGCGCTGAATGCCGCACTTGCGGCACAACAACCTGACGTCGTGTTGCTTGAAGGGCCGCCGGAAGCGGACGCCATTGTCGCGTTGGCGGGTGACGCCGCCATGCGGCCTCCCGTGGCATTGCTCGTCTACCCGAGCGAAGCGCCGCGGCTGGGCGCGTTTTACCCGTTTGCCGAGTTTTCTCCGGAGTGGCAGGCGATTCGTCATGCGACGACTCACAACGTGCCGCTGTGGTTCATGGATCTGCCCGCCACGCATGGTTTTGCCGAATCCCTTGCGCAAGAGGCGGCTGCCGAAGGGGCGTCGACGGCCGGTGATATCGCCATCGATGCCGATGCGGAAGAGGGGGCGTGTCCGTCACCGGAGAAGCCGGACGACGCATTGCCGCCGGCCTGGCGCATGGACCCGATCGGTGAACTGTCCCGAGCCGCGGGCTACGACGATCACGAATCGTGGTGGGAAGTCGAAGTCGAACAGCGTCGCGACGCCGGAGAGCTGTTTGCGGCCATTGAGGAGGCGATGGTCGCGCTGCGCGAGCACGCCCCGGCGCCCCCGCCGCGCGAAGCGCGACGTGAAGCTCACATGCGCATGCGGGTACGCGAGGCGCAAAAGGCCGGCTATCAGAGCATCGCGGTCGTATGCGGCGCCTGGCACATTCCGGCATTGACGCAGGCGGCCAGGATCAAGGACGACACGGCGCTTCTGAAGGGCTTGCCCAAGACCCGGACGGAAGCAACCTGGGTGCCGTGGAGCGACGACCGTCTGAGCTATGTCGGTGGATACGGTGCCGGTGTCGAATCACCGGGTTGGTATCGTCACCTGTGGCAAAACCCGGACTCAGCGGGCTTGCGTTGGGTCACCGAATGCGCACGCATGATGCGCGCGGAAGGGTTGGATGTGTCGTCCGCCAGCGTGATCGAAACCGTACGTCTGGCCGATGCGCTTGCCGCGATGCGAGATTTGCCGCTGCCCGGGCTTGCCGAGCAGCGCGAGGCGATGATGACCGTACTCTGTCACGGTCAGGCGGAGACGCTGTCCTTGATCCGTCGCAAGCTCGAAATCGGTGAACAACTGGGATCGGTGCCGGAATCCGTGCTGGCGGCACCGCTGCAGCGGGATCTCGACGCATGCCAAAAGCGCCTGCGCTTCAAGCCCACGACCGAGATCAGGCAGATCGATCTGGATCTACGTGAAGACGGCGGTCGACAGCGCAGCGTGCTGCTGCATCGCCTCAATCTGCTTGACGTTGCCTGGGGCAGCCTGCTGCGAGACAACAATCGTACCGGCACCTTCCGCGAGACGTGGGAATTGCGCTGGCAGCCTGACATGGTTGTCGCACTGATTGCGACCAGCCGCTACGGCAATACGATCGAGGATGCCGCAACGCACCGCCTGTGCGAACGCGCACGCGCGGGCGCGGAATTGCCGCAACTCACCGGAATGCTCGACCAGGCCGTGCTTGCGCGACTTCCTGTCGCTATCGACGTTCTGCTTGCCTGTGTACAGACGCAGGCGGCCGTCGCGGCCGACCTGGCGCATCTGATGACCGCGTTGCCGCCGCTGGCGCGCGTGGTCCGATATGGTGACGTGCGAGGAACCACCGGCACGGATCTGGAACCCATCGTCGAAGGGCTGGTTGAGCGTATCGTCGTCGGGCTTGCGGCAGCCGCAAGCTGTATCGACGAAGCTGCCGCCACCGGGATGCTGGCGCATCTCGACGGCGTGCAGGGCGCGCTCGATACGCTGGACATTGCGACATTGCGCGACGACTGGCTCGACTGCCTGGTCAATCTGACTGCGGACGACGCCGTCGCTCCCGTCGTGCGTGGCTTCGCACTGCGTCTGGCGTTCGACCGTCAACGCATCGATACCGAGGAACTCGCACGCCAGGCGGGCCTTGCACTTGCCGCCGCCGTTCCGCCGGCGGACTCTACCGGCTGGCTGACCGGACTCCTGCGCGGAAGCGGGCTTTTGCTGCTGCAGCAAGACGCACTCTGGCGCGTCATCGATACGTGGCTTGCCGGCCTTCCGCACGACGTCTTCCTTGACCGTCTGCCTTTGCTGCGCCGCGCGTTCGCTGATTTCCACGCTGCCGAGCGGCGTGAAATGGGCGGCAAGGTTCGGCGACTCGACACGCCCGCCATGGCGGCGGCCGCTGTCGTCGAACTCGACCATGCACGGGCGGCCCGCGTGCTGCCGGTGCTTGCCGCCATCCTGGGGAAATGACATGAGCGTCAACACGGATCTCGAAACCGACCGCATGCAGCGCTGGCGCCTGGTTCTGGGCAGCGATGCCCAGGAAAGCTGCGGTACGACGTTGCCCACGGAACTCATCCGTGCCGACAATGCCCTTGCAGCGCTGTATGACAGCGATCGCCAGGGCAATCTTGGCGCCAGCAGTCCGAATGTTGCGCGTTGGCTGGGCGATATTCGCGAATTTTTTCCAACGTCCGTCGTACAGGTCATGCAGCAGGACGCCCTGGAGCGTTTGAACCTGCGCAAGATGCTGCTGGAACCGGAACTGCTCGAGTCGGTGGAACCGGATGTTCATCTGGTTGCGAGCCTGATGTCGTTGTCACGTGTGATGCCGGCCAAGACGCGGGAGACCGCGCGAAGGGTCGTGCGGCGCGTGGTCGATGAACTGGAGCGCAGGCTGGCCGAGCCGATGCGCCAGGCGATACGCGGCAGCCTCAATCGTGCGGAACGCAATCACAGGCCGCGCCTGAATGAAATCGATTGGCATCGCACCATCCGCGCGAACCTGTCGCGCTACCTGCCCGAACAGCGGACGGTGATTGCGGAAAAGCTGGTGGGCTATGCACGAAAACGGTCGGCGCTGCGCGACGTGGTTCTCTGTGTGGATCAGAGCGGATCGATGGCTGCATCGGTGGTCTACGCCGGGGTGTTTGCCGCCGTCATGGCGTCACTGCGGGCGGTCCGTACCCGCATGGTCGTGTTCGATACCAATGTCGTCGATTTGACCGACGAAGCGGGCGACCCGGTCGATCTGCTGTTCGGCGTGCAACTGGGCGGCGGCACCGACATCAATCGCGCGTTAGGCTACTGTCAGCAGGTCATCAACCGTCCGGAGCAAACCATTCTCGTGTTGATCACCGATCTGTACGAAGGCGGCAATCAACAAGAGATGTTGCAACGCGCGGCAGCGCTCAAGGTGGCCGGCGTCAACGTCATCTGCCTGCTCGCACTGGCAGACAATGGCGCACCTGGCTACGATCACCACAATGCGGCCCGCTTCGCCGCGCTTGGCATTCCCGCCTTTGCCTGTACACCCGACAGGTTTCCGGAATTGATGGCGGCTGCAATCCAGAAGCAGGACATTGCGCTTTGGGCTGCTCAACAGGGTTTTGTGACGAATCGCACGGATGGCTAGGAAGGCGTCGAGGCAATCAGGGGCGCACGCGGGGACAGGATTTTCCCAGCGGGCGCCGGGTCTCGGTCGCAAGGTGGGGCGAACTGACGCGAGAAAGGAAACCGGACGAGACGAAGCGCGATGCGATGAGGTGGCCGGTCGGAGCTGATGAAAGGGATGTTGCTGCCGCTGTCAACGGAGACGGTGCGTTCGTCGTCGCTGGAGCATTACATGGCGCTTGCGCTGGCTCGTTACGGGAATGGCGATCGTGACGGGGGCGCCTGCCTGCCGGGCGTCGTCTACCACGCGTTTGTCATGCGAAGCGAGACGACTGTCTATCGTTTTAATGTAGGATGGCTAATGATTTGTTGAGCGTGTTCTTGTGGGTCTCGAATTCGCGGACGTCAGTAGTGGAGAGCGAGAAACTCATGAGTCGCGAGTGGAAGCGCGTAATGTGTATAAGGCTGGACTAGACCAGACAGGGAGCGTCAGATCGTCTGTCTCAGTTCGGCCGCCGCTCGCTTCCCGGCTTTCCCAACGACAGATACGTATGGCGAATTCCGCCGCCCGTCCCACCCCCGGCGAACATTGATGTACAGGCGCGCGCCGACGCGTACTACGGGCGGCTATTCTGTCACTGACGCCGAAATACCAGACGACAACCCTGATGTTTTGCCAATTACATCGGCAACCATCTCGGCAATCAACCGCACGCGGGGTGAGCGTCTTACGTCCGGATGCATCAATAGCCACAACGGTCGGGTGATCGGACAGGCGTGATTTGATATCCGTAGAAGCGCCGGATCCTGTTCGGCCAAAAAACACGGAAGCACCGCCACTCCTAACCCAGCTTTGGCTGCATGAAATAGGGCGGAGAGGTCGTTGCTTCGGAATACGAATCGTCTATCTCCGGCGAACTGTTTGAGCCAGCGTTGCTGCGGCACCTGACTGAGATGCTCGTCATAGCCCAGGAATTCCCATTCCGACTCCGACCGTTCTCGATACCCGGTCGCAGCGTAAAGGCCATAACCCATTTCGCCGACGCGTCGCGCGGCCAGGCCTGAAGTGGTAGGCCTGGACATGCGAATCGCCAGATCCGCCTCGCCGCGAGACAGACTCGCATCACGTGACTCCCCCATCACCTCGAGATCGATGTTCGGCCATTGGGCACGCATTTCGGACAGACGCGGCACCAGAAGATGGCTCGCCAGCACAGGCGGCTCAGACAGCCGCACCGTGCCGCTCAACGACGATATGCCAGCGGCCGCGCGGGAAAACGCGTGCGCTTCTTCGTCGAGGCATGTCGCATGCCGGGCGAGGGTTTCTCCCTCCAGGGTAAGCGTCCAGCCCTTCGGCAGACGATCAAACAGTCTAAGTCCCAGTGACTGCTCCAGCGCTCCGACCCTGCGGGCAACCGTTGAATGCTCGACGCAGAGCTTACGCGCCGCACCCGAGAGACTTCTGGTTCGCGTGAGTTCGAGGAAATACCGGATGTCGTCCCATTGCAGGCGAGAGCCTTCCAGCAGAGCGCTACCTGTGTTTTTTTGCACACTCATTGTCGATCTATGCGGAATTGAACCGGGCTTCCTCTCAGTGCACCATGAACTTGCCAGATAACACATCATGAGGAAAACATGCCTTCCATTGCCATACCGATGACGTCGCCGCTACCTGCTGTCGAACTCGCCATTGCACGGCACGGTGACGCTTCGACGCTAAAACTGCACGAGACCATGCTCCCAGCGCCCGCACCCGGCGACGTGCGCATCCGCCAGACAGCTATCGGCGTCAATTTTGTCGATATCTATCACCGCACGGGCCTCTACCCGCTGCCAGCACTTCCCGCCGTGCTGGGCGTCGAAGCCACAGGCATCATCGACGCCATCGGCGAAGGCGTCGAATCGCTGTACATTGGCCAGCGCGTCGCCTACGCCGGTCCGCCGGTCGGCAGCTATACCAGCGCGCGCAATATTGCTGCGGCTCGCGTTCTCCCCTTGCCAGATGACATCGACGATGACACGGCTGCCAGCCTGCTGCTGCGGGGCATCACCACACATATGCTGTCTTCCTGCGTCTACACCATCAAGCCCGGCGACACGGTGCTGATCCAGGCCGCTGCCGGCGGACTCGGACTCGTCGTGACACAATGGGCCAAAGCGCTAGGCGCGCGTGTCATCGGCACCGTTGGTTCGAAAGCAAAGGCGGAACTCGCGAAAGAGTTTGGTCTGGACGATGCGATTCTCTACCGCGAACAGAACCTCACCACTGCCGTCCACGCACTGACAGATGGTCGTGGCGTTGATTACGCCATCGACGGCATCGGGGGCAAGACGTTCATCGAGACGCTCGGCACCGTGCGCCCATTTGGAATGGTCGCCAGCGTCGGCCAGGTCGACGGTGATCCCGGGCCAATCGATCTGTCTCTGCTCGGTCCCGCACGTTCGATTGCACTTTCGCGTCCGAGCGTGTTCCGCTACATTGCCGATCCGTTGCGATACCGCGAAGCGGGGCTGGCTACATTCCAACGCGTGCGAAGCGGTCTGAGAGCGCAGATCGGAGCCGTGCTACCGCTGGCCGAAGCAGGCGAAGCGCAGCGTCGGCTGGAAACGGGCAAAGCAAACGGCTCGATCATATTGCGCCCCTGATGCTCTATGTGCAGACCGGCGACTTCATACGAGACCGGGTTCGTGGCAGCGCCGACTTATATCCGGGGTAAGTGAGAAGTTGATAGTCCCAACGACGTGAGTATGGTATGGAGTCGGGCTATGTAGTCCGGCTCGATGGCGCCATCGATGCGCGGAGCGACATGCACCATGGCCAAAGTCGGAACGAGCAGCGACACTTCGCCGTCCGGGTCATCGATGCGCGCGATGTACGCTTCGGCGCGGTAGTCGTCGAGCCCGTCATAGAGTCGATCGATCTCGCAGTGCGTGAGCGCGTAGATCATCCCTTCGGCCACCTCACCCGGAGCGCAAATCAGGATGGCCTTCGTCGCCACCACGACACGGTGATCGAGTATGCGCCCGATGCGAGGCTGCCGTGGATGTACCCCCTTTGCTGCGAGGTTGGCGCCATCCATGTGCAGGCCATAGAAAAATATGTCGACAAGTCGTTCCATCGTGGGCGCCACGTGAGAGAGGTTCGTGGTATTCACGGGGTTCCGTTGCGACAGTGCTCTGCGTAGCCTGAGCGCTCGCACATGCGTTCCATGTACGCCAGCGTGGCAGGGAAGCCTTCGTGCGCCACTGGCGTTTCGAGCCAGCGGTTAACGGAGAGTCCGATAGGGATGTCGGCCATCGTGAACGACGCTCCGGCGATGAAGCCCCCGGTCTTTTCCAGTTGTCGCTCGATGATTGTCATGTGTCTGCGCCAGGCGGTGCACGACTTCGCGATCTGTTCCGGATCCTGGTAATCCGGAAGACGCCGGATTAGCGCCAGGAACGCGTAACTCCACGACTTGTTCAAATCGGTCGCCTGCCAGTCCATCCATTGGTCTACGCGAGCGCGGGCCAGCGCTGACGTTGGGTAAAGGTGGGTAGCGTTTTCGCGGTTGGCGAGATAGCGAATGATCGTGTTGGACTCCCAGAGCACGAAATCTCCATCGCGAATCACAGGCACCATCGCGTTAGGGTTGAGCGCCAGAAACTCGGGCGTGTCGGTGGACTGGAAACCCACCCCCCAGTCTTCACGCGTGAACAAAAGATCCAGTTCGGCGCAGGTCCAGAGTACCTTGCGCACGTTGATGGAAGAGGCCTTCCCCAGTATCTGCA
The DNA here is from genome assembly GCF_000731655.1 of Burkholderia sp. MSh2. Taxonomy (NCBI): domain Bacteria; kingdom Pseudomonadati; phylum Pseudomonadota; class Betaproteobacteria; order Burkholderiales; family Burkholderiaceae; genus Burkholderia; species Burkholderia sp. MSh2. The sequence goes on along the minus strand of NZ_JPGM01000001.1, from coordinate 153,371 downwards.
GCATGTTGATGACAGAATGTTCGTGGTTGATCAGAACGACGCAGCGAATCAGGCCACTCAGTTACGCTGTATAGATTGATCAATCCAGTGTATCTATCGGTCGTACTGCCCGACAGGTACAGTTCCGATGCCACTCACCGGGCCAGGCCAGCGCACCTGTGGCGGGACTATGTTGCTGTCGGGTTGCGAACCAGCTTCCACTGGCTTCGTGATCGCGGAGGTAGCATTTCGTCGGTCGACGCGCTGCGTTGACGCCTTAGGTTATGCGCGATGCATCCGGCTGTATTCGGCCATGCGGCGACGTTCGACGATCAAATTGACAGGGAGTTCGAGCGTCGCCGTCGGCTCCGACATCAGCCATTCGCATTGCAGTATCCCCGATGGATTGCAGGCACGCCCGTCCTTTGGGGCTATGCATGGGCTTCGCCGAACCAATCATCGGCCTTTTGCGCAGACAGTACGGCGCTAAAGTGCAATTGGCCGCCTGGCCGCTTCAGCAGGTTCAAGAAAATTGGTTTCCGTGCCGATAACATGAAACGCATTGGAATCACCCCTTTTCTATCGCAGATTGAGAATGAAGAAAAAATACCTCATTGGAACAGCTGGCGCTTTGACGGTTCTACTGCAAGCCTGCGCAAGCACTTCTGCAGTCAAGACGGAAGTGGGCAAGATGGATACCACTACCCTGAACGTCTATTCCGATAACACGGTGGCGTACACGACGTCCAAGAGCGACCTCTCCCCTAAGTATTGGGCGTGGACCCGCAGTGGCGACGAGATCCTCGCTCTTCAGATCGGTGAGCGCGTTTACAACACGAAGGACGTCTCCAGCGTCAATTTTTCGCGCAAGGTCGGTAGCAAGGTCGGCAACGTGAGCGTGCAAATGCGTTCCGGCGAGACCTTCAATGTGAGGCTGCGCGCGTATCCCAAGGCGTCGGAACTGGCATGGCTGCATTGCGATACTGACAAGACATGCACCAACCGAGTCCCGTTCAACATCCACAATTACAATGCGATGGGCAATCTGCTTTCCGGTATCACGGACGATGACCTTCAGGCGATCCTGCCTTGGAATTCCAACCCGCTACAGCCTTCGGCCTATCTGGTTCCGACAGACGAATTCTGGGATCCGGGTCGCGTAATTGGTGCACCGGTGACCAACACCGTCAAGTTTTTCGATGACGCACAACAAGAAAAAGTGTCTCTCCTGAAGAAGGTTGATAGTCAGATTCAAGAGGCGCAGCATCGCGGGGAAGTGCATAGACAAGATATGGTTGAGAGGCAGAAGGAAGCAGTGTCGGCTGCGCAAGCTGTGGTCGCGACTTGGGCGAAAGAACCCATTGGCGAAGAGGATTACTGCAGGACGGCGTTTTTCGATTCATCACCAAAACGCAGTGACGACGTGGTGTCCGACTGCCAGCGGCACGGAAGAACCAGCACCGGCGTTTTCCGGAAAGCAGGATGGGTGATCACGAGCGAAACCCCCCAAACGGTTAATCAGTTGGGTGTCTTGCACACAATGTTCGACTTCAGGATCAGGAAAGTGCAGTGACACCTTGAGGCTTGGGTTCAGGTAGTGAGCGACTGTTCACGGCGCCGAGTCGCCGCACTTCTCGCCGGTCAGCGGTCGTTCGTGGAAGCGTGCGGTCCCGAGCCGGCCCGAAGCAAGTCCCACTCGATGGGTAGACCTGTGTGCATCAATCACTGGCCGAGCCAAGCGGGGATCGTAGACCTGCCTGAATCCGCATATCCAACATATGGCGCATGAAAGGGAAGGTCGCTAATGCCTAGGTGTCGGTCGTGCTCGCCACTGAGGAGCCTGGCAGGCATCTGCAAACCGCACGGTCGCACGACCGACCGCAAGTTAACGCGGACTAGCAAGCGAGATGGCTCTATGGAGGGCTTTTCTCGAAAGAGGTGTTCCTGAATGGCCGTTGTGGTCCCAAGAAACGACGGATAGTCGGCGCGGCGACGAACGACTGAGATGGGTCGATCCGGGCCCTTGATGGAGTGATGCCGAAGCTATCTCAGACCTGATCTGACGCTGACTGAGAGATCAGGTCTTGACTTACGCACGTAATGACATCGAGGTGCCGTCTTTTCGTTCCCGCCCGCGCAGGTGAGAGCGGGAAGACGCGGGGAATCTCCCGTGGGGCGCATCGGTGCATGTTGTTGCCGCCGACACGATGGGAATGGATGGCCGCCGCCCCGGCCGCGTGCGTCGTTCGAGCACCGCGGCCCGGTCACGATTGCGGTGACGCTCCGGATCGAAGGGCAAGATGCAGTGCGTACAGTTCGGAAACGGCTATCGCCTTGCGGCTGCTGTGTTCGACCGATCCTTCCTTGGTCCACAGGAACGGATAGAAGCTGAAGCATTGATCCGTCGTCAGATGCTGGACATCGGCCTGCCAGCCGGGCCAGCGCATGCCCGCATAGAAGTCGTCCGGCTTTTCGCCGAGGGCCCAGCGCACGAAGTCGCTGTACCCGATCTCGAGGGGCTCCCACTGCAAGGTATCGGGGGCAAGGTAATACAGCGAGCCCGTGTCCTCCCCGAGTGCGCCGCCGTTCAATGCGAAGAATCCGCCGACGGTGTCGTCCGCGACCAGCAGAAAACCGGACGAGCGCCCGTCGTTCCAGCCGACGATGTCCCTGGGCAGCCTCGGATGGCCCGAGCCGAGCAGGCGAAGGAAGCCTCCCGCCGCCAGGATGCCGCCGGTCGAGTAGGCGACCGTTCCCAACGTCGATCGTGTGGAGACCTGAAGCGCCGCCAGCACGTCGCCGCACCGATCGGACGAGGGCAGTATTTCGCACGGGCCGCTGGCCGCCGCCGCCCACTCGGTCAAGGTCGGAAGAGCGGATTCGCGTTCGTTCACCAGTTCGTCCAGCGGGCGCATGTCGTTTTCTCCGTGTGTTTCGATCCAGCGTGGGCCGACCGGCACCGGCGCGACCGAGCGGTACTTCGCATGCATCGACCTACCCGTGCCGCACGCGACGTCACCGCACCCCGACCGACGACCGCAGCGCCGCGCCGAGCGTACGCAGCGCCTGCCGGGCCGGCGCATCGGTCTGGTTCGAGTAGAGCACGACATCGCGTGAAGGCAGCGGCGGCAATCCGTATTGCGCGCCCACGTCGATCGTCCCGGCGGGCGCCACGCGATGCCCGAGCGCGGCGACGGCCAGCCCCGCGGATACCGCCGCGCCGATCGTCGCCACGCCGCCGCCGACGAAGACTTCCGTCCAGGCGACGCCGGCTTCGTCCAGCGCGCCGATCGCCATGCGGCGCACGCTGCACGGCTCGGCCTGCGTGGCGAGCCGCAGCGGTTGCGGCGGATGGTACTCGAAATCGGTCGCGGCCATCCAGCCGAACGATTCCGACAGGATGGTCTCGCCGTCGAGCCGCCGGCTGTCGTGCCGCAACGCGACGGCCGCGTCGAGTTCGCCGCGGTCGAACGCATCGAGCACGTCGCGCGACGCGGCGACCCGGATCTCCAGCACGAGCCCCGGCTCCGCTTCGCTCATGCGCCGCAGCAGCATCGGAAGCTCGGCGCCGACGACATGATGGCTCACGCCGATCACCAGCCGCCGCTGCCCGATGCCGAACGCGCCGACCGCGCCCTGGTGAGCAGCCACCAGTTCGCGCGCCGGCACCAGGAACGCGGTGCCGTCGGCCGAAAGGCGAACCTGCCGCGGCGTGCGCTCCAGCAGGCGGCGGCCGAGCCCGTCCTCGAGCCGCTTGATCTTCAGGCTCACCGCCGACTGCGTCGTGTCCATCGCCTCGGCGGCCCGCGTAAAACTCTTGAGGTCGGCGGTCAGCACGAACGCCTGCACGGCTTCAATGTCGAGCGTTTTCATCGCGTACTCACTCATTTCAGAATTGAATCATTGAAATATTCTGCCATCGTATTTTCAAATGATTCAAGGTCTTCTACGCTGTCTTCGAGCCGTCCGGAATCTCCGTTTCCTTTCCAGGAGTCGATCATGCTGACCGCGTACTACGTGCACCGCCTGCCGGCGGACTACGACCTCGACCTTATCCGCGAGCGCGCCCGTGAGCGCGGCAGGCACTGGGACGACGCGCCGGACCTGCTGTTCAAGGGGTTCCTGCTGCGCGAGGCAGGCCGCCACGGCGCGACGGAAAACAGTTTTGCGTCGCTTTATCTGTGGCGCAACGAGCAGGCGTTTACGCGGTTCGTCGCGGAAGGCCGCTATCGGGTCGTCACTGCCAGCTTCGGACGCGCGCCGATCGACGTGCAGGTCGTGCTCGACGCCCGCAAGGGCAGCGCTTCGACGGCACGCTTCGCGCGGCTGGACGCCACCGATATTCCGGCCGATTCCGACCTCGATGCGACGCTTGCGCGAGAGATCGCGCGCAATCGCGAAGCGGCGGCGCAGGCCGGCGTTGTCGCCGCGGCAGTCAGCATCGATACCGCGCGCTGGAGACTGAGCCGCATCCTGCTGTCCGAACACGAACCGGAGGGCGGGGCGGCCGGCACGGTGCATCAGGTCCTGTATCTGGCCAGGCCGTTGCTCGATACGCTCGAAGCGGGCGGCGCGTGATGGCCGGCGTTGCATCGCGACCGCGGGCCGGGCCCGCGGGCGGGGCGAGTGGCGAGGCGTCGACATGCTTGCCGGCCGGCCTGGCGGTTGCCGCGCATCTGGCCGGCGTGGCGGCAGGGATGGCGGCGCTTGCCGCGCTTGCGACGTTGCTGGCGTTGTTGCTTCGATAAGCAGCGTCGACGGGAGGGCGAATGCGGGGGAGCCGGGCACGACGTGCGCGGCTCCCCCGTTGGTTTATGGCCGCAGGGTTCCCTGCAACCGGCCGGCCCGCGACGACCTCAACGACCTCGACAAACGTGAGCGGCTGTCCGCCACCCCGACAGGCAACGCGCCCGACACAGCGCATCCGGCGTTCGAACGGCCGGTCGTCTCGTTCCGGACCGACATCGCCGGCTTCCTCCAGCCCGGCAGCGGTTCCGGCACTGGCATCGGCCGCACGGGCCGGCGAAAGCCGGGGTGCGATCGCATTTTTGTATGAAGACAGGCTTTCGGTGGGGTCGCTCACATACATGTCGCGCCAGACGGTGTCCAATCGGGTATTACCGCGTGAGTAGCCCTGACGGAGCACGACCGGCAGGACGCGGGCATATGCGACATCGAGCCGTTCATCACGAAACGGGCGGAACGATGTGCGGCGACAAGGGAAGCGCGGCAATGCGGCGCGTGCCGTGCCGGCAAGCGCAATGCGCCAGTCCGTCATCCCGGACGGGTTCCTGCACAGTTTGGAAAGACGCGATGTCAACGACTACACAAAAGAGAACGAGGCTCGGTTCGCCGCGACTGCTCGCGGCGGCTGCGACCGTGTGCGCGCTGAGCGCATGTGCATTCGCCCCCGGCATGACGTACCGCGCGCCGGCCGGACGCGACGCGAATGCGAGCGTGAACGTCGCCGCATCGGGCGCGGGCGGCCTCGACGGGGTGCAGAACGTGTCGAGCGAGGACCTGATCGAGATCACGCCGGCGTTCGTCCAGCAGCAGGCTGCGCGACCCGCCAGCGTCGACGCCGAAGTCCGGCGCCTGTTCGGCACGCCGAAGCCGTACGTGATCGGCCCCGGCGACGTGCTGAACATCGTCGTATGGGATCACCCGGAACTGAACCTGCCCGCCGCCCAGACGACGAACGGCGACAACATCGGTACCAACTCGGTGGCGGCCGGCTACACGGTCGACCCCGGCGGCAACGTGCAGTTCGCCTACGCGGGCCTCGTTCACGTGGCGGGGTTGACCGAGGCGGAGGCGCGCACGGTGCTGACCCGGCGGCTGGGCGAAACCGTGCGCAAGCCGCAGATCGCGCTGCGCATCCAGGCGTATCGCAGCAAGCGCGTCTATCTGGATGGGGAGGTGCGCACGCCGGGGCTGCAGATCGTCAACGACATGCCGATGACGCTGCCCGAGGCGATCGATCGCGCGGGCGGCTTCACGACCACGGCGGACCGGTCGCAGGTGTCGGTGACGCGCGGCGGACAGACCGTGAACGTGAGCCTGCCGGCCCTGATCGCGGCCGGCGTGAATCCGTCGAACATCCTGCTGCGCGACGGCGATCTGGTGCGCGTGCGGGCGACGAGCGACGCGAAGGTGTTCGTGCTGGGCGAAGTGTCGCGCCCGGCGACGCTGACGTTGACCGACGGACGGATGAGCCTCGGCGAAGCGCTCGGCGATACGGGCGGTGTGAGCCAGTACACGTCGGACGCGCGGCAGATTTACGTGGTGCGCCGCGGGCCGGGCAACCGGCCGCAGGTCTATCACCTGGACGGAAGTGCGCCGGCGTCGTACGCGCTCGCCGACCAGTTCGCGCTCGAGCGGCGCGACGTCGTGTTCGTCGACGCATCGTCGCTGGTGCGCTGGAGCCGCGTCGTGAACCTGCTGATTCCGTCCGCGGCGCAGGGCGCATTGACCGCCCGGGCCGTGACGCCGTGATGCCCCGTTGTGCGCGCCGGGGAAGATTTTTCGCGCCGTCGGGCGCGTGGAAGGACGCAGTCATCGTTCCTGCCGGCTGCGGGGTGGTGATACTGCGGAAAGTATTGAAATTGTAATGTGGCGTACGAAATACGTCAGGCGTGAATGATCTACTGCGCGTAGACATTCGAGCGGGGCCGCCGGCCCGACGCATCGAGGTCGTCAGGCATGAAAGATGGCGATATGACGGAATGCGAATCAAGCACATTCCCGACACCAGTCTCAATCTCGAAGAGCCCGCGGATCGGGGTGGTCCACGGCAAGCGTTCGTGCTTCATGCGCGTGCCGCTCTTCGGTCTGGTGAGTAGCGCCCGACCACTTGCCGCATGGCCTGCGGCAGGCACGTATTGAAATCCGGCCCGTCAGACACCTAGAACAAGGACCAAACCATGACACCCATCCACTTCGATGGATGCGTTGGCTGGCTTCACGAGGGCAACCGATCCCACGGCATCGTCATTTGCGAGCCGCTGGGCCATGAGGCGCTCTGGCTTCACAAGCTCGTGCGCTCGCTCGCGGAGCATCTCGCCGATCGAGGCTTTCCGGTGCTGCGTTTTCAGTATCCGGCGAGCGGGGATTCGCTCGGCGACGAACAGGATGCCGAACGCTTCGAGCGCATGCTGGCGAGCATCCGGCAAGCCGCCCGGACGCTGCGTGAAAGCGCGACGCTGGACGGCCTGACGCTCGTCGGCGTGCGCGCGGGCGCGGCGTTGGCACTCCTTGCGGCCGACGGGATACCCGGCCTCACGCGTTTCGTCGCGCTGGCGCCCGTCGTGCGCGGCCGCAGCTACATGCGCGAGCTTTCGCTCGTCGCGCAACGCTGGCTCGACAACGTGTCGCCCGCCGTACGGGATGCGGTTCGCGACGAACGGCCGTTCACCGTGCTGGGCCATGCGTATCCCGACGATCTCGTCGACGCGCTCCGGCGCATCGATCTGTGCCGCACCGCCGCGAATCTGCAGAGCTGCCCGGCGCGCGCGTTGATCGTCGATGCGCCGTACGGCGACGGTGCCGCGTTGTCGTCCGCGCTGCAGGCGCGCGGTGTCGCGGTGAACCTACAAACCTGCTCGGACTGGGCGGTCGCGATGCGCGAACCGATCTGGTCGCGATGGCCCGATGCGCTGCCCGATACGATCGTGGACTGGATCGACGACGGTTCGACCGCGGCCGTCCGCACGCTCGCGCGACGTCCCGCGCCCCGGCCCACGCTGGCCGGCAACGGCTGCGTCGAACACCTGGTGCGCGTGGGGCCGCAGCAACTGGTCGGCGTGCTGTGCGAGCCGGCCGGCGACAGGGCGTGCGCCGCCGCGCCCACGTTGCTGATCGCCAATACGGCGGCCAACCCGCGTGTCGCGGACGGGCGGCTGGCGGTTCGGCTGGCCCGTTCGCTCGCGGCGCTCGGCATCCGCAGCCTGCGCGTCGATTCGAGCGGCATCGGCGACAGCGGCCGGCGTGCGCGCGACAACCAGACGGACATCCCGTACTCCGACCAGGCTGTTGCCGACATGGTCGCCGCCGCGCGCTGGTTGAAGGAAGCCGGCCACCACAGGGTCGTCACGTTCGGAATCTGCTCCGGCGCGTACGCTTCGCTTCATGCGGCCGCGCAAGGGACGCTGGCCGGCGTGATCGCGGTCAACCTCCCGGTGCTCATCTGGCCGCGCGGGCAGACGCTCGCGGATGCCGTCGACAACCAGACCAATTCGATGCGCGGCTATGTCGCGTCGTTGCGCAGCGTCGACAAGTGGCGCCGCCTGCTGAGCGAGGGCCGCGACCTGCGCCCGGTATTGCGTGCGCTCGCCCGCTTTGTCGTGGATAGTGCGACCGTGCCGGTGAGGAACCTGGCGGAGCGCATCGGCCGGGGGCCGGGCAAGGACACGCCTCGCGGCCTGCTGCGCGACATGTCGCTGCGCGGTATCCAGACGCACCTGATCTACGGGACGTTCGACGCGGGCGTCGACGTGATCGTCCGGAATTTCGGTCCCGTGTCCGGCGCGTTCGCGCACTTGCCGAATGTGTCGGTCGATACGCAGGACACGCTCGATCATTCGTTGCACGGCGCCGCCGCCGCGCAATACGTGATCGACCGGTGCGCCGCGCTGCTGGTCGGCTGGCATGCGCCGGCCGCCTCCGTCGTCGCGGTTGCCAGCGCTCCGGGAACGGAAGTGAAAACGAAGACGGAACGCGCGATTCCGTAACATCCGGGCGGGCCCCGCGTCGAGACGAACGCGGCGCGACCGGCGAGTCCCGGCCGCCTGAACGGCCGGCAGGTTGCCCGGTGCGCAACCGGGAGCGCTGCCCGGCGCGCCCGGCTGCCCGGCTGCCCGGCTGAAACCGCCCGTAAGTAACCGTGCGAACAGATCCGCGGTTTCCGACACATTATCGTGGCGGTGTCCCTTTCTCGTGTCGCCCCGTTTTCGACGGCATCGGCGTCACGAGGCCGTTCAGGAATGCCGATGCAACGAAATCGCCGTGAATGCCGAAAGATGAGCCCACACCCTGCGGCGCGCCGGTTCGCGCGGGCGTGCGTGCAGGGGGCCGGAACGTGGAGCGGGCGCATGGCGACGCTTGCGGCCTGCAAGGACGGTGACGGCGCGTCGCGCGCCCGGCCCAGCGTACATTGAGGGCCGTCGCGATGCGTGTGCTGGTGATCAACGACTTCGTCCGCAAGGGGGGGGCCGAGGAGGTGTACCGGGTATCCGTCGATGTGCTGCGCGCCCGCGACGACGTCGTGGTCGAAACCTTCGACGAGCATGCGCTGCCCGATGCCGGGAACAGCCGGCGCGCGCGTGCCTGGTCGCCAGCCGCCGCGCGCGCGCTCGTCGCGCTGCTCGAGCGGTTCCGTCCGCAGCGGATCCTCGTGCACAACTATCACAACCTGCTGTCGAGCGCGATCCTGCCCGTGCTCGCCCGCTACAAGCGGCGCTCGGGATGCGGGTTGTACCTGACCGCGCACGACTACCATCTGCTGTTCTACAACCCGAGCCTGATGGTCTACTCCGGCGGACGGGCGCGGCCGTTGTCGCTCGACACGCTGCGGCGGGCGCGGCGGGGCGTCTTCACCGCCAGCCCGCACGGCGTGCTGCACGACGTCGCGAAGAAGCTTCACTGGCATGCGGTGAACGCGCTGTTCGATCCGCTCGGCCTGTTCGACGAGATTCTCTGCCCGAGCCCGTTCATGCGCGACCTGATCGCAGGATCGAGCCGCACGCCCGCCACGCTGCTGCCGAACCCGGTCGATGCCACGCTCGTTCCGCGTGCGCCGAAGCGCGCGAGGGGCGATCGTCTCGATCTCGCGTTCGTCGGCCGCGTGGAAGCGGACAAGGGCCTCGCGCCGTTTCTCGCGCTGATGGCCCAGCCGGCCGGCGATGCGATCGCGTCGCTCACGGTCTACGGCGACGGATCGGAGCGGGGCGCCCTCGAGAGCGGTTACGCGGCGCTCGTCGATTCGGGCAGACTGCGATTCGCCGGACGCCTCGATCACGAAACGCTGTTCGCCGCGTTGCCGATGCACGACGCCCTCGTGATGCCGTCGATCTGGGTGGAGAACGCCCCCCTCGTGATCGTGGAAGCCGCGATGCTCGGGCTGCCGGCGCTCGTGCACGACATCGGCAGCCTGTCGACCTTCGGCGAGGAGATCGGCAACAAGATTCGCTACCGCAATACGCCCCAGGACTTCGCGCGAGCACTGGCCGGACTGCGCGCGCACCTCGATCGCGAGAATCGCCGCTACGACTGGTCGCGTTACTCGGTCGACCGTTATGCGTCGTCGCTGTGCGCCGTACTCGGCATCGGCACCGAGGGTCCGCGCACGTGGGCACACTGACAGTCGGCGCACTGTTCACATTCAGCCCGTAGAGCACGATGACCGCCGTTCGAAAAAATTTTGCGCTGCTGTTCGCGCTGCAGATCTCGACGTACGTCGTTCCGCTCGTCACGTTGCCGCTGCTGACGCGCGTGCTCGGCCCGCAGCAGTACGGCACGCTGTCGTTCGTGCTGGCGGTCGCGACATACTTCATCAACCTGGCGAACTACAGTTTCGACCTGACCGCGACGCCGCGTGTCGCCCTCGCGAAGGACAGGGCCGAACGGTCCCGCATTTTCTGGACGACGGTGTGCGCGCAGTGGATGATCACCGTCGCCGGCTTCGCCGTGCTCGTGGGGCTGACCGTGCTGATCCCGCATTTCGCGGCGGAGCGTACGGCGCTGCTGATCGGGTTCGGAATGGCGATCGGCGCCGCGCTGACGCCGGGCTGGTACTTCCAGGGAATCCAGCGGCTGAGCGTCTACAGCGTCACGGTGGTCGTGTACCGCGCACTCAGCGTGGCGGCCTTCTTCATGTGGGTTCGCTCGCCGGACGATCTCCTGCCGGCGGTCGCGATCAACGCGGCGGTGCCGTTGCTGTGCGGGGTCACGCTGCTTGCGTACCTGTTCCTGCATCGCGAGATCGAGGGCGTGCGCGTGCGGTTCGCCGACATCGTCGACGCGCTGAAGGGCGGTTTCCAGGTGTTCCTCGCGTCGACATCGATCTCGTTCTATGCGTCGACCAATACCGTGCTGCTGAGCATCGTCTCGGGGAACGTCGCCGCCGGCTATTTCGCCGCGGGCGACAAGCTGATCCGGGCCGCGGTCGGCCTGTTGCAGCCGCTGCGGGCGTCGACCTATCCGCACGTCACCTATCTGATGCATCACGCGCGCGACGAGGCCTTCGCGTTCCTGCGCAAGCTGATCGTCATGCAGGGCGCGCTGGTGCTCGCGATGTCGGCGGCGATCTACGCATGCGCGCCGCTCGCCGTCCGGATCCTGTACGGCAGCTCGTTCGCGCCGACGGTCGGCGTGCTGCATTGGCTGGCGCTGGTGCCGTTCATGGCCTGCATGACGGACCTGTTCGGCGTTCAGACGATGCTGCCGCTCGGCATGAAGCGCGCGTTCAGCCTCATCCTGATCTCGTCCGGCGTGCTGAACGTGACCCTGCTGCCGCCGCTGGCGATGCTGTTCGCCGAGCGCGGCGCGGCCATCGCGGTATTGATCGCGGAAACGGCCGTCGCGGCGGCGCTGGCGTACGTGCTGCGCCGCGAGCGGGTCGGCCTCGTCAACGTGCCGGCGCGCACGGGCTGACGCCCGGCGCGCCCGACGCGCCCGACGGCGGCGCGGCCGCGTGATCTTCCGGCCCCGCGAGCCTGCTTTGCCGCGGCACGGAAAGTGTGGGTTGTCGAACGTTTCTTCCGGGGGCCCCCACCTATACTGGCCTGACATCAGCGCGGGCGGGCGACGCCTCGCCGTGCCTGATCGGCGCATGTCGCACGGGGCGGTCTGCGCGAATCCGGTCGCGCGCCACGCGTTCGCGTCGCTCCGCTCGAAAACATGTGTCTCCAGCGTCATGAACGGAAACCGATCGATAAACCGGCTTTGGGCCGCCACATTCATGATCGCGATCGCGAGCGAGGTCTTTTCCGGCGCGATCCGCTATTACACGTCGATCGCGGGCGTGTCGATGCTCGGCTATCTGCCCAAGGCCCTGATGGTCGGCTGCATCGCGCTCGGCCTCGCGATCCGTCCGCGCGTCGATACGCTGCTGGTCGCCAGTTTCCTCGCCGTGCAACTGTGCGTGTCGCTCGCGAACGGCGTCAGTCTCGTGGCCGCATGCTTCTGGATATGGACGGTCGCGCCGTTGCTGTTCGTGCTGCTCATGCCGCGCGGCGCGCTCGACCTGCTCGAGTCGGACGCGATCCGGGGCGCGATCGTCCTGCTGGCGACGGCCTGCTGCGCGGGGGTCATGCTCAACGGGCTGGTCCACCTGCCGTGGGTCGGCGGCAGCATCGACGTCGACGGCGTCAACGTGCAGCTCGCGTCGTCCAATTACGTCGGCACGGTGCCGCGCCTGACCGGTTTCGGCCGCAGCAGCGCCACGACCGGCCTCGTGATCGGCCTGCTGACCACGTGGCTCGTCCCGCGCCTGCGCAACGCGCTGGCGATCGCGGCGCTGCTCGCGATGTCGGCGTACGCGATCTGGGCCACCACCAACAAGACGACGCTCATCGCGCTGTCGCTCGTGCTGTTCTGCTTCACGACGCTGAAGACGCCGGGCCTCCGGCGCGCGTGCATCGTCCTGACGGGATTGATGATCGTCCTGCCGATCGTGGGCTGGGTCGTCGCCACGACGACCAACGTAGGCGTCGCCGATACGGGTTCGCTGGCGTCGATGCAGGACCGGCTGTTCAACACCTGGCCGAAACTGCTCGAAGGCATGGCGAACGCGAACCTGCTCTGGTTCGGCGTCGGGCCCGGCGGCTTCGGTTCCGCGACGGCGTACTACACGGCCGACTTCGGCTTCAATACGGGCTACGCCGACAACGCGGCGCTCTATGTCGTCGCGAATATCGGCGTGGCGGGGGGGCTGCTCGTCATGCTCCTGTTTGCGCAGCGCGTGCTGGCCAGCCGCATCGACGATCCGCGAGCGTGGGCGATGCTGCTCTTCGTGCTGTTGAGCGGCGTGACCACGGACATTTTCGAGGCGCTCGGCTGCCTGCTGTTCACGGGCCTCGCGATCCGCACGCTGACCGTGCGTGCCGGCCGCGTGCACGAACCGCGTCGCGACAGCGCCGGGCGCACGGCGACCTGGGCGGGAAGCCGATGAGCACGGGCATCGAACCCGCCCGCGCGAAAGCGTGGGCGAAATGGTTCGCCGCCGCGCTGCTCGGCGCCGTCGTGATATCGGCGGCGTCGAATTCCGCCCGCTCGGACGAGCCGCCGGTCGTCCTGCCGAACCCGACGCAAGCGCCCGCACCGCCGTTCGTCGCGCTTCCGCGCTTTTTCGACACGCGGGTGAACACGGGTGTCGCGATCCACGAGATCGACGATCCGGTGCTGCTCGACGCGGTACGGGACGCCGGATTCTCGTTCGTTCGTACCGATCTCTTCTGGGATTCGGTGGAAACGCCGCACGGCTGGGATTTCTCGCGCTACGACGCGCTTGTCGCCAACCTGCGCGCACGCGGGCTCGGCGCGCTGTTCATTCTCGGCTACGGGCATCCGCGATACGCGCCCAAGCAGCCGCCGACGTCGCCCGCGCAGATCGCCGCATTTTCCGAGTATGCGACGCAGGCCGCGCGGCACTATCGCGGCGAGCCGGTGCGCTTCGAAGTGTGGAACGAGGAGGATCACAAGGATTACTGGCTCGCGCCGCCGTCGCCGGCCGCGTACCGGAACCTGCTGGTCGCGACCGTCCGGGCGGTCAAGGCCGCGAATCCGGACGCGGTCGTCGCGACGGGCGGCGTCCAGCAGGTCGACCGGGCGTTCATCCGGTCGGTGGGCGATATCGGCGGCGCGTCGCAGCCCGCACCCGACGCGGTCAGCGTGCACCCGTATCGGCAGACTGCGCCGGAGACCGCGCTGGGCGATTACGCCGTGCTCGCGCGGGATCTCGCCGCGTACCGCACGGCGCCGGCCATCTGGGCAACCGAATGGTCGTATCCGACCTATGGCTACAAGTACGTATCGCATACCCGCGACGGTCACGATCCGGTCGCGCGCGAGCGCCAGGCGCGCTACGCGGTGCGACGCCTGCTGGTCGACTGGATCGCCCAGATCGGGCTGAGCGCGTACTACGACATGCGCAACGACGGGCGCGACCCGACGAACATGGAGCACAACTTCGGGCTGCTGGACGCGGACAACACGCCGCTGCCGGCCTACGTCGCGGTTCGGCACCTGTTCGCGTTCACCGCGAACGCACACGCCGCGCGCGTGTTTCTCGATCCCGTCCGGCGCGTCGCCGTCCTGCAGTTGCATGCCGACAAGGTCGTGAAATACGTCGTCTGGTGCTACGAAAGCGGCAACGCGGTCGATATCGACCTGTCCCGGTTGCCTGCCGCGGGTACGTCCGCAACCGATCTCTACGGCGCGTCGCTCGACATCGCGCGCCGTCGATTGACGCTCCGCGAGGAGCAGGGCCCGGTGTTCATCGTGTCTGCGACTGACCGATAGCCGGCGAGCAGGATCGGAAACGATCGCCTCATACAGAAAACAAACATGAAATTCAACGCACGAAACCTCGAATATCCGCAACGGGTACCGGACGAATCCGGGCTGATGCAGCTTTGGCAATCGGTCGCACGGCATCGCCGCCTGTTCTTCGGGACGATCGCGGCGACGTTCGCCGCGGGCGTGCTGTATGCGCTGCTGGCCACGCCGCAGTACCGGGCCGAGGCGCTGCTGCGCGTCCAGACCAAGCCGGGCTCGTCGATCAGTTCGCTGTCGGACGTCTCCGGCACGATCGCGGCGTCGCCGTCCGCGTCCGACGAAAGCGAGATGCTGATTTCGCGCGCGGTCGTCGACAGCGCGATCGACGCGACCGGCGCCGATCTCGACATCCGCAACGCCAGCCGGTTTCCGCTGATCGGCGCGTTCCTCGCGTCGCGCGTCGACGGCGACGACGCACTCGCGCCTGCGCCGCTCGGACTGACGGGTTACGCGTGGGGCGGCGAGCGGCTCGACATCGGCGAATTCTCGATTCCGTCGGGTGCGCTGGGCGACCGGTTCAGGATCGTCGCGGACGAGGCGAACGACTGGACGCTCTACGACGACGACAATCACGCGCTCGCGCATGGCAAGGTCGGCGAAACCGTGCCGTTCCAGTTGCCCGGCGAGGCGACGGCCGGCCGCTTGCGCGTCGACACGTTGCGCGCGCGTCCGGGCATTGCGTTCACGGTTCGCAAGCAGCCCGAACCGCTGGTGTACGACAACGTCTCGAAGCACCTGAAGACGGTCGTGCCGAACCGCGATTCGACGCTGGAATCGCCTTCGATGATCCGTCTCAGCTACCAGGCCGACAGTGCGCGTGACGCGAAAAAGATGGTCAACGCGATCGTGCAGGCGTACTTGCAGCGCGACCTCGCGTTCCGGACGGATCGCGCCCGGCGCAATCTGGACGCATTGCACCAGCGCTTGCCGGCGCTGAAGCACGACTTGCAGAAAGCCGAGGACGATCTGAACCGGTACCGGACGCAGAACGGCGCGATCGACGTCGATCAGCAAGGCGCCGCGCTGATCGGTCGGCTCAATACGCTCGCGGAGCACCAGACCGAGCTGCAGATCTCGCTCGACGACGTCAGGCAGCGCTTCTTGCCGAAGAGCTTCCAGTACCAGACGGTGCAGTCGCAGCTCGACCAGGTGAAGCGCGAGATCCGCGACACGAGCGCCGAGGCGGCGAAGCTGCCCACGACGCAGCGCGAATTCGTGCGGCTGTCGCGCCAGGTGACGATCGCCACGCAGCTTTATACGGGCGTGGTGACCAATGCGCAGCAGCTCGAGATCGCGATTTCCAGCGCGGCGCCGGGCGTGACGGCGGTGGACTGGGCGGTCGCGCCGTTCCGGCCGGTGTGGCCCAAGCGCGGCATCATCGTGCTCGGCGCGCTGTTCGCCGGGGTGTTCCTGGCGCTGACGGGCGTGCATCTGCTGTCGCTGTATCGCCGCGAACTGCATTCGGCCGGCGCGCTGGCCAGGTTGACCGACCGCCCGTGTCTCGCGAGCGTGGCGTCGTCGCCGGCGCTGGCGGCGTTGCCCGGCGGACCGCGCGTGGCCGCGCTGCCGCTCGCGGCGACCCATCCGGACGACGCGGGTGTCGATTCGGTACGTGCATTGCGGGCGAGCCTGAAGGTCGCGCTGGCCCAAACCGGGCGCGGCGGCGGCAAGGTCCTGCTGTTCACCGGGGTGACGGCGGGCGTCGGTTGCAGCTTCGTGGCGTCGAACCTTGCGTATCTGCTGGCGGGGACGAATGCCATTGTGCTGCTGATCAACGCAGACCTGCGCGCGTCGTCGACGGCCGGCGGCCCGGGGCTCGCACAGGTGCTCGACGGCACGGTGTCGCCCGAGGTCGTGACGCTGCGCGTCGCGGGCAGCCAGCTGTCGATCATGCCGGCGGGCTCGCCGGGCACGGCGTCACCGGGCGAACTGCTGGAATCCGCGGCTTTCGCGAAGCTCGTCGCGTCGGTGCGCGAGCATTACGACTTCGTCGTGATCGACGGGCCGCCGCTGCTGACGAACAACGATGCGCTCGGCATCGTCGGCGTGAAGTGCGACGCGCACGTGCTGGTGTCGCGCAGCGGACTGACACGCGCCGCCGACGTCGAGACGGCGTTGTCGCGCCTGCAGAGCATCGGGGCCGATATCACGGGGCACGTTTTCAATACGTACGCGGGATCGATCCGGCCGGTCGTCGAGCGCGTGCGCACGCGTCGCTTTCCGGTTCGGGCGACCGAGCGTCAGCGGGTGTAGCAGGGGGGGCCTGATGTCGCGGGTTCGCGACGGGCGTGGCCCCGGCATCGAGCCGGGCCCGCCCGATCCGCGGCGGCGACGGTTTGCGGGCATGCGTCCGGCGACGCATGCCGCGCGCGTCAGAGCGTATTGAAGATCCGCGCCATCGTTTCCGCGCTCTTGCTCCAGCTGTATTGCTCGGCGTGAAAGGCGCCGCGGCGCTTCAGGTCCGCGCGGAGTTCGGCGGAATCGAGCAGGCTGCGCAGTTTTTCCGCGATGTCGTTCGACGAGTACGGGTCGCAGTAGAGCGCCGCGTCGGCGCAGACTTCGGGCAGCGCCGCCGTTCGTCCCACGAGAGTCGGGCAGCCGTACCGCATGGCTTCGAGCGGCGGAATGCCGAAGCCCTCGTAGATGGACGGGTAGAGGAAGCAGGCCGCGTGTTGATACAGCGCCTTCAGCTTCTCGTCGCTGATGTACCCGGCGAACTTGATGTTCGGCTCGGTCGCGGCGATGTCGTCCTGCGCGCCGAACACGGCGGTATTGCGCATGCCGACGATGACAAGATCCACCGACGGATCGCCGAGCTGCCGAAACGCCGCGATCATGCGCGCGAAGTTCTTGGTGGGATTCATGCTGCTCACCGCCAGCACGAACCGGCCGGGCGTGAGCGCGTGTTCGTTCAGCACGCTCGCGTCCGGTTCCAGCGAATCGAGATGGTCGGCCCCCAGCGGCACGACGCTGATCTTGTCCGCCGACACGCCGCAATGATGCGCGAGGCGATCGCGCGAGAAGCGGGAGTTGGTCAGTACGCAGACGGAGGTGCGCGCCAGTATCCAGAACATGACGCGGTACCAGGCCCGGAACAGCCGGGAGAAGTGCGCGGGCGTGTCGAACACCGCCGCGTCGTGCATGTAGATGATCTGGTTGCCGAGGAAGATGGACGCGGAATTGCTCAGGTTGACGATGCGGTCGCGGCGCGCAAACAGCGGGAGGACCAGTTGCTCCCAGATCACGCCCTTGGAGAAACCGATCCTGACCGTCCGGGTGCCGCTCACCACGGCGTCGGTATGCGGGGGAACCAGCACCGTGACGGAATCCTGGGGCTGCAGCCTGACCAGCGCGGCGATCAGTTCGCGTGCGACGCGCTGGACGCCGGTCGTTTTCTGCGTGGCGAAACGGCCGTTATAAACGAGTTTCCTGGGTTCTTTAGTGTTGCTCATGTGAAATCCGGTGAAATCGCTGCGCGGCCGGGACCCGTGCGGATCGTGCCGGGCCGCGCCGCTCGCGTGGCCGCCGGGGCCGGTTCGGCCCGTTCCCGGCGTCGGCGAGCCCTCACGCCTCGACCCGGTCGGGCGCGGCATGCTCGAAATACGATGCGTCGGCGCGACGCGGGATCGCGTCCAGTCCGTAAAGGGAACGCCACTGTCGGAAGATGGAAGTCATCGAAAACCGATGGAGTGCAAACTTTCTGGCCGATTCCCCCATTTGTTCGCGAAGCTGCCGGTCGTCGCGGAGCAGGGCCACGTACCGCGCCATCTCGTCGGCGTTCGACGCGACGTAGCCGGTCACGCCGTGAATCACCACGTCGCGGTTGCCGACGACGTCGGTCACGACGGCGGGCAAGCCCGCCACCTGCGCTTCGATCAGCGCCACCGGCATGCCTTCCCAGCGCGACGTCTGGACGTAGATATCCAGCCCGGCGGTCAGCTCGAGCGCTTGTGCGCGCGTGACCCAGCCGCTGCAGGCGACCGCGCGGCTTTCGCGGGGATCGGGGATCTCGGCGGCGTCGCCGCCGATCCAGAGGAACTCGACGTCGGACGCGCGGAGTTCGGACGCCAGTTGCACGAACGCCTGGTGATTTTTCTGGAACGACGCGCGACCGCTCATGCCGATGGCGATCCTGCGATCGTCGCGTGTCCGGCGCGCCGGGATTTCGGCAACGTCGACGCCGTTTTCCACCAGTACCGCCGATTTCGCGCGAATCCTTCCGTTGATCTCCCTCAGTTCGCTGTCGGAGCAGGCGACGATGGTTCCGCCCAGGCAGGCGGCGATGCGCTCGAAGCTCAGGTACGCGAACTGCTTGAGCCCGGAAACGTCGCAACGCAGGAACGAGAGCCCGTGCGGGGAATAGAACACCTTCGCGCGCGGCGCGGCGATCCGGGCCGCTACCCGCCCCAGCACGCCCGCCTTCGACGAATGGAGATGGATCACCGTCGGCCGGTACTCGCGCAGGCGCCGGGCCAGCGCGCGCGCGCCGCGCAGGTCTTTCGAGATGCTGACTTCGCGATCCATCTCGACGTGGACGAGCCTGATGTCGGGATGGAACAGCGACGGAAAATCGTCCGGCGTTTCCGGCCGGATGGCGTGCAGGACGGTCACGTCGGCGCCCGTTGCCGCGGCGTGATTGGCGAGATGGACGAGCATCGAGAGCACGCCGCCGCCAAACGCTTCGACGATATGAACGATCCGTTGTGTGGTCATCTTCGGGGCAGCCTGTTCGACCGGACGCGGCACGGTCGCCTGTAAAAACGCATGTCGGGCGGGGCGCGATGTCGCTGGCGTTCGTCCCGCTCTCCGGAATGGATCAAAAGATATGTATGACTAAATAAATGGATGGGTTCGAGCGTTGTCATTCATGCCGGTGCCGCCAAGGTCATCCGTGCGGCATGGCGTCGTGCGGGAAGAGGGCGCGCGGTGCGGGGCCGATATCGCGGAAGGACGGAACGCTTCGCCACGCACGAAGTGGGCGGGAATCGCGTCGCCCGACCGGGAGGGCGTGCACGAAGACGCGTGATGCCCGGTGCCGAACGCATTGTGCTACGCATGCTCGGCGGGCTGGGTGCGATGGCTTACACTGCGCCGCGCGCGTCGAAACCTGACGCGCGCGGCGGCCTGCCCCCGGCACGCCTAGCCGGCGACGTCCGGCGCCGTGACGGGCGCGGGCGCCTGTTGCGATGCGAGCGCGACCGGTTGCGCCGCGCGTGACTCGACGGCACGCCCGTACTGGTCGTCGAAGCGGACGATATCGTCCTCGCCGAGATAATTGCCCGACTGCACCTCGATGATTTCGAGCGGGATGCGGCCGGGGTTCTCGAGGCGATGCACCTGGCCGACGGCGATGTAGGTCGACTCGTTCTCGCAGAGCAGGAAGGTTTCGCTGCCGCGCGTGACCTTCGCGGTGCCGCGCACGACGATCCAGTGCTCGGCGCGGTGATAGTGCATCTGCAGCGACAGCCGCTTGCCGGGCTCGACGACGATCCGCTTCACCTGGAAGCGCTCGCCGAGATCGATCGAATCGTAATGGCCCCACGGCCGCTGCACCTTGCGGTGCTCGCTCGCCTGCGGGCGCCGGTCGATCTTCAGGCGCTCGACGATGTTCTTCACGCGCTGCACGTCGTGCTTGTTCGCGACCAGCACCGCATCGGGCGTCTCGATCACGACGACGTCCTTCATGCCGACGCACGCGATCAGGCGGCCTTCCGAGCGCACGAGGCTGTCCTGCGTATCCTCGAACACGATCGGGCCGCGCGCGACGTTGCCCTGGTCGTCCTTCGGCATGATTTCCCAGATCGCATCCCAGGTGCCGACGTCCGACCAGCCGGCCGCGAGCGGGATGACGATGCCTTCGATGCCGAGGTCGCCGCGGTTCGCGAGGTGTTCCATTACCGCATAGTCGATCGAATCCGACGGGCACGCGTCGAAAGCAGCCGAGTCGATCCGGAAGAACGGATCCTCGGCGACGCCCGCGCGCCAGGCGGTTTCGCATGCCGCGTGGATGTCCGGCGCGAGCGCGGCGATCGCCTTCAGCCAGACCGACGCGCGCGTGACGTAGATCCCGCTGTTCCACCAGTAGTCGCCCGATTGCAGGTAACGCTCGGCGAGCGTCGCGTCGGGCTTTTCGACGAAGCGGCCGATCGCGTAGCCGCCCTGGCCGCCGAGGCGGCCCGCACGCGGCGAGCCGACCTGGATGTAGCCGTATCCCGTTTCGGCGCGGCGCGGCAGCACGCCGAGCGTGACGATCGCGCCTTCCTGCGCGTAGCGCGCGGCGCGCGCGACCGCGTCCTGGAACGCGCCGACGTCGGCGATCACGTGATCGGCCGGCATCACCGCGAGCACCGGATCGTCGGCGAGCGCGCTTGCGTCGAGCGCGGCAAGCGTCAGGGCGGGCGCGGTATTGCGCGCGGCCGGTTCGATCAGGATGCGGGGCGACGCCCCACGGCCGAGCACCTGCGCGGCGCTCATGATGCGATGCTGCTCGCCGCAGACCAGCAGCAGCGTATCGTCGAGCGACGCGTTCGCGATGCCGTTCAGGCGCCGCGCGGTCGCCGACAGCGGCGACTCGTTCGAGGTCAGCTCGATCAGCTGCTTCGGATACTGCTCGCGCGACAGCGGCCACAGCCGCGTGCCGGAACCGCCGGCAAGGATGACCGGAAGAATGCGCGGCATGTCGGGCTCGCGAACCGGGCGAAGGGTGCGGGTCATCGGTTGGCTCCGGTGTCGGCGGGCTGCCGGTGGTAGGTGCGGCCTTCGGCGCGCGTGTCGTCGTTGCGTGACCGGTGCGCCGAAACGGCCCGGGACAGCAGGGTGCGCAATGCGCCGGCGGCGCGATCGGCCGACCGGATCAGGCCGACGAACGGCGCGCCCTGTTCGAGATACGGGCCGTAGGCCTTGCGGAATCCGAAGCGCTTGTAGAACGCCTGGCGCGGCGCGGGGACGTGCGTGCGCACGGCGGCGTCGGGCCACGCCGCCTGCGCGGCGGTGAGTGCGCGCCCGATCAGCCGCTCGAGCGTATCGTCGTCGCGGCAGCGTTCGCTCGTCAGTACCTTGTCGATCACGACGTCCTGATCGATGTCATCGCCGGGCAGGATGCGCGCGTAGGCCGCGACTTCGGTCGCGTCGCCGTCGCGCACGGTCGCGTAGACGTGCAGCGCGCCCGCGTCCTTGCCGTCGATGTCGAGATGCGTGTGCGCGTCCTCGACCACCAGCACGGCGTTGCGCGCGCGCAGGATTGCATAGAGATCGACGGCGCTCAGATGTTCGAATTCACAACAATGCCATTCCATGATGCGGTCCTCGCGTGATGCCTTCGGCATGCCGTGCCGCGCGGACGCAATCGTTCCGTACGGTGTGGCGATCCTCATCATCCGGATGCATGGCGCGCCGGTCTGTTCGAAAGCGTACTCATGCCCGGGATTCATGCGGCGGCGCGGAATGGATTGCCTCGCATGCCCCGCGAATGCCGGACTGTGCGGTAGCACACATCGCCGCGACCGGTGCTTTTTCATAATGACTCCATCCTGGCGGCCCGCCACGACACGCGGCCGGTCGACATCGAATGTGAAAAACGAACCGGGGCAGGATTTGAGCATCGCGATCGTTCACGACGGGCGGGTCGCGCGGGGCCGCGCAGGGGACACGCTCGCGCGCGCGGCCCGCCGTATCGGGCAGGCCGGCGGCTTCGTCGCATGCCTTCAGGACGTGCGTGCCCGCGCGGCGCGCACGTCGTTCATCCAGTACGTCGGCGTTTGCCTGCGTGCGCACCCGCTGCACCCCGCCGTCGTTTCCGCTGCCGATCGGGTCCCGAGCCCCGAGCCCGGGAGACCGCCCGTCGCCTCATGCGTGCCGGCGGCGAGCCGGGCCCGGCGCGCGGCCGGCACGCACGCGTCGCGGCGGCCCGCCATGCTGCGCCGCGGGACGCGCGGATCGGTGCCTTTGATTACCGCATGTAACGGATGCGAGCGAGATGCACGGGCCGTGCGTCGTCGCGGCCCGGTGCTGCCGGCCGGCCGCGCGCGCGATTATGCGTCGATCGAAATACGGTGCCGACTATTTCCGGTGATTCGGGCGGGAATCGCGGGCAATCGATGGCTGCCATCCAGGGGGAAAGTAGGATTTGCCACTGATTGACTGGAATGTTTATAGATAATCAAATCTCAGTGATCAAACGTGCATGGCGCGGGGGCGAAGGGTCGCGTAACCGGCTGATTCAGGTTTATCTTTTGGTAACAAGACCATCTCGAAACGGGGTGTAAATTCAGGAGCGGATGAAGTGCGGCGGTCATTCCGGGAGCGGGTTGGCAGCCGTCCGGTTCGGCATCGGGCGCAACGGTCGTGCAAGACGCGACGCCCGGGCGGACGGAATTCCTGTTTGCAGACGTGCCTTGCCTCGCGGCGGGGCGCATCAAAGCCGGAACGTCGCGGCTCCCGCAGCCGCGCGTTTCCTTCGAGTTGGATGACAACGAGGCCGGATGACATCCGGCTCGACCTCCGGGGGCTCTTGCCGTGTGCAGTCTCGATCTTCGCCAAAGCTGCGGAAGCGCAGCGCGGACAGTCGGTCATGTACCGGCGGCCGCAGCGCACGCGAACGGTTCGCGGAGTGTGGAAAGTGATGGTTCGCTATGAATATGCCAATAACGCGCGATAAGAGCGCCGGCGCGGGGAGTGGTAACGGGCAGCGTCCGCTGATTTACTGGACGCAGTCGCCGTCCGTCATGCTGCGAAAGGAGCTGGCGCGACGCGACTGGAAAGTGTCGATCGTCGCCCAGGCGAGCGAGCTGCGCGACACGTCCGGCGAAATCACCTGCGGCATCCTCGACCTGAGCGGCGGCCATGCCGATGCGATCGGCAGCATTGCGTCGACCTGCGCGTCGATGCGCGACGTCGTCTGGGTCGCGCTCATCGACGTCGGCCAGACCGCGTCGCCGAACGTGCGCGCGCTGTTGCGCGACTACTGCTTCGACTACGTCACGCTGCCTGCGTCGCATCAGCGGATCGCCGATACGGTCGGCCATGCGTACGGCATGGAATGCCTGTTCGCGCGCGACCGAGAACAGCTCGAATCGGAAGAGAAGGGCATCGTCGGCACCTGCAGCGCGATGCTGCGGCTGTTCGATACGGTACGGCGTTTCGCGCGCACCGACGCACCGGTGTTCGTGTTCGGCGAAACGGGAACCGGCAAGGAATTGACGGCCGTCGCGATCCATCGCCATTCGGAGCGGCGCAGCGGCCCGTTCGTCGCGGTCAACTGCGGGGCGATTCCGCCGCACCTGCTGCAATCGGAACTGTTCGGCTACGAGCGCGGCGCGTTTACCGGCGCGAACACGCGCAAGATCGGCTATGTCGAGGCGGCGAACGGCGGCACGCTGCTGCTCGACGAGATCGGCGACCTGCCGCACGAGAGCCAGGCGAGCCTGCTGCGCTTTCTGCAGGAGCGCGCGATCCATCGTCTCGGCGGCAGCGATCCGGTGCCGGTCGATGTCCGGATCGTATCGGCGACCCACGTCGACCTGCGCGACGCGATGGAGGAGGGGCGCTTTCGCGCCGACCTGTTCCACCGCCTGTGCGTGATGCGCATCGACCAGCCGCCGCTGCGCGCGCGCGGCAAGGACATCGAGCTGCTCGCGCACCACATGCTCGAACGCTTTCGCGGCGACGCGCGCCACCGTGTGCGCGGCTTCTCGACGGATGCGATCACGGCGCTCTACAAGCACGACTGGCCGGGCAACGTCCGGGAGCTGATCAACCGCGTGCGGCGTGCGGTCGTGATGACGGAAGGCCGCCTGATCACCGCGCAGGATCTCGAACTCGAATACTGCCTCGACGCGGCGTCGCCGTCGGTGGCCGATATCCGCAAGTCGATCGAGCGCGAGGCGATCGAAACCGCGTTGCTGCGCACGCGCGGACGCGTCGCGGCGTCGGCGCGCGAGCTTGGCGTATCGCGCGCCACGCTGTATCGCTGGATGGAGGCTTACGGGATCGAGCGGCCGCGCGGCACGGGCTCGTCCGACTGACGCGTGGCGGGCAACGCTCGCGGCTTCGCCGGCCGCGAGCGCGGCGTCAGGCGGCCTGCGTGGCCCGTACCGTGCGCACGGCGTTCACCGCGCGGATTTCCACGGTCGGCGGTGCGGCGGCGGCGGCCGGATCGCCTCCGGCCGCGTCGCACGGAACCAGCGCGACGCGCGCGGGCGAGCCGGGCGCGAGATGGAACCAGTCGTCGCGCGGCACGAAGCCCGGGGCGTCGATCTGCACATGGCGCGCGACGTGCCGCGTGTCGATGTCGACGTGCCACGTGTCGCCGGTGCGCGACACGCACGCCTCGATCCCGAGTTCGCGGCGCGCCAGTACGGCCGGATGCGTGCGGGACGGGAAATGGAACGCCTGCGACAGCAGCGTGCCGTCGTCGGCGCGCAGCGTCGCGACGACGGTGTCGTGTTCGCAGGGCCCGAAACGGTACGCGTACGTCCAGTCGAAGAACCGGCCGAGCAGCTCGGCCGAGCCGATCCGCACCGTGTCGTGGGCCGCCATCCGCACCGGGCAGCTGGCCCGCGCGACCGGCGTGCGGCCGTCGCGCAGCGCGACCAGTTCGATCGCCGCCGACAGCGGCGCGGGATGCTCGTTGACCACGTGGACGTCGAGCCCGTTCAAGCCCTCGTCGACGAGCAGCACCTGCACGGGCTGCAGGACCTGGCGCAGTGCGTACCACGCCGACTTCGGCCGGTGCGCGGCGTCGATCACGCCCCATCCGGCGCCCGGCATCACGTCCTGGAACTGCCACACGAGCGCGCCGGCGCAGCGGGAGCCCGTGCGCCGCCACTCGGAATAGGTCTCGCGCATCACGTCCGCGATCGTCGCGCGCGACAGCTCGAAGTAGCGCGCCGGATCCTCGCGACGCAGCCGGTCGGGCGCGACGTCGTACAGCGTCTGCAGATAGTGGTCGCGAATGTCCTCGAAATCCCACGACGTGCCGGGGTCGCGCGGCACGGCCGCCTTCCAGCGCGGTTCGTGCACGCCGGGCCAGCCCAGTTCGGCGAGCGTGGCATCGCACGGCACGTTGGCGAACGCGAGGCATTCGCTCGCGAAGCGCACGTCCGCGCGGCGCGCGTCGTCGAGCGGGCGCAGGTACGCGCCGACGCCGTAGTAGTGCGACACGCGCTCGCGCGGCACGAACGGCAGCACGCCGCCGTCGGGCGAATCGGCGACGTACGGGACGTCGGGGCGGCCGGCGGCCGCCAGGCCGGCCAGCCGCTCGGCCGTCAGTTCGAGGAAACGCTGCTTCGGCCCGAGCCCCGACATCGCGGCCTGCTGCGCGATCTCGCTGCCGCCGCACAGTACCGCGAGCGACGGCGATGCGCCGTGGCGCGCGAGGAACTGCGCGGCTTCGCGCCCGACGTTGTCCGCGAATGCGGGATCGTCGAGCGCGTAGTCGAAGTTCGCGAACATGAAATCCTGCCAGACCAGCAGCCCGAGCCGGTCGCACCACGCGTGGAACGCGTCGGCCTCGTAGGTCATCGTGCCGCCGACGCGGATCATGTTGAAGCCGGCGTCGCGCGCAAGCCCGAGCAGGCGGCGGTAGGTTGCGTCGTCCGCGTGCAGCGCGAGCGGCGCGGCGCTGCTCCAGCACGCGCCGCGCGCGAATACCGGCACGCCGTTGATGCGCAGCCCGAAACCCTTGCCGTCGGCGCCGGCGTCGATCTCGATCGTGCGGAAGCCCGTCGCGCCGAGCGGCCGCCGCACCTCGCCGAGATGCAGCACGACGTCGTAGAGCGCCGGCTCGCCATGCGTATGCGGCCACCAGCGGCGCACGTTGGGCACCGCGACGCTGGCGCGCAGGCGGTCGGCGCTGGCGCGTTCGAGCGTGGCCTGGTGCTCGCCGCACGACAGCCGTGCGGCGAGCGTGTCGGGCAGCGGCGCGGCGAACGTCAGCTCCGCATCGAGCCAGCCGGTGTCGCCCTCGATGCGCGCGCGCAGGTCGCACGCGACCGGAACGGGGCCGCCGGCGGGATCGAGCACCTCGACGGGCCGCCATGGGCCGGTCGGTACGTACGGCGGAAACCAGCCGGGCATGTGGCCGAACAGCGAGGTGCGGATCGTGCGCAGCGCCGCCGGCTCGGCGAGCCGGGTGCGCCATCGCGCACGGCGCGGCGCGCGCGCGTCGTGCAGGTACGGCGCGAGCGCGCGGAAGCAGAGGGTCAGCCGGTGGGTGCCGTCAAGCGTCACGGGCACGTCGTGCGCGACGAACATGCTGTCGGAGCCGAGAATCGGCGTGTCGTCGAGCCACGCTTGCGCGAGCGTCGCGAGGCCGTGAAAGCGCAGCACGCGCGGCCCGTGTCCGCGCAGCTCGAGCCGGTACCAGTGGTCGCGTGCGTCGAGCGATTCCGCTTCGTCGAGCCGGCCGGCAAGCGCGAGCGCCTGCGCGACCGTGCCCGGCACGGGCGCCGCGATCCAGCCGGCACTGGCGCCCGGGAGGTCGCGCGGCTCCCGCGCGGCGCCCGCGGCCGTCGCCAGCATCGACCACGCGGGCGGCGTGCGCGCGCGCGTCACCGCATGGCCGGCACGGGGGCCGCGTCGCTGCGCGCCGGCGTGGCGTGCCGCAGCGGCGCGCAGATCTGCCGTGCGCAGGCGACCACATCCGCGTAGGCGGTCTCGATCGCCTCGAGCGTCGAATCGCCGCGTTCTTCCTTGCCGCGCGCGCATGCGCGCGCGAGCCGGAATTCCAGCACCATCGCTTCCGACGCGATGCGATCGCACGCGGCGCGGATCTCGGCGAACGGCCCGACGCAACCGCTGGCCTGCAGCCAGCGCGCGTAATGACCGAACAGTTCGAAGTTCGCGCCGAGTTGCCGCACCGAATTGAACGAGTAAGCGTGAAAGTGTTCGAGCGGCGCGTCGGCCAGCGTGCGTGCGTCGGTCTGCAACTGCCGCCGGAACGCGGCGATCGGATCGACGACGGGCAGGCGCCGCAGGTGGCGCTGCAGCGCGGCGAGCGACGCCTCGCAGAGCGCACGCTCGTCGAGCGGCGCAAACCGCCGCTTCGCGCATTCGACGTACGGCGGCAGCGTCATCGGCGAACTGTCGCCGACGAGCCCGTCGTAGTCGGCCTCCTCGGCCACGTAATAGCCGCTGTTGTGGAAGTAGCCGATCTGGCGCTTCGCGCGATCGATCGCATCGATGCCGATCGTCGTCTTCGTGTGCTGCGTGCGGTAGCTGCTGCCGCGCGTGTCGGGCAGGAACCACGCGTCGACCTCGACGATCATCAGGTGGCCGCGCGCGACCTGCGTCTCGATGTGCCGGTCGAGCGGCTCGTAGATCGAGTGCTCCTGCACGACGATGCCGTAGAGACGCTCCAGTTCGTCGTGCGGAAACTTGAAGAACGTGAACTGGTCGCCCTCGAAATCGAGCGCGATCGTGAAGGGCAGGGCCGCGTACGGATTGAAGCCCCACCACCGGAGCACCTCGAGCCACATGTCGACGTAGCAGTTGGTCTGCTTCCAGACCATCTCCTGGCTGTGCAACGGGTGCGGCCGGTAGTGGCGTGCGCGGTGGCGCACGTCTTCGAACGTCGCATCCTCGCCGTCGCGGGACACGAATCTCATGGCGTGCCCCACAGCACGTCGCGGACCTCGCGCGGCCACGCGTCGAGGTCGAAGCCGTGGTGGCGGAACAGTGCGAGCGTGAGCCGCTCGAGGCCGAAGCCCACGCAGCCCGTGTGCGCGACGTCGCCCGTCGCGGTGCGGATGTCCCACAGCAGCCCGAAGTGGTCCATGTGGTAGTTGAAGCTCAGGCACGCGGTCTGGCGGTTGTCGTGTTCGATCGGGATCAGCAGCTCGAACTTGAGGTTCTGCTCGCGCTGGCTGTTCGCGACGATCTTGCCGCCGCGGCCGAAGAACGGGTCGTTCGCGAGATCGATCGCGTTCGGCAGGCGCAGCGCCTCGATCATCCGGGTGCCGCGCTCGATCCAGGTTTCCCGGAACGAGACGATCTGTTCGGGCGTGCCGATCCGCACGTATTCGCGCATCCGGAACAGCTGCATGCGGGTCGGGTCGAGCGACGGCTCGTGACGGAAGCAGTACGAGAAGACGTCGACGATGCGGCCGTCGGCGGGCAGCGCGCCCGCGCGCGCGACGACCGGATAGACGGGGTAGCAGGCGGCCGGCGTCATCACGACGTAGGTCGGCTTCTGGCTCTCCGTCCAGTCGTCGCCGCGATCGAGGCACTGCAGCACGCGCTGGTGCTGATGCTCGTCGCCGCAGAACGCATGCACGCTGCCCGCGAGCTGCGGGAAGCTCTTCATGTATTCGCTGCGCTCGAACTCGGTGCGGCTCATCGCGGGCGGGAAGCGCAGCACTTCGGCCTGCTGGTCGGCGCCGATGCGCGTGACGAACGCGTCGAGCGCCTCGACGACGCGTTCGAATCGCTCGCTGCGGCCGAACAGGCCCTGGATGCCGGTCGAAACCAGCAGGCCCGCGTCGATCAGCGCGTCACGCAGCGGGTTGACGCCCGCGCGGTCGAGCGGGGCGTCGGCGGCGGTGGGCACGGCAAGGCGGTCGTTCACGAGTGTTTCTCCAGCGTCGCAGGACGCAGCGCGAGCAGCAGGTTCGAGGTGTTGACGGCGATGCGGTCGTTGCTGATCATCAGCGGCGCCGCATGCAGGTCGCGAATGTGGCGGCCGATGCTGAACGGCGTGCCTTGCTTGTAGCCGGCCATCCCGCAGATCATCATGGCCTGGTGCGCGACTTCCAGCGCGGTCGTCGACACGTAGGTCTTCAGCGTGTTGATCTCGGCGGCCCACGCCATGCCGGCCGACCACGAGCGGGACGTCGCGTTCGAGTGGAGGCGCAGCACGTTGTCGACCCGGGCCTGCATCGCCTGCATCAGCGCGAGCGATTCGGCGATGCGCCGCGACGCGGGCGACGGCGCGCCGTCGGTCTGGCGCGCCTGTGCGCGGAAGAACTGGTGCGCGCGATGGAAGGCGTCGCCGGCCACCCCGATCCATACCGCGGCCCACAGGATGTGCGACACCGGCACCATGGTTTCCTCGGCGATCTTCGCGAACGGCACGGGCAGGCACTGGACGGCCGCGCCTTGCGCGTCGAGCGTGAAGCCGTTGCTGCAGGTGCCGCGCATCCCGAGCGTGTCCCATTCGCCGCGGCGCGTGAGCGTGTAGCCGTCGCGCAGCAGCGTGACGAGCACCTGCTCGGAAGCCGGCGCGTCCGCGTCACGTCGCGCGGTGGCGAGGATGCCGTCGGCATAGTCGCCGTACGAGATCGTCGGCGCGGACTTGCGCAGCCGGAACTCGCCGCCGTTGGTTTCGAGCGCGCACTGGCTCGCACGCAGGTTGCCGCCGACACCGTCTTCCGACGTGGCCGACGCGAGCAGCCACTGGTGGCGGACGAGCTGCTGCAGGAACAGCTTGTGCCAGCCCTGGTCGACCGCGTGATCGACGACGCAGGCGACCTGGATCTGGTGCATCGCGAACACCATCGCCGACGATGCGCAGGCCTGGCCGAGAATCGAGCAGGCCGATGCGACATCCTCCAGCGACGCGCCGGCGCCGCCGAGGTGGGTCGGCACCATCGCGCCGAGCAGGCGGCGCGCGCGCATCGCCTCGATCGCCTCGACGGGGCAGCGCGCGTCGCGGTCTACCGCGTCCGCATGCTGCGCGGCGATCTGGGCGACGGCATGAGCGGCCTCGTCGAGCCGACGCGAATCGCTGTCGGCCGCGAGTTCGGGGAGCGGCGCGCTCATGCGGAATGCTCGGTGCGTTGTAGTGTGGCGATCGTGTCCGCGAGTGCGTCGATGCTGCGGAACAGGTTGCGGTTCAGCATCTCGTCGGGAATCTCGATGTTGAACTGCTTCTCGATCGCAAGCATCAGCTGGATCGTGTCGAGCGAGGAGAGGCCCGCTTCGTAGAGGTCGTCCCCGTCGCCGATCGAGTCGATCGCGGCTTCGAGGTGGGCGACGTGCTTCAGGATGGTTCTGATTTCGTTTTTCACGTGCTGCTCCGTCGTGCGTGGTGTCGTCCGCCCGGGGCAGACGCGCGACACGCGCTGACGTCCCCCCGGCAGTCCGGCATCAGTAGACCATTGGCACGCACGGCGGTCTGTTCGCCACCCTACAAACCACTAACCCAACCTGACGGCGCGGCCCGGGCCGCGTCGGACGGTCAGGCGCGCGACGCGGCCGGCACGCCCGAGTCGGCCGACAGGATGCGTTTCATCTCGTCGCGCACGATCGCGCGGCAGCCGCACGACATTTTCTCGAGGCCGCCGAGGTCGGCGAGTTCGATCGAACTCCGGTATTGCCGGATCAGGCCGAGCTTCTGGATTTCGCCGGCGGCGTCGGTGACCGTTTCGCGCCGTACGCCGAGCATCTGCGCCAGCATGCTGTGCGTCACCTGGATCTCGATGCTGCGCGTACGGTCGTACGCCAGCAGGAACCATCTGCATAACTGATGTTTGAGCACGTGATGACGGCTGCAGAACGTGATCTGCGAGACCTGCGCCATCAGCAGCCGCACGCAGACGAACACGAGGTGGCGGATCACCGGCGACGCGTCGAACGCGTCGGCGAATACGCGCCGGTCGAGACGGTAGACGAAGCCGTCGCGGCAGGCGACCGCCCGGCAGGGCATCCGGCCGCTGCCCCCGATCACGTCCTCGCACACCACGCTCTCGCTGCCGATCTCCGCGACCTCCAGCGTCATGCCGCCGGACGACACGTATTGCAGCGAAATCGCCGTCGTGACGGGCAGGTAGACCGCGGCAAGCATCTCGCCCGGCTCGCACAGTACTTGCCCCGATTTCAGGTGGACGAGTTGCAGGTGAGGCGCGAGCGCCACGAGCTCGTCGCGATCGATCGCCGCGAGGAACCGGTTCGCGTCGAAGCTGTGGGAAAGCTCGATCGTGCCGTTCGTACAGGCGACGGCGTCAGGGGCCAGGTCAGTCACGGCACATCCTCGCAGGGTGGCGGTCGCGCGTCGTCGCGTCGGTACCCCGGAGCCCCGGGGGAGTGGCGCGCTCGTGCGGACTTGTGTTCGTCAGGAAACGGAAATGACGATGCTGGCGAAAAGGCTAGCATGCAATTGAATCCAATCAATTGCACATCGCGTCATCTCACAAAGTTTGACGATTTGAATTGGGCGCAAACGTTATATGGATTTAAAGATTGATTTCAGTGGAATTAATCATTCCGGAATGGATTGGCGTATCGGTCGTCCATTCAATGTCGGTCCGGAAGCAATTGTCCGCCCGGGGATATCGTGTGGAGAATGCATTCGTGGCGGATTAAACATTGTTTAACAAAGGCCTGGATGAGGAAAGATTATCCATGTAAATCAATGGCTTATTTGAGATATGTGCGGTGGCTTACAGAGCTGTAGATTAGTGTGCCGATTCAAATTTGAGACAGTTTCCAACGGGTTGGCGCGGGGTGGCGGCGCTGTGAAATGCTGTCCTGAACATCACGGAAACAATTGAAAAACGGCTGTAAGTATATGAGCGGCAAGCCTCGTGGCACCGGTGCCAGTGTCTCGCTTCGATGCATATGGATTGATCAGTCGAATAGCGTACGGTGTCCGCGCGGCGGGAGAGTGTCCGGAAATGAGACATTTTTTTTGTTTTTGAAACGCTAATTCGGGCGATCCAAATCAATCGTGATTCACATATTAAGGACGGGCCTGTATTGGCACGTAAATCGCTTATTCGGGCGGGCGTGTCGAAACGGGACGGTCGATTCGATCCGGTATAGACAAGCCGATGGTCGATCGGAATCAGGGTTGTGGGCCGCAACCTCCATCAGCGTCCGGGCACGCATCGCGATAACGAGTTCCATGCACGCGGCTGCACGCGGCACGGACGATAAAAGGGATACAGACATGCTTCATCTTCACTCGAGCTACTCGGCGAATGCCATCCTCGATGCCCTCCCGGAGGACAGCATCCGCGCCCTCGCGCCGCATCTCGAACTGGTCAGGATCAAGGCCGGGATGCTCGACAGGGTCGGCGAGCCGATGCGCCATCTGCATTTTCCGACGACGGCGATGATGTCGGTGCAGCACTTGATGGAAGACGGCGCGATGGTCGAGGTGGCGCTGGTCGGCCGCGAGGGCGCGGTCGGGCTGGCGTCGCTGGTCGGCGGCGCGGCGTTGTCGTATCGGGTCGAAGTCCGTATCGGCGGCATGGCCTACCGCGTGCCGAGCTGCGTGATGCGCGCGGAATTCGAGCGGTCGCCGCAGACCTACCGGCTGCTGCTCAACTATTGCCAGGCGACGATGGCGCAGATCTCGCGCAGCGCGCTGTGCAACCGCCATCATTCGGTCAGCGAGCAGCTCAGCCGCTGGCTGCTGCTCGCGCACGACCGCATCGACGGCGACGAGCTGGCCGTCACGCAGCAGACGATCGCGAACATGCTCGGCGTGCGGCGCGAAGGCGTGACGGAAGCGGCGGGCAACCTGCAGGAAGCCGGGCTGATCCGGCAGCGCCGCGGCCGCATCACGGTGCTCGACCGCGACGGCCTCGAACATCATGCGTGCGAGTGCTACGACCTGATCCGCGCGGACTATCGCAGGCTGCTCGGCACGCGCGACGATGCGCGGCCGGCGCCGGTTCGCCCGCGCATGCCGGAGGGGCGTTGCGGATTCCCGGCCCATGGTGCGTGACGATGCAGTCGAGGTCCGGTGGGACAAGTGCGACGCGGCGTGCCGCGATCGCAGTGGCGGACGTCGTGCTGGTGCTGGCGGGGGCGCTCGCGGCGCAGGCGGCGTCGGGTCTTGCGTGGCGCACGCTGTCCGACGCGCAGCGCGGCGCGATCGCGCTGCTGTGCGTGCTGGCCGTGGCGCTGCTGCCGCGCGACCTGCACGCCGTGCGCGGCGGCACGGCGCCGCAGGGCGGCGCCCATGGGCTGACGCAGACAGTGGCGGCGGTCGTCTGCATGAGCGTGCTGACGGTGGTCGTCACGATGTGGATCATGGATCGCGGCGGCACCGTCACGGCGCGCTGGATCGTGTGCACGGTGCTGGCCGGCGACGTGGCGCTGCTGCTCGGCCGCGCCGCGCTGATGGCGCTCGCGCTGACGCGTGACGACCCGTCCGCACGGCAGCGCCGCGTCGCCGTGATCGGCGCGACCGCATACGGGCGTGTGGCGATCGAACGGATGCAGCTCGCGTCGAACGGCCCGTTCGCGGCCGCGTGCGTCTTCGACGACGACGCGCCGGCCTCGGCCGACGCCATCGGCGGCGTACCGGTGATCGACGACTGGAACGCGTTGCGCGACATGATTCGCGGCGGCGGGATCGACGAGGTCTGGCTCACGCTGCCGATGTCGCACGAATGGCGGATTCAGCGCATCGTCCGCGAGTTGCGCGACGAATTCGTCGAATTGCGGCTATTGCCCGACGTGCGGCAGATGGCCGCCGTCGAGCGCTCGGCGACCGACGTGCTTGGCATGCCGGCGATCAATCTCGCGACCACGCCGCGCTCCGCGCCGGAACTGTGGGCGAAGTTCGCGTTCGACCGGCTGTTCGCGGTCGGGGTGCTGATTCCGTTGCTGCCGCTGCTGTCGATGCTGGCGATCGCGGTCAAGCTGTCGTCGCCGGGGCCCGTGCTGTTCCGGCAGCGCCGCAAGGGCGTGGACGGCCGCGAGTTCGACATCCTGAAGTTCCGCACGATGCGCGTGCACCGCGCACAGCCGGGCGTCGTGCGGCAGGCGTCGCGCAACGATACGCGCATCACGCGGGTCGGCGCGTTCCTGCGGCGCACGTCGCTCGACGAGCTGCCGCAGTTCTTCAACGTGCTGTTCGGGCAGATGTCGGTCGTCGGCCCGCGCCCGCATGCGATCGAGCACGACGACCTCTACCGGCAACTGGTCGACTGCTACATGTATCGCTACCGCGTGCGGCCCGGCATCACCGGGTGGGCGCAGGTGAACGGGTATCGCGGCGAGACGCGCAAGGTCGAGGCGATGGAGGCGCGCGTGAAGTTCGATCTCTTCTACATGCAGAACTGGAGTTTCTGGTTCGACATGAAGATCATCCTGCTGACGGTCGTGCGCGGCTTCGTCGGGCGCAATGCGTTCTGACGAGGCCCGGTGCGCGCACGCCGGGCCCGGCGTCGCGGCGGCGGGCGTCAGCGCACCACGAACGCTTCGGGATACGCGGTGCCCGCGGCGGTATCCGTGACGCACGCCTGCGCGATGTCGAGCACGTCGCGCACGGCCGGATTGTTCTTCAGCGCATGCTGGTGAACGAGATAGAAATTGAACCACTGGGTCGAATCGAACGGGCGCGCCACCAGGTCGCGGTTCGCACAGAGATCGGCGGCGGTCAGTGCGTTGAGCAGGCTGACGCCGTCGGTCAGCCGGATCACTTCGCCGAGCGAGCTCATGCTGACGCGCAATTCGTAGCCGAGCCGCCGCCGGTCGCTTGAATCGTCGTAGATCAGATGATCGGACTGGATCGGCTTGATGTACTGCTGGTCGGCGAGATCGTCGTACGTCAGCAGCTTGCGCGCGGCGAGCCGGTTTTTGCGCGTCAGCAGCGCGACCATCTTCGCGCCGAAGACGGGCACGAAGATCAGGCCCGGCTCGTGGATCTCGTAGGACACGATCGCGAGATCGAGGCGGCCGCCTTCCACATCCGATATCAGCCTTCCGCTCGCGGCGACGTCGAGCGCGACACCCGTGCCGTCGTGCGCTTGCGCATACTGCTGCGCGAGCCGCGGCCCGAAGCGGTGGCACAGCCCCGGCGCGCAACCGATGCGCAGCGACGCGACGCCGTTGTCCTGCAGCAGCGAAATCTCCTCTTCGATGCGATTCAGCCGGTCGAGCAGCTGCACGGCCTCGTCGAGCATGTAGCGGCCGGCCGGCGAGATCTGCAGGCGCTGGTTCTCGCGCGCGAACAGCCGGATGCGCAGGCTGTCCTCCAGCCGCGCGAGGGCATGGCTGACCGCCGATTGCGTGATGCCGAGCTGAACGGCCGCCTGCCGCGTGGAGCCGGCCGTGGCGATCGCATGGAAGATCTCGATGTCGCGCAGGCTGAAGTCGCTCCGCATGTTCGCTCCGGTCAATCAATTGATTAAAAAAGATCATATATTGACCGAAAAATAATTCAAAGCGAGACTTCGGGCCAGTCAAACAACAGGCCGGTTCCTTGTTCTGTCGCGGCTCTCGAGCTGTTTTCAGATGATGAATCAAATCGGTCACTCATCCTACGGAGACACCTCCGCGCTGTTGCGCCGCCGCGCAGCGCGCGGGCCGCCACGCCATGTTCGATTTCCATCTCGTGCTCAAGTATTTGCCGATGCTGTTCGAAGCGGCCGCCGTGACGGTGGAGCTGACGCTGCTTGCCACCGTGTTCGGCCTCGCCATCGGTCTCGGCGCCGCGCTCGGCAGGCTGTCGCGGCATCGCGTGCTGCGCGACGCCACGAGCGCCTATATCTGGCTGATCCGCTCGACGCCGCTGCTCGTGCAACTGTTCATCATCTATTTCGGGTTGCCGCAATTCGGCATCGAGCTGTCGCCGTTCACGTCCGGCGTGATCGGCCTGGCGCTCAACGTCGGCGCCTACAACGCGGAGACGATCCGCGCGGGCATCCTCGCGATCCCGCACGGGCAGATCGAGGCGTCGCGGTCGCTGGGCTTCGGCGCCGCGCGCACGATGCGGCTCGTCGTGCTGCCCCAGGCGCTCAAGCTGATCGTGCCGCCGCTCGGCAACAACCTGATCATCCTCACCAAGGACACGTCGCTCGTGTCGACGATCACGCTCGCGGAGCTGTTCATGCGCACGCAGCAGCTGGTCGGCGCGACCTTCAAGCCATTCGAACTCTATTTCGCCTGCGCGATGATCTATGCATTGCTCACCACCGGAACGAGCATGGCGCTGCGCCAGCTCGAACAGCGTCTGATCCTGAAGGGAGGCCGCGCATGAACGCCACGCAGCCGCAGATCGTCCTGCGCGACATCCACAAGACGTATGGCACGCTCGACGTGTTGAAGGGCATTTCACTCGAGGTCCGCAAGGGCGAGGTGGTCGTGCTGATCGGCCCGAGCGGGTCGGGAAAGAGCACGCTGCTGCGTTGCGTGAACCATCTCGAGACGCCGACGCGCGGCGAGGTCACGGTGCTCGGCAGCCGTGTCAACGACCCCGCCCGCGGGCACGGCGCGCAGGAGCGCTACCTGAACGCGATGCGCATGAAGGTCGGCATGGTGTTTCAGCATTTCAACCTGTTTCCGCACCTGACCGTGCTCGAGAACCTGACGCTCGCGCCGATGCGGCTGCTCGGCGTGGCGGCGGCGCAGGCGCGCGACGAGGCGAGGGCGCTGCTCGACAAGGTCGGCGTGCTCGACAAGCAGGATGTCTATCCCGGCCACCTGTCCGGCGGCCAGAAGCAGCGCGTCGCGATCGCACGGGCGCTGGCCCTCAAACCCGACGCGATGCTGTTCGACGAGCCGACCTCGGCGCTCGACCCGGAGATGGTCGGCGGCGTGCTGGCGGTCATGGAGCGGCTGGCGCAGGCCGGCATGACGATGATGATCGTCACGCACGAGATGCGTTTCGCGGAGCGCGTGGCGGATCGCGTCGTGTTCATGGCCGACGGCCGGGTGATCGAGGACGGCCCTCCTTCCGAGATCTTTCATCGGCCGTCGCACGAACGGACCCAGGCGTTTCTCGCCGACATCCGGTGACGGCGCGCCGCACCGAATCACCCTACGCAACCCGAAAAGGACGTCAATGAGCGACCATCTTTTTTACCAGTCCGCCGTGCAGTTGCCGACCATCGCGCGCGCCGAAGGCATCTACGCATGGGATACGGACGGCAACCGTCATATCGACGCGTGTTCCGGCGCGATCGTGGCCCAGCTCGGCCACGGCCACCCGGCGATCCGCGACGCGATGCTCGCGCAGCTCGACAAGGTCGCGTTCTCGTACCGGACCCAGTTCGAGAACCAGCCCGCGGTGGATCTCGCGGAGAAGCTCGTCGGCCTCGCGGGCGGGCGCTTCGACCGTGTGTTCTTTTCCAGCGGCGGCTCGGAGTCCGTCGAATCGGCATTGAAGCTCGCGCGCCAGTACTGGGTGTGCCGCGGCGAGCCGGCGCGCAGCGTGTTCATCGCGCGTCGGCCGTCCTATCACGGCTCGACGATGGGCGCGCTCGCGATGACGAGCTACACGCCGCTGACGCAACCGTTCGGGCCGATGATCCAGCTCTATCCGAAGATTGCCTCGCCGACGCAGTATCGTGTGCCGCCCGGCAAGGGGGCGGAGCAGCACGCGCTCGATTGCGCGGACGAGCTCGACGCGGCGATCCGCGAAGTCGGCGCCGAGCGGGTGGCCGCGTTCGTCGCCGAGCCGATCGGCGGCGCGAGCACGGGCGCGGAGGTGCCGCACGATGCGTATTTCGCGCGCATCCGCGACATTTGCTCGCGGCACGGGATCCTGCTGATCCTCGACGAAGTGATGACGGGCATCGGCCGCACGGGGCGCTGGTTCGGCTTTCAGCACTGGAATGTCGACGCGGACATCCTGTGCGTCGCGAAGGGGCTGGGCGCCGGTTACTACCCGACGTCGGCGATCGTGACACGGGCCGCGCTGACCGACCCGATCCTGGCGTCGGGCGGGTTTCAGCACGGCTATACGTACGCGGGCAATCCGCTCGCGAGCGCGACGGCGCTGGCGGTGATCGACGTGATCGAACGCGAGGGGCTGGTGGAGCACGCGGCGGTGACGGGCGACTACCTGCGCGGCCTGCTCGACGATCTCGCGAGCCGGCACGATTTCATCGGCGACGTGCGCGGGCGCGGCTTTCTGCTGGCGATCGAGTACGTGGCGGATCGCGCCGCGAAGACCCCGTTCGACCCGGCGCTGCGGTTCGGCGAGCAGGTGACGCGTGCCGCGCGCGAGCAGGGGGTGATCGTCTATCCGCGCAAATCCCTGATGGGAGAAACCGGCGACCACACGCTGATTGCGCCGCCGTTGATCACGACGCGAGCACAGTGCGACGAGATCGTCGAACGGCTCGATCTCGCGTTCCGGACGCTCGGGCGATGAGCGGCCGGCCGATGGACAAATGCATGCAGCTCGCGGACGCGGTCGCGCCGATCCCGGACGGCGCATCGATCATGGTCGGCGGGTTCGGATCGCCGGGCACGCCGTTCTCGCTGCTTGCCGAATTGCAGCGGCAGGGCAAGCGCGATCTGACGATCATCAAGAACGATGCGAATCAGGACAACTACGGCGTGTCGCGACTGATCGAGGCCGGCGTCGTGAGCCGGCTGCTGACGACGCATCTCGGCCTGAGCGGCGCGGCCCGGCGCGCGTATCTGTCCGGTGCGCTGCGGGTCGAGTTCTTTTCGCAGGGCTTGTTCGCCGAACGCATCCGCTGCGCGGGTGTCGGGCTGCCGGGCGTCGTGACCGACATCGAGCTGCCGGCGGAACTCGGGGTGGCGCGCGAGGCGATTTCGGTCGCGGGCAGGACGCTGTTCTTCGAGCCCGCGTTGCATGCCGATTTCGCGCTGCTGCGCGCGGATCGCGCCGATGCCTGCGGCAATCTCCGCTATCGCGGCGCGGCGCGCAACTTCTCGCCGCTGATGGCGATGGCGGCGGACCGGGTGCTGGCCGAGGCGCGCGTCGTCGACGCGACGCCGCTGGCGCCCGACGACATCCATACGCCGGGCATTCACGTGCACGGCCTCATCCAGATCGACGGAGACGGCGATGAATACCAGCCGATCGAGCGCTGACCCGCGCCACGTGATCGCGCGCCGGGCCGCACGCGAAGTGGCGCGCGGGCAACTGATCAACCTGGGCATCGGCCTGCCGACGCTGATCCCGTCGTATCTCGGCGATCCGCCCGCCGCGTGGATTCACTCGGAGAACGGCATCGTCGGCGTCGGGGCGCTCGCGCGCGCGGCCGAACCCGACAGTCAGCTGATCGACGCCGGCGGCGGCTACGTATCGGTCGTGCCGGGCGGCGCGATCGTGGACAGCGCCGAGTCGTTCGGCATGATCCGGCGCGGGCTGGTCGACATCACGTTTCTGGGGGCCCTGCAGGTGTCGGCGTACGGCGATCTCGCGAACTGGCTCGTGCCCGGCGGCCTCGTGGCCGGTATCGGCGGCGGCGCGGAACTCGCGCAGAAGGCGCGCCGCGTGATCGTGACGATGCCGCACACCGACAAGAACGGCCGGCCGAAGATCGTCGAGCGATGTACGTTGCCGCTCACGGCGAGACGCCGTGTCACGACGATCGTCACCGAACACGCGGTGTTCCGGTGCGACGCGCAGGGGTTGACGCTGGTCGAGCGGCTGGGCTCGATGAGCGTCGCGGAGATCCGGAACATGACCGATGCCGACTTCGCGGTCGACGGGGAGGCGGCATGAGCGGGACCGATCGCGACGCCTGGATCGTCGGATATGCGCGTACGCCGATCGGGCGTGCGTTTCGCGGCGCGTTCAACGATACGACGTCGCCGACGCTCGCCGCGCTGTCGTTGCGCGCCGCGCTTGCCCGCAGCGGCCTCGACCCGGAACGGATCGACGACGTGATGCTCGGCTGCGCGTTGCCGGAAGGCACGCAGTATTACAACGTCGGCCGGCTAGCGGCGCTGGCCGCGGGCCTGCCCGTGAGCGTGCCGGGCATGACCGTCGACCGGCAATGCGCATCGGGCCTGATGTCGGTCGTCATGGCGTCGGCGAGCATCGCCGGCGGCCACGCCGACGCGATCCTGGCGGGGGGCGTCGAATCGATCAGCCTCGTCCAGAATGCCCACATGAATCGCCATCGTCAGCAGGACGAACGGTTGCTGGCGCGACACGGCGACGCCTACATGCCGATGGTCGAGACGGCGGAGGTGGTCGCGAGCCGGTATCGCGTGTCGCGGCGCGCGCAGGACGACTACGCGGTGCTCAGCCAGCGCCGGGCGGAGGATGCGGCGCAAGCGGGTCGGCTGCGCGACGAGATCGTCGCGGTCGACGTGCGCAAGCTCGAGCGCGACAAGTCCAGCGGCGACAGTGTGCCGCGCATGCTGCGCGCGAGCGAGGACGAGTGCCGGCGCCCCGGCACGTCCGTCGATGCGCTGGCGGCGCTCGACGCGGTGCGCGACGGGGGCACCGTGACGGCCGGCAATGCCTGCGCGCTGGCGGACGGTTCGGCCGCCTGCGCGATCGTATCGGGCGCGATGTTGAGGACGCTCGACGCGCCGCCGCTCGGGCGCATGGTCGCGTACGCGGTGGCCGGCTGCCGGCCCGACGAGATGGGCGTCGGCCCCGTGCCGGCCGTGCGCGGGCTGCTCGCCCGCACGGGCCTGTCGGCCGCCGACATCGACCTGTGGGAACTCAACGAAGCCTTCGCGTCGCAGGTCGTGCATTGCGTCGAGGCGCTCGGGCTGTCGTACGAAACCGTCAACGTCAACGGCGGCAGTATCGCGCTCGGCCATCCATACGGCATGACCGGCGTGCGCATGGTCGGCCACGCGTTGCTCGAGGGGGCGCGACGCGGTGTGCGACGTGTCGTCGTCACGATGTGCATCGGCGGCGGGCAGGGCGCGGCCGCGCTGTTCGAGGTCGCGCGCCGCTAGCAATCGCGCGATGTCACGTCGAACGCGTCGCCGCGTTCGGTACACGATCAAATCGATCTTCTGGAGACTGGAAATGAATGTGATGCAACGATTGACGATGGTGGCGTGCGCGGCGCTCATCGGAGCCGCGAGCGTCGCGGCGCACGCCGAGGATCTCGACCGGGTCAGGCAGACCGGCAACCTGACGTTCGCGCTGACCGGCAAGTATCCGCCGTTCAGCTTCATCGACGAGTCGGGCCGGCTGAACGGCTTCGACGTCGATATCGGCAATCGCATCGCGAGCCGGCTCGGCGCGAAGCCCGTCCCGGTCATGACCGCGTGGGACGGCATCGTCGGCGGGTTGCTGGCCGGCAAGTACGACGCCGTCATCGGCAGCCTGGCCATCACCGACGAACGGCTGAAGGCCGTGGATTTCACGCGGTCGTACTATCGCTCGGGCGCGCAGCTTTTCGTGCCGAAGGGCAGCGCCGTGCAGGACATCGGCCAGCTGAAGGGCAAGGTGGTCGGCGTCACGCTCGGCGAGACGTACGAGGCGTGGCTGCGCAAGAATCGGCCCGACGTGCAGGTGAAGACCTACAAGGGCCTGCCGGACATCCTGATCGACATGCAGAACCGCCGCATCGAAGGATTCGTGACCGACCGCATCGCGGGACTCCTGACGATACGCGACAAGCACATCGACGCGAAGCCGGCCGGGGCGCTGCTTTATCCGGAGAAGATGGGGATCGCGGTGCGCAAGGACAGCCCGAAGCTGCTGGGGGCGATCAACGCCGCGCTCGATACGCTGTTCAATGACGGCGAATACGGGGCGATCAGCAAGCAGTGGCTTGGCGAGGACGTGCGCTGATTCCGTCGTCGGCCTGGCGTCCTGCATCGCGGAGGTCGCCGGACCGGCGCGTGGCATCGCGATTTCGCGTCCGTCCCCAGTTCGGCGCCACATGGCAGGCGTCAGCCGGCAGGCTGATTCCGGTCAACACATGCGTGTTCAATGGGTTTATCCTGCGTCGAATGCGTCCGGTGCTTCGTGCGTCCGGGCGTGCATCCGGGCGCGGCGGCGCCGGTCGTGCCTGCCCGCCGCGCACCGGCGCGACACCGCGCGCCGTACTTTCCGCGCGGAACCCGGAACAGGAGAGACGGCCATGGCGCTCGATCCACAGCAACGACAGACGCTGCGACGGCGGCTGAGCGAGAACGAGCAGGCGTTGCGTGCGGATATCCGCACGAGCGAAGACCATCGCGCGTCGGAGTCCTATGCCGATCTTGCCGGCGCGGCGCCGGACGAGGGCGACGAGGCGAATGCGGATCTGTTCGTCGACGTCGATCATGCGTTGATCGGCATGAAGCTGGCCGAACTGCGCGCGATCGGCCGCGCCCAGCAGCGGATGCGCGACGGCAGTTACGGCGAATGCATCGACTGCGATGCGGCGGTCGGCTACGAGCGCCTGATGGCGCGCCCGACCGCGGAGCGCTGCACGCATTGCCAGTCGATCTACGAACGACGCTACGCAACGACGCCGCGCGCAACCCTCTGACCTGACGACCCCGGCGGCCCGGCACGCGATGCGCGGCATGCGGTACGCGCCGACGGCCGTGCGCCGGCGTGCGCGTCACGCCAGCACGCCGGCCGCCGGCACATAGGGCAGGCCGAGCGCCTGCGCGACCGCTTCGTACGTGATGTGCCCGTCGCACACGTTCAGGCCGGCGCGCAGATGCGGATCGTCGGCCAGCGCCTTCTTCCAGCCGTGGTCGGCGAGCGCGAGCGCATGCCCGAGCGTCGCGTTGTTCAGCGCGAAGGTCGACGTGCGCGCAACCGCGCCGGGCATGTTCGCGACGCAGTAGTGCACCACGCCGTCGACGACGAAGGTCGGGTCCGCATGCGTCGTCGCATGCGACGTCTCGAAGCATCCGCCCTGGTCGATCGCGACGTCGACGACGACCGCGCCCGTGCGCATCGTCGCGATCATGTCGCGCGTGACGAGCCGCGGCGCCGATGCGCCCGGCACGAGCACGGCGCCGATCACGACGTCGGCATCGCGCACGGCTTCGTCGATCGTCTGTGCATTCGAGCACACGGTCGCGATCCGGTTGGCGAAGACGAGGTCGAGCTGACGCAGCCGGTTCACGTTGGTGTCGAGCACGGTGACGCGCGCGCCGAGCCCTACCGCCATCTGCAGCGCGCCGGTGCCCACCACGCCCGCGCCGAGCACGACCACGTGCGCGGCCGCCACGCCGGGCACGCCGGCCATCAGCAGGCCGCGGCCGCCGCGCGGGCTTTCGAGGTGGGTGGCCGCGACCTGGATCGACATGCGCCCGGCCACCTCGCTCATCGGCGCGAGCAGCGGCAGGCCGCCGCCCGGGCCCGTCACGGTTTCGTACGCGATGCAGACGGCGCCGGACTTCACGAGCGCGGCCGCCTGTTCGGGATCGGGCGCGAGATGCAGGTACGTGTAGAGGATCTGGCCGCGCCGCAGCATCGCGCATTCGGCCGGTTGCGGCTCCTTGACCTTGACGATCATGTCGGCGCGCGCGAAGACTTCGTCGGCGCCGTCGCAGAGCGATGCACCGGCGGCCGTGTAGTCGGGGTCGAGCAGGCCGATCGCCGTGCCCGCGCCGCGCTGCACGAGCACGCGATGGCCATGCCGCGTCAGTTCGCGCGCACCGGCCGGCGTAAGGCCCACGCGGTATTCATGGTTCTTGATCTCTTTCGGCACACCGATCAGCATGACTCGTCTCCTTGGCCTTCGTTATCGTTGTCTTGCCGGCGCGCACTGCGGCGAACGATGCGCGTGCGGCCGGTCGCGCGGGGGCGTGGCGGCCGCGGCACTGGAATAACAGCGTAGTGGCGCGCGGAGGGAAGTCAAGCGGCGCGCCGGTGCGGCGGCGCATGCGCACCGCATCGCAACATGCGCGGGCGCGGGTTGCGACCGGGCGTCGCAATGCGTGGTTTGCCGGGTTTCGGTATCGTCATGCGTGTCGCGGGCGAGGGCCGCGTGCCGGCATCTTGCCGGCAGCACGACAACACAACGGGACAAGGACACTGACCGACATGACCGGAGCGTATTTCAGTGTGCCGACGCTGTGCGCAATCGCGCTCGTTCACGTCTACTGGGCGTTGGGCGGGCGGCTGGGCAAGCGGGCGGCCATTCCGGAGCAGGACGGCGAGCCGCTGCTGCGGCCGAGCGCGATCGGTACGCTGGCCGTCGCGGCGGCGCTGCTGGGCGGCGCGTGCGGGGTCGCCGCGCGCGCCGGCTGGCTGGGGCGCAACGCATATCACGGCGCGATCTCGTTCGCGGTCGTTGCGCTCGCATTGATCTTCGCGGTGCGGGCCGTCGGCGATTTCCGCTACGTCGGCTTCTTCAAGCGCATACGCGGGTCGCGTTTCGCGCGGATGGACACGCTGTGCTATTCGCCGCTTTGCGCGGCGCTGGCGCTGTCCATCGCGTCGACGTTCTGGCCGTGGTGAGCGCGCGGGTCAGCGCGCCGGCGGCTCCCGTTCCGTGAGGTATTCGGCCGGCACCGCGTCGGTCAGCCATACGCCGTTTTCGGCGATGAAGAACGTGTGGCCTTGCCTATGCATGCGCTGCGCGTCGACCTC
Organism: Burkholderia sp. MSh2; assembly: GCF_000731655.1. Classification (NCBI taxonomy): domain Bacteria; kingdom Pseudomonadati; phylum Pseudomonadota; class Betaproteobacteria; order Burkholderiales; family Burkholderiaceae; genus Burkholderia; species Burkholderia sp. MSh2. Next base: position 108,670 of record NZ_JPGM01000001.1, on the reverse strand, counting down.
GAGAATCACCGGCACGCCGTAGCGCGAGCCGACGGCCAGCGCGGTCTGGCGGTCGGCCGACAGGTGCACGTGATGACGCGCGCCGGGCTTCAGCCCCTGCGCCCGGATCGACGCCAGGAAGCGCGTCGCCGTGCCGTGGTAGAGGCGCTCGGGAGGCTGCGCGGCCGGATAGCGCCGCTGCACGGCGGCGGTCGAGTGACCTTGTACCGCGCGGATGCGCCGGCCGTCTTCCGACAGCGCGAAACGCTGCTTGTCGTTGGTCGCGCAGACGGCTTCGATCGTCGCCCGATCGAGCGGGTGGCCGTGGCGGGCGGCGCCGGCGATCAGTTCGTCGAGGTCGGCCCAGCCTTCCGGGTCGAGTTGCAGGCCAATGGCCTGCGGCGCGTGGCGCAGCAGGTAGCTGAGATATTTGCTGATGCGGGTCGCGTCGGACGCCGGCAATTCGTTCTGTCGTGGTCTCATGAGACGCGGAGGCTACCAGACCGCCACGCGAACCGGCACCCTCGGCCACCCGGCGTCGCTGGAAAGAGACAGCCGCCAGCCGCAATCTGACCGCGACAATCGTCTTGCCTGCGCGTTCGCGGGCGGGCGGATCACACCATCCTTGCGCACGCCGGTTTCCGGCTTTTCAATTGTTGCATTTTTCGATGCATTGAATTGCATTGAACCATCTCGATATGGAACCGGTTCCATATATAATTCGCCGCACGCGTCGCCAGACCCGAGAGAGGGGCGTGCACGCCGCGCTTGCTGTCCGCAAATGCGGCGTCTAAGTTGAAAAGGGTCATGGGCGATAAAGGGCAGATGCCGGTAGATGTCGGCATTTGTCAGACGATAAGACCCGCAAAGAGGTCGATTCGTGCAGCGCCACCGGAGCCGCGCGCTGCGTGCCCGCATGAAGGCGTTGCCGCGCGAGGCACCGACGGCGCCCGCATCGAGCTGGTTCGCAACAGATGAAAGAACAGGAGGCCGGCCGCGTGCGGCGCGGCTGCCAATGCCGGGCGCGCCGCTTGCGGAATGCGCGCGCCCGGGCCCCGATCCCCAACGATCAACACGACCATGTCCACGCCACCTGACAAACCCAACTCGCGCCGTCGTTTCCTGCGCACGTCGGTCGCACTCGTGCCGATCGCGTCGGTCGCCGGCTGCGACCTGCGCTCGTCGTCGCCGTCCGCGACGACGGCCGGCAATGCGCCCGCCGCGTCGGCCGGCGCCGACCGCGCCCCGTACAAGCCGACCTTCTTCGATGCGAAGGAATGGGCGTTCGTCCAGGCCGCCGTCGACCGGCTGATTCCGGCCGACGCCGAAGGCCCCGGCGCACTCGATGCGGGCGTGCCCGAATTCATCGACCGCCAGATGGAGACGCCGTACGCGCACGGCGCGACGTGGTACATGCAGGGGCCGTTCCAGCAGGGCGTCCCCGAGCTCGGTTACCAGCTGAAGCTGGTGCCGCGCGACATCTACCGGCTCGGCATCGCGGCGGTCAACCGCTATTGCGAGAAGACCCACGGCAACGCGTTCGCGGCGCTCGACGCGCCGACGCGCGACGCCGTGCTCGGCGCGCTGGAGAAGGGCGGCGCGCAGATCGACGACGTGCCGCCGGGCGTGTTCTTCGGTCAGTTGCTGCAGAACACGCGCGAAGGCTATTTCTGCGATCCGGTGCACGGCGGCAATCGCGGCATGGCCGCGTGGCAGATGATCGGCTTTCCGGGCGCGCGCGCGGATTTCATGGATTTCGTCAACCAGAACGGCAAGCCGTATCCGTACGGCCCCGTCTCGATCAACGGGGAGCGGAGCTGATGGCCGCAGAAAAAAAGCCGCACGTCGATGCGGTGATCGTCGGCTTCGGCTGGACCGGTGCGATTCTCGCCAAGGAACTGACCGAAGCGGGCCTGAAGGTCGTCGCGCTGGAGCGCGGCGAGTATCGCGACACCTATCCGGACGGCGCGTATCCGAACACGATCGACGAACTGACGTACAACGTCCGCAAGAAACTGTTCCTCGACCTGTCGAAGACGACCGTGTCGATCCGTCACGGCCTGCAGGACACCGCGCTGCCGTACCGGCAGCTCGCCGCGTTCCTGCCGGGCGAGGGCGTCGGCGGGGCGGGGCTGCACTGGTCGGGCGTGCACTTCCGGATCACGCCGGAAGAGCTGCGCCTGCGCAGCCACTATGAAGAGCGCTACGGCAGGAAGTTCATCCCGGAAGGGATGACGATCCAGGACACGGGCGTCACGTACGACGAGCTCGAGCCGCATTTCGACTTCGCCGAGAAGGTGTTCGGCACGTCGGGGCAGGCGTACAAGGTCGGCGGCAAGGTGGTCGGCGACGGCAACGTGTTCGAGGCGAACCGCAGCGACAACTTCCCGCTGTCCGCGCAGCTCAACACCTATTCGGCGCAGCGGTTCTTCGACGCGGCGAAATCGCTCGGCCTGCATCCGTACCGGCTGCCGTCGGCGAACACGTCGGGCCCGTACACGAACCCCTACGGCGTGCAGATGGGCCCGTGCAACTTCTGCGGCTACTGCAGCGGCTACGCGTGCTACATGTACTCGAAGGCGTCGCCGAACCTGAACATCCTGCCCGCATTGAAGCAGGCGCCGAACTTCGAGCTGCGCTCGAAGTGCCACGTGCTGCGCGTCGATCTCGACGACACGAAGAAGCGCGCGACGGGCGTGACCTACGTCGATCCGGCCGGGCGCGAGATACACCAGCCGGCCGATCTCGTGATCGTGGCCGCATTCCAGTACCACAACGTGCACCTGCTGCTGCTGTCGGGCATCGGCAAGCCGTACGACCCGGTCTCGGGCGAAGGCGTCGTGGGGCGCAATTTCGCGTACCAGAACCTGTCGACGATCAAGGCGTTCTTCGACAAGGACACCTATACGAACCCGTTCATCGGCGCGGGCGGCAACGGCGTCGGGGTGGACGACTTCAACGCGGACAACTTCGACCACGGCCCGCTCGGCTTCGTCGGCGGCTCGCCGCTGTGGGTGAACCAGGCCGGCGTGAAGCCGATCAGCGGCATCGCGACGCCGCCCGGCACGCCGCAGTGGGGCTCGGCGTGGAAGAAGGCCGTCAAGGACAACTACGCGCACACGATCTCGATGGATGCGCACGGCACCAACATGTCGTACCGCGACGTGTATCTCGACCTCGATCCGACCTATCGCGATTCGTACGGCCAGCCGCTCTTGCGGATGACCTTCGACTGGAAGGACAACGACATCAAGATGGCGCAGTACGTGACCGGGCAGATGAAGAAGATCGCGGAGGCGATGGGACCGAAGGCGATCGGCGTGTCGACGCGCGAGTTCGGCAAGCACTTCGATTCGCGCGCCTACCAGACCACCCACCTGGTCGGCGGCGCGATCATGGGCACCGACCCGAAGACGAGCGTGCTGAACCGGTACCTGCAGTGCTGGGACGTGCACAACGTGTTCGTGATGGGTGCGTCGGCGCTGCCGCAGGGCATCGGCTACAACCCGACCGGCATCATCGCGGCGCTGGCCTACTGGTCGGCCCGCGCGATCCGCGAGCAATACCTGAAGAATCCCGCCCCGCTGGTGACCGTATGAAGAGGACGATGAACTTCCGCGCCACGCGCCGTATTTCCCCGTTGCGGCGCGCACTGGCGGCCGGCGCAACCTGGGCCGCCTTCGGCGTCACGGGCACGATGGCCTTTGCGCAACCGGCGGCGCCCGCGGTGGCGTCCGGCCCGGCGGCCGCCACCGTCGCGCAATCCGCCGACGCGAATCTCGTCAGGCGCGGCGAATACCTGGCACGGGCCGGCGACTGCATCGCGTGCCACACCGCGAGCGGCGGCAAGCCGTTCGCGGGCGGGCTGAAATTCGATACGCCGATCGGCGGGATCTATTCGACGAACATCACGCCGGACCCGAAAACGGGCCTCGGCGGCTGGACCTACGAGGACTTCACGCGCGCGGTGCGCGAAGGCGTGCGCAAGAACGGCGACACGATGTATCCGGCGATGCCGTTCCCGTCGTATTCGCGCCTCACCGACGACGACATGAAGGCGCTGTACGCGTACTTCATGCACGGCGTCGCGCCCGTCGAACACGAGAACCGCGCGGTCGACATCGTGTGGCCGCTGTCGATGCGCTGGCCGCTCGGGATCTGGCGCAAGCTGTTCGCGCCGGCGTCGAAGCCGTTCGAGGCGGCGCCGTACAGCGATCCGGCGGTCGCGCGCGGCGCGTATCTCGTGCAGGGTCTCGGCCACTGCGGCGCATGCCACACGCCGCGCGCGCCGACGATGCAGGAGCGCGGGCTGACCGACGCGGACGGCCTGGACTTCCTGGCCGGCGGCGCGGCCATCGACGGCTGGGTGCCGACGAGCCTGCGCGGCGAGCCGCGCACGGGTCTCGGCACGTGGACGGAGGCGGAGATCGTGCAGTTCCTGAAGACGGGCCGCACGCTGCGCACGGCCGCGTTCGGCGGGATGACGGACGTGGTCGGCCACAGCATGCAGTACATGACCGACGACGACCTGAACGCGGTCGCGCGCTACCTGAAGACGCTGCCGCCGCGCGTGCAGGGCGAACAGCCGCACGTGTACGACGCGGCCGTTGCGAAGGCGCTGCAGGCGGGCGACGCGAGCAAGCCGGGCGCGGCCGTCTATCGGGACAACTGCGCGGCCTGCCATCGAAGCGACGGCCACGGCTATACGCGCGTGTTTCCGGCGCTCGCGGGCAACCCGGTCGTGCAGGGCGGCGATCCGACCTCGCTGATCCACGTCGTGCTGGAAGGCAGCGCGCTGCAAGGCACGCACACCGCGCCGTCGACCTTCACGATGCCGCCGTTCGGCTGGCGCCTGTCGGACCAGGAAGTCGCGGACGTGTCGAACTTCGTTCGCACGAGCTGGGGCAACACGGGCGCGCCGGTGACGGCCGCGCAGGTCGCGAAGGTGCGCAAGAGCGTGCCGTCGACCCGGCCCGATGCGCCGCCGGGCGCGCGGTTTCCGCAAGCGTCGCGCTGACGCGGGGCGGGGCGCCGGCCCCGCCTGTCGCGCGGTGGCGCGCGGCGCCCGCGAGCCCGTGCGTCGCCTGTCGTTTCGCCGGGGTTGCACCCCGCAAAGGCGCGCCGCCGCGTGAAATTTTCGCGGTGGCGCGCCATTCTTCCGCCTCATCCCTTATCCTCTCAGTCTTGAACCTTACTAAATAGTTACAAGACCTTGGGAGGGGGGATGCCTCATGACGTCAGCCTGATTGCGTTGCTCGCGGCCGGTTTCGGGCTCGCGATGATCTTCGGTTACCTCGCATCGCTGCTGAAAATGCCGCCGCTCGTCGGCTATCTGCTCGCCGGGATCGTGATCGGCCCCGGCACGCCCGGTTTCGTCGGCGACCTGTCGCTCGCCCAGCAGCTCGCCGAAGTCGGCGTGATGCTGCTGATGTTCGGCGTCGGCCTGCATTTTTCCTTGGGCGATCTCCTCGCGGTGCGCAAGATCGCGCTGCCGGGGGCCATCGTGCAGATTACCGTCGCAACGCTGCTCGGCGGCGCGCTCGCGCTCACCTGGGGCTGGAGCGTCGGCGCGGCGCTCGTGTTCGGGCTCGCGCTGTCGGTCGCGAGCACCGTCGTGCTGCTGCGCGCGCTCGAAGGGCGCGGGCTCGTCGAGACGGTCAACGGGCGCATCGCGGTCGGCTGGCTCGTCGTCGAGGATCTCGTGATGGTGCTCGTGCTGGTGCTGCTGCCGCCCGTCGCGGGGCTGCTCGGCGGCACGCCGCCCGGCGACGCGCATGCGGCCGGCGGCAGCGTGTGGGGTACGCTCGGCGTCACGATGCTGAAGGTCGCGGCGTTCATCGCGCTGATGCTGGTGGTCGGCAAGCGCGTGTTCCCGCGCATCCTGTGGCTCGTTGCGCGCACCGGCTCGCGCGAGCTGTTCACGCTGTGCATGATCGCGGCCGCGGTCGGCATCGCGTTCGGCGCGGCGAAGCTGTTCGACGTGTCGTTCGCGCTCGGCGCGTTCTTCGCCGGGATGATGATGCGCGAGTCGGAGTTCAGCCGGCGCGCGGCGGACGAGACGCTGCCGTTGCGCGACGCCTTCTCGGTGCTGTTCTTCATCTCGGTCGGGATGCTGTTCGATCCGAAGGTGCTGCTCGACGAACCGCTGCACGTGATCGAGGTCGCGGCGATCGTGCTGATCGGCAAGACGCTCGCGGCCGTGGCCCTCGTGATCGCGTTCCGCTATCCGCTGAACACAGCGCTGACGGTTGGCGCGGGCCTCGCGCAGATCGGCGAATTCTCGTTCATCCTCGCGGGGCTCGGCCGGGCGCTCGGGCTGCTGTCCGCCGAGGGGCAGAGCCTGATTCTGGCGGTCGCGCTGATCTCGATCGCGATGAACACGCTGCTGTTCGCGATGATCGATCCGGCGCTGGCGTGGATCCGCAAGCATTCGGCGTTCGCCCGCAAGCTCGAGGCGCGCGACGATCCGCTCGCCGCGCTGCCGATGTCGACGCCGCAGACGCACCTGACCGGGCAGGTCGTGATCGTCGGCTACGGCAAGGTCGGCACGCGCATCGCGCACGCGCTGGACGAGCGCGGGATCGCGTATGTCGTCGTCGAACAGAATCGCGAGCTCGTCGAGAAGCTGCGCGAGGAAGGCGTCGCCGCCGTCTCGGGCGACGCGATCGAGCCGATCGTGCTCGTGCAGGCGCATATCGCGCGAGCCGGGATGCTGCTCGTCACGCTGCCCGACGTGTTCGACGTGCGGCAGATCGTCGAGATCTCGCGCACGCTCAATCCGGCACTGGAGGTCGTGCTGTGCACGAACAGCGGCGACGAGGCCGCGTTGCTGGCAAACGAGGGCATCGGCACCGTGTTCATGGGCGAGACCGAACTCGCGCGCGGGATGACCGAGCACGTGCTCGGCAGGATGGCGAAGCCGGCCGTGGCCGCGCATTGAGCGCGCGGCGTCCCGCCGCGCACGGGCCGGCAGCCAGGGGCGGGCGCCGGCCCCGCGTGCTTCAGTAGAACGTTTCCAGCGTCAGCTCCTGCGCCATCACGCGATTGCCGGCCAGCAGCCCGCCGTCCACGGGCAGCGCGACGCCGGTGACGATCCGCGCGGCCGGCGAGCACAGGAACAGCGCGGCCTGCGCGACGTCGTCGGGCGTCGCGAAATCGTCGAGCGGATACCACTTCCGCAATTGCTCGAACACCTGCGGGTTGCGCTGCACGCGCGCTTCCCACGCGGGCGTCTTCACCGTGCCCGGCAGGACGATGTTCGCGCGCACGCCGTCGCGGCCGTATTCGATCGCCAGCGATTTCGTGTAGCTGACCAGGCCGGCCTTCGCCGCGCTGTACGCCGGATGCCCGAGCGCTTGCATGCCGTTCACCGAGCCGATGATCGCGATCGCGCCGCGACGGCTCGCGCGCATGCCGGGCAGCACGGCTTCGACGCTCACGTAGGTGGCGGTCAGGTTCGCCTCGAGGTCGGTGCGCCAGGTGGCCGGCGTCGTGTTGCGCAGCGTGGTCGACGCGGCCGTGCCCGCATTCGCGACGAGCACGTCGACCGGTGGATGCGATTCGAGCATCGAGCGCAGCCGCTGCGCGTCGCCCAGATCGTCGACGACCGGCGTCGCGCGCCCGTCGCCGAGCGTGTCGAGGAAGCGGCCGAGCGCCGCGCGGTCGCGATCGAGCGCGAGCACGTGATCGCCGGCCGCGAGGAAGGTGCGGCACAGCGCCTGGCCGATGCCGCCGGCGGCGCCCGTCACGAGGGTGGTTCGTGTCATGTCGGCTCCTTGTGGCGGCTCACAGGCCGAGCGCGGCGCGCGCCTGTTTTTCGTTGTCCCGCGTGATCAGCGTGCCGGACGTCAGCACGAGCGGCGGCGGCGCCTGGTTCTTCGTGATCCAGTCGTACATGCTGATGCTCGTCTGGTAGCCATGCTGGCGCGGATTCAGCAGGATCGAGCCGTAAAAGCCGGTCGGCTTCGGCTTGGCAAATTCGTTGAGCGCGACCTGGCTGCCGTTGATGCCGACCGCGACCATCGCGTCCGCGCCGATGCCGCGGCCCTCGGCGGCGCGCACCGCACCGACCGTCGTGTCGTCGTTCGAGCCGAACGCGACCCAGCGCTTGAAATTCGCATGCTTGGTGAGCGCGATGTTCGCCGCGTTGAACGCGCCTTCGGTGTCGGCCGTCATCTCGGGGGCGTCGATCACGTTCGCGGCGGGGAAGCCGGCGGCCTTGAGCGCATCGACCGCGCCGGTCGTGCGTTCGCGCGCGGTCGGCAACTGGTCGTACGCGAGCCGGATGATCCCGACTTCAGCCGGATTCCAGCCGCGCCGCTTCGTTTCGTCCGCGATCGCCTGGCCGACCTGCCCGCCGATCCGGTACGCGGAGATGCCCATGTGGGGCACGCCCGGCAGCGGCGCGCCATGACCGTCGACGAGCTGGTCGTCGACCGACATCAGCCTGATCCCCGCGCGCTTCGCTTTTGCCGCGATGCCGGGGCCGAGCTTCACGTCGGGCGCACACACGATCACGCCTTGCGCCTTCTGAGCAGCCAGGCTGTCGAGCGCGGTCGACACCTTTTCGCCGCTCGGCGTCGCGATCTTGATCAGCGTGAAGTGCTTTTCCTTCGCCGCCTGGTCGGCGAAGCGCCATTCGTCCTGGAACCACGGATCGTCCGGCTGCTTGACGAGGAAGCCGATTTTCACGTCGGCCGGATCGGCGGCACGGGCGGGCGTGCCGCCGACCAGCGCCGCGCTCGCCATGGCCAGCGCGAGCGTTTTCCAGTGGAATCGCATGCGTCTCTCTCCTGTGTTGTCGTCCCGCACGCGGGCAGGGCTGCCCGGCGCGCGAAAAAATTGTAGGAGGAGGCGAGGCGAACGCTCAAATGATGCGAGGCGTTCCTAGAAAGTGGGACGATGACGGATGGCGGGGCGGGCGCGGAGAACAAGGGCCGCCCGGCGTCATGCACGCGCCGGAGGCGGCGTGTGGCGGGCCGCGCCGGTCATCCCGCCGCCGTGTGCGCCTGCGCCGGCGCTTTCGACGGCGCGGCCGTCTTCAGCGTCGCGGCGGCCTTCGGCGCGGCGGCCGTCCTGGCCGGCGTCGCGGCTTTCGGCGCCGCCACCGTCCTTTGCGGTGCGGCGGCCTTTGCCGGCGCGGCTTTCTCGGGCTCGACCGGCGCGTCGGGCGGCACGCCGAGCAACTGCAGCGAGCCGCTGGTGACCGACGCGAACACCGGGCCGGCCACCGTGCCGCCGTAGTAGCCCTTGCCGCGTGGCTCGTCGATCATCACCGCCACGATCAGGCGCGGGTTGCTCATCGGCGCCATCCCCGCGAACAGCGCGCGGTACTTGCCCTTCGCGTAGCTCGCGCCGACCTGCTTGCGCGCGGTGCCCGTCTTGCCGCCGATCCGGTAGCCGTCGACGCGCGCGCGGCGCCCCGTGCCGCCTTCGCCGACCGCCATCTCGAGCATCGAGCGGATCGACGCGGCCGTCTGCGGCGACGTCACGCGGTGGCCGCGATGCGCGTCGATCGTCTGCTGGTCGGTGCCGTTCTTCAGCAGCGACACGGGGTGCAGCGTACCGTCGCCCGCGTAGGCCGTGTAGGTCTGCGCGATCTGCAGCAGCGACATCGACAGCCCGTAGCCGTACGCCATCGTCGCCTGCTCGATCGGCCGCCAGCGCTTGTAGCCGCGCAGCCGGCCCGATGCGACGCCCGGGAACGTCAGTTCCGGCGCGCGGCCGATCCCGTATTCCTGGTATTTGTTCCAGATCGTTTCGGCGGGCAGGTTCAGCGCGAGCTTCGCGAGCGCGACGTTGCTCGATTTCTGCAGCGCCTGCGAGACGGTCAGCGAACCGTGGTTCGACGTGTCGTGGATCACGGCCGGGCCGATCTTGTAGGTGCCCGGCGACGTGTTGATGATCGTGTTCGGCGTGACCTTGCGCTCGTCGATCGACAGCGCGACCACGAGCGGCTTGATCGTCGAGCCCGGTTCGAACGTGTCGATCACAGCGCGGTTGCGCAACTGCTGGCCGGTGAGGCGCGCGCGGTCGTTCGGGTCGAAGGTCGGGTAGTTCGCGAGCGCGAGGATCTCGCCGTTCTGCGCGTCGAGCACGACGACACTGCCGGCCATCGCGTTGTTCTCGATCACGGCGGCCTTGAGCTGGCTGAACGCGAGCTGCTGGATGCGGCGGTCGATCGTCAGCTCGATCGTCGCGCCGTGCTGCGCGGGGACGAGCGGGCGCGTGTCCGACACGATGCGGCCGAGCCGGTCGCGAATCACCTCGCGCTGCCCCGACGTGCCCGACAGGCGCGTATTCGCAGCGAGTTCGACGCCTTCCTGGCCCTTGTCCTCGACGTTCGTGAAACCGACCACGTGCGCGGCCGATTCGCCTTCCGGGTAGAAGCGCTTCGAATCGGCGATCTGCGTGATGCCGTCGATCGCGAGCTTGTCGAGCTTGCCCGCGGTGTCCGCGTCGACCTGCCGCTTGAGCAGCACGAACGTCTTGTCGTTGCCGAGACGCCGCTTCACTTCGACGAGCGGCATGTCGAGCAGCTTCGCGATCTGCGGGTAGTCGGTATCGGCGACCTGTTTCGGGTTCGCCCAGATTTCATAGGTCGACAGGCTGACCGCGAGCATCGCGCCGTTGCGGTCGACGATGCGCCCGCGCATCGCGTCGAGCTCGATCGTGCGCTGGTAGCGCTTCTGGCCCTGGCCGACGTAGAAATCCTGGTTCGCGACCTGCACCCAGAAGGCGCGCGCGATCAGCGCGGCGAAGGCGAGGAACATGATGATCACGATGAACTTCGAGCGCCACATCGGCAGGCGCGACGCGAGCATCGGGTTCTTGGTCGCGGCCGCGTACGGGTCGGCGGGATGGGTCTTCTTTTTCACGCTCATGCAATGGCCGGGTCGGGCCGCCGGAGGGCGGCGAGTCAGTCTGGATAATGCGATTGTAATAAATGAGTAAACACCGTGTGGGGAAAGTGTGTTCCGGCCCTCGCGAAAAAGCGGGCGGCGGCGTGCGGCACGGTGCGGAAGAGAGGCGGGCAGGCGCGGCGCCTCGTCGAGACTGATGCGGGGGCAGGGGGAGCGATCCGCCGCGGAGCGGGCCGCCTGCGCGACATCGGGCGAGGCCGATGCCGATCGTCGCGGTGGTGCGACCGATTGCGCGGCGCCCGGTTATTTTCAGGCGCCGGAAAATGAAAAGCGCCTCAAAGGAGGCGCCGTTAATACTGAATATCGAAATGAATATCTCGGAACCCGGAATAAACCCGAAAACCGCAGACGATTTAGATCGATATTTCTATCGCGCGACGGAAATGAATTCCCGGTATTCCGGCTGGCTCGTGCACCGGTCGACGGCCTGCAGCCGCCACGCGCCGGGATGATCGCCGGCGAGCACCGCGGGGCCCTGTTCGCGCTGCATCGCGCCGAACGACAACCCCTTCAACTGGCATACCGCATTCCCGCCATCGGCGGCGCAGAGCGCCATCGCACCCTCGACATCGCGGACCTTGCCCCAGGTCGGAAGATCGATGCCCTGATGTGCCTCGCGCGACCACAGCCCCTCGTCGGTATCCACCCACAGTACCGCGAAGGAATGCCGGGTTGCCGATTCGCTGCCATTAATCCGAATGGTGAGGCGCATTGTGATCGTCTCCTAAAAAAGAATGACACATTCGACCGTTTTGACCTGACCAGTCTAGATAGACTGGTGTGAAACGCAAGTGTTAAACAGCAATAATTCCGTATTGAGTTCATTGCGGTTTCTGATGAAACGACGTCAGACGATTCAAGGCCGTTCGGGCAGAGGCGCGCCAGTGCGCGCGGCCCGGCGATCGCGGCATCGGGACGTACGGATCCGATGTTCCAGACATGGGATGACATGGCCATGGGGCGCGTCGATCTGTCGCGTGCGGGCGGTGGTCGAAACCGCGCCGGCTGCCACGCCGGAATGCGGCCCGACCGGATGTTTCGGCGTTTTGACGGCAAGCGCGAAACGACACAGTCAGACAATCTCGTACAAATTGGCACACTTTCACGAAACTTTCGGGACAGACTTGCATGCGGTCGGGCCCCACACTGGGATCTTCCCGATCCCGTGCCGCGGACGCCCGTCCTCGGCGGCTGCCGCCGCCTCGTGCCAGAGACGCGATCGACGCGATCGCAGGCCGCACGCCCGATCGGGATTCGCCGGAGCGCGCGTCACGCCCCGGCCCGGCCGGGAGTCGTGCGCCGTCCGCAACCGCGGACGCCGCGCCGCCCGGCCGATTCTTCGAAGGAGACTATCGTGCTGATCTGGAAAACCGCGTTGTCGCTCAACTGGCGCACGAGCCTCGTGTCGCCGGCCAGCGCACCGGTCGCGGCGGCGAACGTCGGGCGGCTGGTGCTGACCGGCGCAACCGGCTTCATCGGCAGTACCGTGCTGACGGCGCTCGTCAATGCCGGGCTGCTCGAGCGCATCGTCTGCGTCGTGCGCGCGCAGGACCGCGGCCACGCCGTCGCGCGGCTGCGCGAAGCGGCGTTGCGTGCGGGGCTTGCGCCGTACTGGGCGTCGCGCCTGACCGAGGCGAACGTGATCGTCGGCGCGCTCGGCGACGTGTGGCAGGGCGCCGACGCCCCGCGTCTTGCCGGCGCGACCCACGTGATCCACTGCGCGGGCCATGCGTCGCCGGCCGACGGCGTGCACCTGCGGGCCGACATCGCCGATTCGGTGCGCTTCGCCGAACGCTTCGCCCGGGCGCCGCGCCTGCAGCGCTTCGTGTATGTCGGGACGGCCTATGCCCATGCGGGCCGCGGCGGGATCGTGCACGAAGAGGCGGGCGACGCCGCGAACGACGCCGCCTGCGACGACGAGGGCCTGCCGGGCGCGGTGCTCGCGGCGCGCTACCTGCGCGCGAAGGCGGAGACCGAACAGCGCCTGCGCGCACTGGGGCTGCCGCTCGTCGTGGTGCGGCCGTCGCACGTGGTCGGCCATACGCTGCTCGGCACCCGGCCCGCGCCGAATTCGTTCTGGATGTTCCGGCTGGCCCATGCCGCGCGCCGCTTCACCGCGCGGCCGATGACGCGCATCGACATCGTGTCGGTGGACGACGTGGCACGCGCGACGATGCTGCTGGCCGTCAAGCCGACGCTCGCGCACGATCTCTATCACGTGTCGGCGGGCGAGGAGGCGCCGCAGGTCGCGCAGATCGTGCGGGCGATGGACGAGGCGGCGGGCATGACGGGCGCGCCGCGCTATGCGGCGTGCGCGCCGGCCGAATTGCCGCTCGTGGTGCGCGATGTGCTCGGGCGGCCCGATCCGGCGCTCGAACGCGTGATCGGCCGCGCGTTGCAGCGCTGCGGGGAATTCGCGACGGTCGATCGCGTGTTCGACAACAGCCGCGTGCGCGACGAAATCGATTTCGAACCGCTGCCGTTCATCGACTACGTCGAGGAGTGCATGCGCACGTCGCGCGGCGTGGCCGTGACCGAGCTGATGCGCGGCGCGGTGGACTGACCGCCCGCGTGGCGCCCGTTCCCGCGCCCGGCGGGCGCGGGCGCCGCCATCACGGGGTGCCGCCGAGTTCGATGAGCCGGTCGAGCGCGCGATAGATATCCTCGAGGCCGTCCTGGCCGAACCGCGATTCGAGCTGCCGGTACTGCTCGTCGATGCGCGGGCCGATTTCCGTCACCAGTTTCCTGCTTTGCGGCGTCAGGCTGACCAGCAGCCGGCGCTGATCTTCCTGCGCGCGCGTGCGCGTGATCAGGCCGTCGCGCTCCATGCGTTCCAGCACGCCCGTGAGGCTCGGGCTCAGGATGCAGCAGCGCCGCGCGATCTGTCCCGCTTCGAGCGCCTGCGCCGGTTCGCCGTCGAGCACGCGGATGATCCGCCATTGCTGTTCGGTCAGCGCGAATTCCTTGAGAATGGGGCGAAACAAACCCATCAGCGTTTCACGGGCCTCAAGCAGCAGCATGGCCAGGTTGCGATGGTCGAGCGTACGGTTCATCGGGGTGGGTCGTGGACGGGGACGCATCAATCTTAACAGCCGGCGTCGATGAATTTCACCTATCAGGGTAATCGAGGTTGCCAGCGTCCGATTGTTTACTTAAGATGTTAACTATTGACGATGCGCCGCGACGCGCGGCAGGGGAATGACGCATGGAGCTGTCTTGCATGACCGCCGCGGCGCCGCCGTTGCCGGTCGCCATCGGCACCGTCTACGGTGCGCTGCTCAACGAGCGCGCGGCGCTCGACGCACTCGGCGATGCCGTGAATGCGCCGCCTTACGGCCGTCCGCCGCAGGCGCCGATCCTTTACATCAAGCCCGCCAACACGCATGCGGCCGACGGTGCGGCCGTGGTCGTGCCGGCCGGCGTCGACGCGCTCGAGATCGGTGCGTCCGTGGCCGTCGTGTTCGCCCGGCGCGCCACGCGCGTGCCGGCCGCGCAGGCGCTCGACTACGTGCACGGCTTCACGCTCGCGAGCGACGTGTCGGTGCCGCATCCCGATTACTACCGTCCGGCGGTGCGCTTCAAGTGCCGCGACGGCTTTTGTCCGCTCGGCCCGGCGATCGTGCCGGCTGCCGCGCTCGCCGATGTCGACGCGATCGGCCTGACCGTGCGGATCGACGGGGACACGGCGGTATCGGCATCGACCGCCGCGCTGGTCCGGCCCGTACGCGAGCTGATCGCCGACGTGACGGCCTTCATGTCGTTCGACGCCGGCGACGTGCTGCTGCTCGGCGTGGCGGGCGGCGCACCGCGCGCCCGCGCGGGCAGCACGATCGAGATCGCCGCCGCCGGGATCGGCACGTTGCGGCATACGCTGATTGCGGAGGAAGCACGATGAAGACGGCGCGCGTGATCTACAACGGCGCACTGCATGCGGCCGAACCGGCCGGCGACGGCGCGATCCGGCTCGATACGGGGCGCGTCGTCGCCGAGGATGCCGTTGTGTGGCTGCCGCCCGTCGCGCCGCGCACGACGTTCGCGCTCGGCCTCAACTATGCGGACCATGCGAAGGAGCTGGCGTTCAAGGCGCCGAGCGAGCCGCTGATCTTCCTGAAGGGGCCCAACACGTTCGTTGGCCACCGCTCGCGCACCGTGCGTCCGGCGGACGCGACGCACATGCACTACGAGTGCGAACTGGCCGTGGTGATCGGCCGGCCCGCGCGCAACGTGAGCCGCGCGCAGGCGCTCGACTACGTGGCCGGGTATACGGTCGCGAACGACTATGCGATCCGCGACTATCTCGAGAACTACTACCGCCCGAACCTGCGCGTGAAGAACCGCGACACGTGCACGCCGCTCGGGCCGTGGTTCGTCAGCCGCGACGAGATCGGCGACGCCGGCGACCTGATGCTGCGCACGACCGTGAACGGCCGGGAGACGCAGCGCGGCAGCACGCGCGACATGATCTTCGACGTGCCGGCGCTGATCGAGCACATCAGCGGCTTCATGACGCTCGCGCCGGGCGACCTGATCCTGACCGGCACGCCCGAGGGGCTGGCGGACACGCAGCCGGGCGACGAAGTCGTGACCGAAATCGAAGGGATCGGCCGGCTCGTCAACACGATCGTCGGCGAAGCAGACTACTATCGCGCCGGCTGAGCCCGTCGCCCAAGGAGAGCACATGACCATCAAGCACTGGATCGACGGCCGCGAAGTCGAGAGCCGCGAGACCTTCACGACGCTGAACCCCGCGACGGGCGACGTCATCACCGACGTCGCGTCGGGCGGCGAGGCCGAAGTCGACGCGGCCGTGCGCGCGGCGAAGGAAGCCTTCCCGAAATGGGCGAACACGCCCGCGAAGGAGCGCGCGAAGCTGATGCGCAAGCTCGGCGAGCTGATCGAGAAGAACGTGCCGATGCTCGCCGCGCTGGAGACGCAGGATACCGGCCTGCCGATCGCGCAGACCAGCAAGCAGCTGATCCCGCGCGCGTCCGAGAATTTCAATTTCTTCGCGGAAGTGTGCGTGCAGATGAACGGCCGCACGTATCCGGTCGACGACCAGATGCTGAACTACACGCTGTATCAGCCGGTCGGCGTGTGCGCGCTGGTGTCGCCGTGGAACGTGCCGTTCATGACCGCGACGTGGAAGACGGCGCCGTGCCTCGCGCTCGGCAACACGGCCGTGCTGAAGATGTCGGAGCTGTCGCCGCTGACGGCCGACCAGCTCGGCCGGCTTGCGCTCGAAGCCGGCATTCCGCCCGGCGTGCTGAACGTCGTGCAGGGCTACGGCGCGACGGCCGGCGACGCGCTCGTGCGCCATCCGGACGTGCGCGCGGTGTCGTTTACCGGCGGCACGGTCACGGGCAAGCGGATCATGGAGCGCGCGGGCCTGAAGAAGTATTCGATGGAACTCGGCGGCAAGTCGCCGGTGCTGATCTTCGACGACGCCGATTTCGACCGCGCGCTCGATGCGTCGCTGTTCACGATCTTCTCGATCAACGGCGAGCGCTGCACCGCGGGCTCGCGGATCTTCGTGCAGCGCACGATCTACGACCGCTTCGTGCAGGAATTCGCGCGCCGCGCGAACAACCTGGTGGTGGGCGATCCGTCCGATCCTGGCACGAATCTCGGCGCGATGATCACGCGCCAGCACTGGGAGAAGGTGACCGGCTACATCCGCATCGGCGAGCAGGAAGGCGCGCGCGTGGTGGCGGGCGGTGCGGACAAGCCGGCGGGCCTGCCCGACCATCTGCGCAACGGCAACTTCGTGCGGCCGACCGTGTTCGCCGACGTCGACAACCGGATGCGCATCGCGCAGGAAGAGATCTTCGGCCCGGTCGCATGCCTGATTCCGTTCGAGGACGAGGAAGAAGGGCTGCGGCTCGCGAACGATACGTCGTACGGCCTCGCGTCGTACATCTGGACGCAGGACGTCGGCAAGGTGCATCGCCTCGCGCGCGGCATCGAGGCCGGGATGGTGTTCGTGAACAGCCAGAACGTGCGCGACCTGCGCCAGCCGTTCGGCGGCGTGAAGGAGTCGGGCACCGGGCGCGAGGGCGGCGAATACAGTTTCGAGGTGTTCGCGGAGATCAAGAACGTGTGCATCTCGATGGGTTCGCATCACATTCCGCGCTGGGGCGTGTGACGGGCGCGGGGCGTTTTGCTGCAAGCACGATTCCACAGCCGGCACGCCGGCCAAGCATGGAGCCCGGGCCGGCGCCAACGCGCCCGCCCGGGCCGACAGGAGACTTAACGATGGGCAAACTGTCCCTCGCCGCGAAGATCACGCACGTGCCGTCGATGTACCTGTCGGAATTGCCCGGCAGGCATCACGGCTGCCGTGAAGCGGCGATCCGCGGCCACCAGCTGATCGGCGAGCGCTGCCGCGCGCTCGGCGTCGACACGATCGTCGTGTCGGACGTGCACTGGCTTGTCAACGCGGGCTATCACGTGAACTGCAACGCGCGCTTCTCGGGCACGTACACGAGCAACGAGCTGCCGCATTTCATCCGCGACATGCAGTACGCGTACCCGGGCAACCCGGCGCTCGGCCGCCTGATCGCCGAGACGGCCAGCGCGCGAGGCGTCGCGACGCGCGCGCACGAGATCGACAGCCTCGAACTCGAATACGGCACGCTCGTGCCGATGCGCTACATGAACGGCGACCAGCACTTCAAGGTCGTGTCGATCGCGGGCTGGTGCATGTGGCACCAGCTGGACGAAAGCCGGCGCTTCGGCGAGGCATTGCTCGAAGCGATCGAAAAAAGCGATTCGAACGTCGCGTTTCTCGCGAGCGGTTCGCTGTCGCATCGCTTCAACGACAACGGCAGCCCCGAGGAATCGATACACGAGATCAGCCGCGAATTCTTCCGGCAGGTCGACCTGCGCGTGGTCGAGCTGTGGAAGCAGGGCGATTTCCGGACCTTCTGCGCGATGCTGCCCGAGTACAACCTGCATTGCCATGGCGAAGGCGGCATGCACGACACGGCGATGCTGCTCGGCCTGCTCGGCTGGGATCGCTACGACAAGCCCGTCGAGATCGTCACCGACTATTTCGCGAGCTCGGGCACCGGGCAGATCAACGCGATCTTCCCGCTCGCCTGAGCGCCGCGCCCCCGACATCCGACCGGAGACTTGCCATGCCCCACATCGTCGTCGAATACACCGCGAACCTTCGCGACGACGCGCGCATTCCCGTGCTGCTGCGCACGCTCAATACCACGCTGATCGCGCAGGGCGGCGTGTTTCCGACGGGCGGCATCCGCTCGCGCGCGATCGAGCTGCAGGACTACTGCGTGGCCGACGGCACCGGGGACGACGCGTTCGTCCACGTGACGCTGAAGATCGGCTCGGGCCGCACCGAAGCCCAGAAGAAAGCCGCGTGCGACGCGCTGTTCGACGCGATCAAGGCGCATTTCGCCGACCTGTACGCGACCCGCTACCTCGCGCTGTCGATGGAGCTGAACGAGTTCAGCGAAAGCGGCTCGTACAAGCACAACAACATTCACGCCCGCTACAAGCGGGCCGGCTGAACCTTACTCCCGACACGACCATGCTCGAACCCGCCCTCATCGACCAGCTCGCGCAGCGTCTGCACGACGCCGAGCGCGCACGCACGCAGATCCGCCAGATCTCGCTCGACCATCCCGACATCACGATCGACGACGCGTATGCGATCCAGCGCGCGTGGGTGGCCCTCAAGCTCGCGGAAGGCCGCACGCTGAAGGGGCACAAGATCGGCCTGACGTCGAAGGCGATGCAGAACACGTCGCAGATCGACGAGCCCGACTACGGCGCGTTGCTCGACGACATGTTCTTCGCGGACGGCGGCACGATCCCGACCGGCCGCTTCATCGTGCCGCGCGTCGAGGTCGAGCTTGCATTCGTGCTCGGCAAGCGGCTCTCGGGCCCCGACTGCACGATCTTCGACGTGTACGACGCGGTCGACTACGTGGTGCCCGCGCTCGAGATCATCGACGCGCGCAGCCAGTCGATCGATCCCGATACGAAGCGGCCGCGCAAGGTGTTCGACACGATCGCCGACAACGCGGCGAACGCGGGCGTCGTGATCGGCGGCCGGCCCGTGAAGCCGCACGACGTCGATCTGCGCTGGGTCGCGGCGATCATGTCGCGCAACGGCGTGGTCGAGGAAACCGGAGTCGCGGCCGGCGTGCTGAACCATCCGGCGAACGGCGTCGTCTGGCTCGCGAACCGGCTGGCGCGCTTCGACGTGGCGCTGGAGCCGGGGCAGATCGTGCTCGGCGGCTCGTTCACGCGGCCGTGCGCGGCGCGGCCGGGCGACACGTTCAGCGTCGACTACGGCCCGCTCGGGACGATCCAGTGCTACTTCGAGTGAGGTGAGCGAACCATGCAGATTCCTTCGAACGTCTTCAAGGCCGCGCTCGCACGCGGCGACGCGCAGGTCGGGCTGTGGCTCGGGCTCGCGAATCCGTACAGCGCCGAAGTGGTCGCGGGCGCCGGTTTCGACTGGCTGCTGATCGACGGCGAGCATGCGCCGAACACGGTGCCGACGATCCTCGCGCAATTGCAGGCGATTGCGCCGTATCCGTCGCATCCGGTCGTGCGCGTGCCGTGGAACGATCCGGTGATCGTCAAGCAGGTGCTCGATCTCGGCGCGCAGACGCTGCTCGTGCCGATGGTGCAGAGCGCCGACGAGGCGCGTGCGGCGGTGGCCGCGACGCGCTATCCGCCGCACGGGGTGCGCGGCGTGGGCAGCGCGCTGGCGCGTGCGTCGCGCTGGAATCGCATCGGCGACTACCTGCATCGCGCGAATGACGAGATGGCGGTGCTCGTGCAGGTCGAGACGCGCGCGGGGCTGGATGCGATCGACGCGATCGCGCGGGTCGACGGGGTCGACGGCGTGTTCATCGGGCCGGCGGATCTGGCGGCCGATCTCGGGCATCTCGGCAACCCGGGGCATCCGGACGTGCAGGCCGCGATAGACGGCGCGATTCGCGCGATCAAGGCGGCCGGCAAGGCGCCCGGCATTCTGAGCGCGGACGAGGCCGCCGCGCGCCGCTACCTGGCCGCGGGCGCGTTGTTCGTCGCGGTCGGGGTCGACACGACGCTGCTGGCGAGAAGCGCGGAGCGGCTGGCCGCGCAGTTCAAGGAGGCGGGCGGCGGGGCGGCGACGAAGGGGGACGGGACGTATTGACGGAAGCGTGCCCTTTCATAAAGGGCCGTATGGCGTTTCGTTCGTTTCGAAGAAGATCGCTCCATTCAGAACGCCTGTCCGGAGCGCACGATGCCTCACACCACGATGTCCGATCCGGTCTCGCCCGTCGAGCGCGAGATGCGGGCGGCCGTCGAAGGACAGCGTGCGCTTGCTGCGTCCCTGGCCACGCGAACGGAAATACCGCGCATCCAGATCTTCGACGACGAAAATCGCGCGCATCAGATCGAGCTTCCCACCTCCGCGCTCCGTCTGCTGGTCGACATCCTTGCCGAGCTGGCCGACGGCAATGCGGTCAAGGTCGTGCCGGTCCATGCGGAGCTGACGACGCAGGAAGCGGCCGACTTGCTCAACGTTTCCCGTCCGCACCTGATCAAGCTGCTGGAAGCGGACGCGTTGTCGCACCACAAGACTGGCAAGCATCGCGGCGTTCGATTTAGCGATCTGATGCGTTACAAGGCGGAACGCGATCGGGCGAGCGCGGACGCGATGGAAGAATTGAGCTGGCAGGCGCAGCAGTTCGGGATGGGCTACGAATGACGAGTTCGCCGTTCACGGCGGTCTACGATGCATGCGTGCTGTATCCCGCTCCGTTACGCGATTTCCTGATGTGGCTTGCGCCGAGCGGCCGCGGCCGCCGCCGTCGCCGCCGCACGCCGGCCGCGCGAGACGCTCAAGCATCCGCCCATGGCGGCGGAGCGCTATCTCGAGGTTCTCCGGCGTCTGGGCACGGTTCAGACCTGCAAGGCCCTGGAAGCCTATTGCGCGATTCCTTGAACGCGCGGGTTCGTGTTCCTTGATTCGATGCGCGTTGTCACGGCCCATCGCCGGTTGCTTGCTTCCCGTCCAGATACTTCCCCGGCGTCGTCCCCAATGCCCGCCGGAACATGTCGATGAACGCGCTGACGTTGTCGTAGCCGAGATCGAGCGCGATCGTCGTCACCGGCACGCCGTCGGCGATTTTCTCCAGCGCCCGCAGCAGTCTCGCCTGCTGGCGCCACTGCGCGAACGTCAGCCCCGTCTCCGCGACGAAACGGCGGCTCAGCGTCCGCGCGCCGATCCCGGCCCATTCGGCCCATTCCTCCAGCCGCCGGTTGTCCGCCAGATTCGTGGCCAGCGCGTCGGTGATGCGCACGAGCCTCGCGTCGCGCGGCCGCGCGAGACTGAGCGATTCGACTTCAGACGCGGCGATTTCGTCGAGAATCACGTCGGCGATCCGCGATTGCGCGTCGTTCAGCGCCGAGCCGTCCCAGCTCGCCGCGCGCTGCACCGCTTCGCGAAGCAGCGGCGACGCGCGGATCGCGCGCGGCGTGTCGGGCAGCGCCGCGCACCGCGCTTCGGCGACGAACACCGACCAGCCCGAAATCGGCCCGTACGACCGCAGCGCATGCCGGCAATACGGCGGAATCCAGATCGCGTGGATCGCCGGCACCACCCAGTCGCGATCGTCGAGGCCGATCGACACCAGCCCGCTCAACGCGCCGACGAGCTGGCCGCGCGCATGCGCGTGCGGCGGCGTGATGCGCGGGTCGCGTTGCGACAGGACGGCGGCGACCACGAACGGGCCGTCGTCGGAGGTGACGAATCGGGCGGGCAGGAGCGGATCGGACATGGCCGGATATCGGTATCGAATGGCTGTTATACCGGAGATCGGCCGGCTTCGCACGCCTACACTGCTTCCATCGACGACAACCGGAGTACGACGCGATGCGAGCCGAGCAGATGCTTCCCGACCAGGCCGACCGGATCACGGTCGGTGAAACGACGATCCGCAAGGGCACCGTCGGCGCGTTCCTGGTCAACGCGCGGGTGCTGACCGACCCGGACGCGACGCCGGCCGAGCGCGCCCGCGCGGAGGCGGACGCGCTCGACGCGTTGCCCGCGCTGCGGGCGATCGGGCTGTTCGACGTGCTCGAAGTGCGCGATCCCGCGCTGCGCGCGTGGCTCGCCGCGCGATGACGCGCGCCGCAATCGTCGACCGATCCAACCGAATCCAGGAGTTCCCATGAAAGCCGCAGTCGTGAAGGGCGCGGGCGAGCGCCCCGTTTATATGGAAATCGAGGCGCCGCAGGCGACGCCGGGCCACCGGCTGGTGGACGTGACGGCATCCGCGCTGAGCCGGCTGGCGCAGGCGCGCGCGTCGGGCACGCATTATTCGTCCGGCGGGCGATATCCGTTCGTCGTCGGCGTCGATGGCGTCGGCCGTCTCGACGACGGACAGCGCGTCTATTTCTTCGGCGCACCGGCGCCGTTCGGCGCGATGTCCGAGCGCACGCTCGCGCCCGACACGCAGTGCGTGCCGCTGCCGGATTCGCTCGACGACCTGACGGCCGCCGCGATCGCGATTCCCGGCATGTCGTCGTGGGCGGCGCTGACCGAACGGGCGCGGCTGGTCGCGGGCGAGACGGTGCTGGTCAACGGCGCGACGGGCGCGTCGGGGCGGCTCGCGGTGCGGATCGCGAAGCATCTGGGCGCCGCGAAGGTGATCGCGACGGGGCGCAATGCGGCTGCCCTGGAGGCCTTGCTGGGCGCCGGCGCGGACGCCGTCGTGTCGCTGCAGCAGGGCGATGCGGATCTGGCGCGCGCGCTCGAGCCGCATTTCCGCGCGGGCGTGGACGTCGTGCTCGACTATCTGTGGGGCGCGAGCGCGCTCGCGCTGCTGATCTCGGCCGCGAAGACGACGCCCGAAGGCCGCCGGCTGCGTTTCGTGCAGATCGGCTCGATCGGCGGCGCGGACGTGCTGCTGCCGGGCGCCGTATTGCGTGCGACCGCGATCGAGCTGATGGGCAGCGGCCTCGGCAGCGTGTCGCTGCCGGGTCTGCTGGCGTCGGTGCGCGGCGTGTTCGACGCCGCCGGGCCGGCGGGGCTCGCGATCGAGACGCGCGCGGTGCCGCTGTCGGCCGTCGGCGAACACTGGGGCGACGCGAACAGTCTCGTGCGTCCGGTGTTCACGATGCGGGCCGACTGAGTAACCGTCCTCGAAGTCGAGCGCGATGAAGTGAATCGTCCCAAGGCGGTGCAGGGCCGGGGCGTGCGCGTTGCGCGCGGCGGCCGGTGATCCGTCGCCGTGCCGAAGCGCACGGCGAATGCGAAGCAGGGCAATACGCGCCGTGAACGGATAGCGCAGGCGGGCGACCCGACGTGACGTCCGGTCAACTGAAGATCGCCCGCCGCGTCATGCTCAGAACCGCTGCTGAATCCCCGCAGTGACACCGACCTGCGTCGTACCGTAGCCCGCGAAATCGCGCGACACGCCGACCTTCTGGTCGTGCTTCGCGATCGCGAACGCGCCTGCCGCGTACAGCACCGTGCGTTTCGACAGCGCGTAGTTCGCGCGCACCGACACGAGCGTCGGGTCGGCGTCCGTGCCGCCCTTGATGTTCTGGTGATAGACGGCCGCGATCAGCGAGAACGTCGGCGTGAACTGGTACGAGCCGCCGAGCCAGTACATGTCGCTGAGCTGGTTCGCCGCGGTCGTGCGGAACGTGCGCTTGTAGTTGCGATAGCCGGCCATCGTCTTCAGGTTGCCGAAGTCGTAGCTCAGGCCCGCATGGATGCCCTGGATGTAGTTGACCGTATCGGCCGGCGTGACGCTGTCGGCCGCGCCGTTCTGCCGGTCGAACGTGACCACCGCCGCGAACGGGCCGGTTTCGTAGCCGAGCGCGAAGTCGTATTTCGAGCTGGTCTTCACGCTGCCCGGCACGTTGCCGAAGCCGTACATCGCGCCGAACTTGAAGCCGCTGAACTCGCCGTCGTAGCGCACCGCGTTCGACGCGCGCGTGAACATGCCGTCCTTGCGGCCGCCGGTGGCCATCGACGACGTCGCCCACGAGTAGTTCTGCGCGTAACCCATCGGGTCGAACGGCAGCAGGTAATCGTACGTGACGGTGTAGTTGCGGCCGAGCGTCAGTTCGCCCCATCGACTTTTCAGGCCGACCGTCGCGCGGCGCGCGAAGATCGAGTCGGGGCCGTCGTCGAAGGCGCCGTTCGCGAGATCGATCCCGCTTTCGAGGCGGAACACCGCCTTCAGCCCGCCGCCGAGATCCTCGACGCCGCGCAGGCCCCAGCGCGACGTGTTCTTGTTGCCCGACTTGAGCTTGACCGAACTGCCGCCTTCCGGCGCCGCGTGGTTCGTGTATTCGATGCCGGCATCCATGATCCCGTACAGCGTGACCGACGACTGCGCGTGCGCGGCGCCGGCCGCGAGACCGGCGACCGCAGCCGAGCCGGTCAGGACGGCGGCGCGGAGGGAACGTTCTGCGCGTGATTTCATTGACGGTGTCTCCAGTTTTTTTGTGGGTTGGGTGAAACAGGTGCGGCGCGCGGCCGCTCGCGGCGGACGCCGCGGGACGTCCGCCGGACAGGCTGGCCGGCGCATGGGGGATGCGCGGGATGCATGCCGGATGCATGCGCGGCGGCGCGCGAGCCGCCGCGTCCGGGTCAGCCCGCTTTCGCGAACGCCCAGCAGTCGTTGGTCGGGAATTCGATCCAGTGCCTGCCGGCCGCGCGCGGCACGTGGCCGAACGCGCGCAGGCGCATGTCGCCGCAATGGAACAGGTATTCCCAGCGGTCGCCGAGATACATCGACGTGACGAGGTCGGCCTGCAGCCGGTTCGCGCCTGGGCCGTCGGCGACCTGCACGCGTTCGAGGCGGATCACGGCCTGCGCGTCCTGGCCCGGCGCGAACGTGTCGCGGGCGATCGCGCGCAACTCCCAGCCGTCGCCGGCGAGCGTCACGCATTCGCCGTCGATTGCCGCGACCCGTGCGTCGATCCGGTTGTTGCTGCCCATGAACTCGGCCGTGTACAGCGAGCGCGGGGCGCCATACAGCTCGGCCGGCGTGCCTTCCTGCTCGATGCGGCCGTTGCGCAGCAGCAGGATGCGGTCGGACATCGCCATCGCCTCGGTCTGGTCGTGCGTCACGCACAGGGCCGACAGCCCGAGCGACACGATCAGCTCGCGCAGCCACGCGCGCGCTTCCTCGCGCAGCTTCGCGTCGAGGTTCGACAGCGGCTCGTCGAGCAGGATCACCGGCGGGTTGTAGACGAGCGCGCGCGCGATCGCGACGCGCTGCTGCTGGCCGCCCGACAGCTGATGCGGAAAGCGTTCCGCCAGATGGCCGAGGCCGAGCTGGTCGAGCGCGGTCTGTACGCGGCGCTTCTGTTCGGCAGGCGCGACGCGGCGCAGTTTCAGCCCGTAGCCGACGTTGTCGGCGACGGTGCGGTGCGGCCACAGCGCGTACGACTGGAACACGAGGCCGAGCGAGCGCTGCTCGACGGGCAGGTCGACGCGCCCGGCGCCGTCGAAGAACACGCGGTCGTCGAGCTGGATGCGGCCGTCGGACGGCTGTTCGAGGCCGGCCACCGCGCGCAGCAGCGTCGTCTTGCCGCTGCCCGACGCGCCGAGCAGACAGACGACTTCGCCGGCCTTCAGTTCGAACGACACGCCCTTGAGGATCGGATTGACGCCATAGCTGAGATGCAGGTCGTCGACGATGAGCTTATCCATGAAGTTTCACTCCGAAACGCAGGGCCACGCCGAGTCCGACGCCGACCATCGCGATGTTGATGACAGAGAGTGCGGCGACCTGGTCGACGGCGCCCGTCGCCCACAGCGACACGAGCAGCGCGCCGATCACTTCGGTGCCGGGCGACAGCAGGTAGACGGCCGTCGAGTATTCGCGCTCGAAGATCATGAAGATCAGGAGCCACGCGGCGAGCAGGCCGAAACGCACGAGCGGCAGCGTGACGTCGAGCGACACGCGGCTGCGCGTCGCGCCGACGCTGCGGCCGGCTTCCTCGAGTTCGGGGCCGACCTGCAGCAGCGCGCTCTGGATGAGCCGCATCCCGTACGCGAGCCACACGACCGTGTACGCGATCCAGATGCTCCACATCGAGTTCTTCAGCTCGCGCAGGCCCGGGACGAACAGGAAGATCCACAGGAACGCGAGGCCGGCGAGCAGGCCGGGCACCGCGCGCGGCAGCAGCACGATGTAGTCGAGCAGCTTCGTCGCCCAATCGTGGCGGCGGTGGCCGGCGAACGCGACGAGCGAGTAGAAGCCGACCGCGAGCGCACCGCCGATCACGCCGATGCCGAGCGTGTTGACGATCGCGCGCACCAGGTTGTCCTGCTCGAACAGCTCGACGAAGTTCGACAGCGTCAGCACCTCGGCGAGCGCCACGCCTTCGCCCCAGTTGGTCACGAACGCGCGCAGCACGATGCCCGAGATCGGCACGATCACGGTCAGCATCAGCCACAGCGCGACGATCGCGAGCGCGACCCAGCGCCATGCGCCGAGCGGCAGCACCGTCGCGCGGCCGGCCTTGCCCTTTACGGTGACGAAGCGGTTGGCCGTCTTCAGCAACCGGCGCTGCAGCAGCACGAGCGGGAACGTGATCGCCACGATGCACACCGCGACTGCGGCCATCAGGTGATACGACGGCACGCCGAGCTTGTTGGTGAGCTTGTACAGGTAGGTTGCGAGCACGAGGTGGCCTTCCGGATCGCCGAGCACGAGCGGCAGCCCGAATACCTCGAAGCCGAGGAAGAACACCAGCACGCCGGCGAACAGCAGCGCGGGCATCGTCATCGGCAGGCTCACGTCGAGCGCGACGCGGAACGGGCGGGCGCCCGTCACGCGTGCGGCTTCCTCGACGTCCGAACCGAGGTTGCGCAGCGCGGCCGACGAATACAGGTACACGTGCGGTACGTGCGTGAGGCCGACGATCACCGTGATCGCGAAGATCGAGTACACGTTCCAGGGAACGTTCTGCACCCCGAACAGTTCCTTGAACCACACGGAGTAGAAGCCGACCGGGCCGGCCGCGACCACGTAGCCGAACGCGAGCACCATCGGCGACACGAACACCGGCGTGAGCAGCAGCGGTTCGAGCCAGCGGCGGCCGGGCAGGTCGGTGCGCACCATCAGGAACGCGAGGATGCCGCCGAGCGGGATCGAGATGAACAGCATCCCGCCGGCGATGATGAAGGAGTTCTTCACGGCCGACCAGAAGTCGGGATCGCTGAAGATGAAGCGGAAGCCCTCGATGCCGAGCGTTTTGTTCGCGTCGAAGAACGGCGCGGACAGCAGGCTCTGGAACAGGATGAAGCCGAGCGGCAGCGCGACCGCGATGGACAGCACCGCGACGACGATCCAGCGCAGCATGCCGGCGAGCGGCTGCAGGCTGTTGACCGGCAGCGCGGGAATCGCGTCGCGCTGGCCGGTGCTGGGCGGAACGGCCGGCGCCGCTCCGCGTGTGCTGGTTGAAAGCATGAGTTCGCCCCTGCGGCCATCCGGATGGCCGCCTCTAGGAAGTCGGTAAGGGGAAGGGCCGCCCGCGCGGTGCGCGGCGGGCGGCCGGCGGTCAGCGGATCAGCGCTTGATCGCCTGCTGCCACTGCTTCAGGAACGCGAGGCGCTTCGACTGGTCGAGATAGACCAGCAGGCCGGTGCCGATCTGGATCGGCTTCAGCGAATCGCCGAGTTCCTTCGTGAGGCTCGCGGCCGACGTTTCGCCGGTCACGTCCGCGCGGATCGCGTACAGGTTCGCCTGGTTGGCGATCAGCGTCTGGCCGCGCCTGGACAGCAGGTAGTCGACCCACAGCTTCGCGGCGTTCGGGCTCTTCGCCTTCTTCGAGATCGTCGCGAGGCGGCTCACGACCTGTGTGTAGTCCTTCGGAAACACGTAGCCGATCGACTTGTCCTTCTTCGCCTTCGCATACGCATACGAACCGATGATGTTGTAGCCGATCAGGTTCTCGCCCGACGAGATCCGCTCCATCATCGCGCCGGTGCTCGACTGCAGCTTCGGGCCGGTCGCGCCGATCGCCTTCACGAGCTCCCACGTGACCTTCTCGTTCACGTGCGCGTCCTGCGTCAGGTAGTTGAAGCCGACGCCCGACTTCTCGATGTCGTAGGTCGTGACCTTGCCCTTGAACTTGTCGGCCTGCGTGGTGAGCAGCCTGATCAGGTCGGCGCGCGTCGTCGGCACTTCGTTCTCGGGGATCAGGCGCTTGTTGTAGACGATCGCGAGCGGCTCGAAGGTCGTGCCGTACGCCTGCTTCTGGTACTGCGACCACTGCGGCAGGTTCGGCGTCTCGGGCGAATCGTACGATGCCATCAGCCCGTCGTTGACGAGCTTGACCTGCAGGTCCATCGCCGAGCTCCACAGCACGTCGGCGCTGGTGCTGCTCGCCGCGTTCTCGCTGATGTAGCGGTTGTACAGCTCGGTGCTGTTCATGTCGTTGTACTCGACCTTCACGCCGTACAGGCTTTCGAAGTCCTTGATCAGCGGGCGCACGAGGCCCGTGTCGGTCGTCGAGTAGACGATCAGCTTGCCTTCCTTCTTCGCGGCGTCGATCACGCCCTGGTAATTCCCCGGATACCCGGCCGGAACCTGCGCGGCGGCGCTGCCGGCGGCAGTGCCCAGAACGACCGCCAGCGCGGCGGCGAGGTGCTTCGGTGCAAACGGCATGTCTTCCTCCAGTGATGCATGGTTTTGTACGAGTGACGCGGATGTTAATTGCGAGGCACTTTCAGCCTGCTTTCATTTCCGTTCACAATCGCGCCGTTTGAGTCATGGATTTCCCGAGGTCGAAGCGGCGGCCGCGCACCTTCGCGGCGCGTGGCACGGTTCGATGTGCGGAAGACGCGAGCCGCCGCCGGGGGCGGCGCTCGCGACGGCTAAGGCCGGGCCAGCAGCTCGCCGAGCAGCCGGCCACCGTGCCGCGCGTGCGCGGCCGTGAGTGCGGCGTACCCGACGACGACACCGGCTTCGCACCGCGCGCTGCGGCAGAACCCGCCGATCGGCTGCAATTCGACGCCGGCCGCGCGGGCTTGCGCTACATACATTTCCTCGTCCGTCCCGGGCGGCAGCCAGAGCACGAAATGAAAGCCCGCGTGCTCGCCGGACACCGTGTAGCGCCCGCCGGCGTGCTTCGCGAGCTGGTCGAGCACGAGGTCGCGCCGCTGGCGGTACGCGTGACGCGCGGCGCGCAGGTGCTTCGCGAAATCGCCGTGCGCGATGAAGCGGGCCAGCGCAAGTTGGGGCGCGGCCGCAACCGTGCGCGCGGTCGCGTGCCACACGGCCGACAGCGCCGGCCGCAGTTCCGCCGGCACGACCATGAAGCCGATGCGCAGCCCCGAGAACAGCGTCTTGTTGAACGATCCGCAATAGATGACGCGGTCGCAGCGATCGAGCGATTTCAGCGCGGGCAGCGGGGCGGTCTGGTAGCTGAATTCGCCGTCGTAGTCGTCCTCGATGAGCCACGCGCGGTTGCGTTGCGCCCAGTCGAGCAGTTCGAGCCGGCGCGACACCGACATCGTGATGCCGAGCGGCGCCTGATGGGCGGGCGTCACATAGGCGGCGCGCGCATCGGGATGCCGCTCCAGCGATGCGGTGTCGATTCCTTCGCGGTCGACCGGCACGTCGATCACGGTCGCGCCCGCGAGCCTGAAAATGTGCCACGCCGACGCGTAGCCGGGATCCTCCATCAGCACCGTCGAACCGGGCGCGAGCAGCGTGCGCGCGACGAGATCGATCGAATGCCGGATGCCGGTCGTGATGAAGATGTCGCCGGCGTCGCACGGAATCCCGCGGTATTCCCGCAAGTACGCGGCGATTTCGGCGCGCAGCCCTTCGACGCCCTGCGACGGCGTCGCCCCGAGGTCGTCCGCCGTCGCGGCGAGCAGGCTCGCGCCGAGCGCCTTTTTCCACTGCTGCATCGGCATCAGGCCGGGATCGGCGAGGCGCGCGACGAACGGGACGCCGGGGCGCACGCCCTGTTCGGGCGCGGCCGCGCCGGTCGGGGCCGCCGGCATGCGGGGCGCGTCGGGCTGGCGGGCCTCGCCATCGCCATCGCCGTTGTCGTTGCCGGTTGCCGCGCCCGCACGCAGGTAACTGTCCGGCACCACCGCGCAGACCCGCGACCCCGACCCTTGCGTGCGGGCGATGTAGCCCTCGGAGCACAGCAGGTCGTACGCCGCCTCGACGGTTCCTCGCGCGACGCCCCAGCGCGCGGCGAGGGTGCGGCTGGACGGCAGCGGGCTGTCGCCGGGGAGCAGGCGCTTCAGGATCGCGTCGCGAATCGTGTCGGCGATGTACACCTGCTTCGACTGCGGGCTGCCGGTCGACAGCCCCGGCGGGCAAGGCAGGTCAACGGGAATCGCGGCTTTGCCTCGCGGCATAGTGGTCTAGTCGGTGGTCGATTTAATGGCCCTTCAGCTTATATCACTTTGACCTTAGATTGCTGTCGAGCCTGTTTACCCCAAACTCATTCGACCGGAGACGGACCTCCCGCATGAAGACGCGTTCCTTGCCCCAGTGGGGCTGGCTGTTCCTGTTGATGCTCGTCGTGTGCCTGCCGCGCGTGACGATCGATGCCTACCTGCCGTCGCTGCCGGCGATGGCGGACACGCTGCACGGCACCGACGCCCAGTTGCAGCTCACGCTGACCCTCTACATGGTCGGCTATGCGCTGTCGATGCTCGTGTCGGGGCCGTTGTCCGACCGATGCGGCCGCCGCCCCGTCCTGCTCGGCGGACTGTGCGTCTACGCGATCGCGAGCGTCGGCTGCGCGCTGTCGGACAGCATCGCGACGCTCGTCGTCGCGCGCATCTGCCAGGCGCTCGGCGGCTGCTGCGGCACGGTGATCGGGCGTGTCATCGTGCGCGAGCGCTATCCGGCGGCGATGCAGGCCACGATGCTCGGCCGCATTTCGGCCGGCATGGCGCTGTCGCCGGTGCTCGCGCCGCTGGCCGGCAGCGCGATCGCCGAGGGGCTCGGCTGGCGCGGCGTATTCGGCTGCCTCGCGGCGGGCGGGGCGGTCGCGACGGCGATGGTGCTGCGCTACCTGCCCGAGACTCGCGAGCCCGACGCGCGGCGGCCGGCGGGCCCGGGCCCGGGGCTGCTGCGGACGTATGCGGGCCTGCTGCGCGAGCGCCGCTTCCTGCGCTATTCGCTCGCCATCAGCTTCGCGTACTGCACGTATTACCCGTTCATCGCGGAATCGTCGACGCTGTTCCAGCGGCAAATGGGCGTGTCCGGCCCGGTCTATGCGGCGATCTTCGGGCTGACCGTGCTCGGCTACCTGATCGGCTCGAACCTGTTCGCGCGAACCGGCGGCCGCTGGCAGGCCGATTCGGCGATCGCGGCGGCGGCCGGCGTCAATCTGGCGGGCGCCGCGGCGCTGTGGGCGGCCGGCACGTTCGCCCCGACGGCGGCGGCGGCGCTCGTCGTGCCGATGTTCGTCGTGATGATCGCCGTCGGGATCGCGATTCCGGCCTGTCAGTTTGCGGTGATGCAGCCGTACACGACCATCGCCGGCACGGCGTCCGGGCTGTTCTTCTTTATCCAGATGTCGATCACGGCCGCGTGCGGCGGCGTGCTTGCATGGCTGTCGGACGGCACCGCGCGCCCGATGATCGCGGTGACGGCCGCCGCGAGCGTCGCGTTCGTGGCGGTGGTCGTCGGGCTGCGCGAGCCGCGCGCGGCCGGCGAGGCGCGTTTCGGGGCGCGCAATCGTCCCGCCGCGGACCGGTGAACCGGCGGCCGGAGGCGAATACGGCGCGCCCGCGCGGGCGGCGCAACCGGTGTTTTCGCGAGGCGTCGCCATGGAAAGGATCATGTAATGTAGCGGCCTGTCGCTGACCTTACCGGACTCCCCATGCGTGTGCTGCTCGTCGAAGACAATCCGAACCTCGCCCAGTCGCTGCATGACGCGCTGAGCGCGGCGCGCTTCGCGGTCGATCACATGGCGGACGGCGAGGCGGCCGACCACGTGCTGCGCACGCAGGATTACGCGCTGGTGATCCTCGATCTCGGGCTGCCGAAGCTCGACGGGCTGGAAGTGCTGCGGCGGCTGCGCGCGCGGCGCAATCCGGTGCCGGTGCTGATCCTGACCGCGCACGGCTCGGTCGAGGATCGCGTGAAGGGGCTCGATCTCGGCGCCGACGACTATCTCGCGAAGCCGTTCGAGCTGACCGAACTGGAGGCGCGCGCCCGCGCGCTGATCCGCCGCAGCCTCGGCCACGAGCATGCGCGGGTCGAATGCGGGCCGCTTTCGTACGACAGTATCGACCGTAGCTTCCATCTCGCGGGCGAGCCGCTGTCGCTCACGCCGCGCGAGCGTTCGGTGCTCGAGGTGCTGATCCTGCGCAACGGCCGCGCGATCAACAAGGAAACGCTGTCGGAGAAGATTTTCGGGCTCGACGAGTCGGTCAACGCCGATGCGATCGAGATCTACGTGTACCGGCTGCGCAGGAAGCTCGAGAACACGGGCGTCGCGATCGTCACGCTGCGCGGGCTCGGTTATCTGCTGGAAGCGAAGGCGGGGACGGCGGAGTGAACGGCCCCGACGCCCGCTTGCGTTGGATGGGATCGGAGTGCGTGCCCAAGCGCCACTCCGGATCGACGGCGTTGCATGGGACCGGAGTAAGCGCCGAAGGCGCTAACTCCGGATCGACACGTTCGCGGCTCGCCGGCGGGGCGCATGTCGTCCACGGCCGGCTTTGTGAAGCCGGCCGGCTGCGCGGGCGCAAAGCGATGCTCCGCGAATTCGCCGCAGCGCCCCTTCGGGCGGCCCGGCGGGACGCATGATGCTCCGCCCGAACCTGCGCACCCAGGTCGCGCTGTGGCTGCTGCTGCCGCTGCTCGGCCTGCTCGCGCTCGACTCGTGGCTCACCTACCAGCGCGCGATGAGCGCCGCGCACGTCGCGTTCGACCGCACGCTGTCGTCGTCGCTGAAGTCGATCCGCGAAGGCGTGCGGCTCAATGACGGCGAGATCGAGGTCGACCTGCCGTATCTCGCGCTCGAAATGCTCGAATCGAGCGACGGCGGCAAGATCTACTACCTGATCCGCGAGGACAACGGCCACACGATCACCGGCTATCCCGACCTGCCGCTGCCGCAGGGGCGCGCCGCGGGCGACGGCGCACTGTTCGTCACGCGCTACTACGACGTCGTCTATCGCGGCGAGCAGTTGCGGATGGCCGCGTTGCGCATTCCGGTACACGACGTGCCGACCGCGCAGTCGCGCATCGTGTGGGTGATGGTCGGCGAGACGATCGAGGCACGCCAGGCGCTCGCGCGCGAGATCCTGATCGGGTCGCTGCTGCAGGAAGGGCTGCTCGTCGTGCTCGCGCTCGGGATCGTGTGGCTCGGCGTCGGGCGCGGGCTGCGGCCGCTGAACCGGCTGTCGGCGACGGTCGCCGCGCGCAGCGAGGACGACCCCACACCGCTCGACACCGGCGCGATGCCGAGCGAACTCGCGCCGCTCGTCGAATCGATCAACCAGTACATCGGCCGCACGCAGCGGATGCAGGTCGCGCGGCGGCGCTTCTTCGCTGATGCGGCCCATCAGTTGAAGACGCCGCTCGCGGCCGTGCAGGCGGGCGTTGAGCTTGCGCTGCGGCCCGACGAGCAGCCGCGCGCGAACGGCCACCTGCGGCGCGCGAACGGCGCGGTGCGGCAGGCCGCGAAAATCGTGCAGCAGTTGCTGTCGCTGTCGCGGCTCGACTCGGACAGCGGCCACGCGGTCACGCACAAGCCGGTCGCGCTGCACCGGCTCGCGCGCAGCGTGACGCTCGACTGGTCGCCGGTCGCGCGTGCGCGCGGCATCGATCTGGGCTTCGAGCACGAGGCCGACGTCGACGTGCACGGGCAGTCCGATCTGCTCGGCGAGCTGATCGGCAACCTGATCGACAACGCGATCCGTTACGCGGGCGACCGGGCGGTGATAACCGTGCGCGTGTCGCGCGACGGCGAACACGCGCGGCTCGACGTGCTCGATAACGGGCCGGGCATTCCGGCGGACGAACGTGACGCGGTGTTCGAGCGTTTCCACCGCGGCAGCAAGACGCAGACGGTCGAAGGAACGGGGCTTGGGCTGTCGATCGTGCGCGAGATTGCGCGCGTGCATCAGGGCGGCGTGACGCTCGCGGATGCGGCGGGCGGCGGGCTGGTCGTCACGGTGGTGCTGCCGGCCAGCCTTTAGGAACACCTTCCGCAACGGGTTGCCCGGGGCGCCGGCGGAGATGCCCGCCGGCGAGGTTCGATAAAATCGGAATGATTAATTATAAGAATTAATGTTTTTTATAATATCCGGGCATGCTGTTATTTATGGCAGACAAAAATCATATTAACCGGCCTATGCTGAATGGGCCGTTTGATATGCGGCTTCGTTTCGATGATTCGTGAGTGAGCCTTGATTTTCCACAATTAAATGAGGACAAGGTCATGGCCACGACACTCGATGCAGAAGTTTTGCCGGAGATTTTCGTCAAACGATTCAGGATCAGCGGTGGGCACGTCACGTCAGGAAAGGGACAGGTGCCCGCCATCCACTTTGTCGCCGCTTTTCACCCGGAATTCGATCATCCGCAAGGCTCGGGTTCGCTGCAGGGCTCCGGCACGATTACCTGGGCGCATCGCGGTTAATGAGCGCATGCGCCACTTTCCGATTCAGCGCGTTGCGCCGCGCATGCGGGTTTGCGATTGTCTAATCGCCGAACCCGATTTCCGCCTCGAGCGCCTGCCCGACCTCCAGAAAGCGCCCCGCGCCGCGCACGACGATCGCGTTGATGCCGAACGTCAGCGCGCCATCGAAGTTGGGGTTCGCGCGATAGGTCTGCATCGTGTCGGTCGGCTCGTGCGGCCACGCGGGATCGGGCGCGCCGGTGACCTGGTCGATCGTCGGCATCGGGCAGCGCGTGCACAGCTTCACGAGTCGCAGTCGCACGGCCGCCGCACCTTCGGTGTCGAGGTGCTCGATGAAATCCTCTTCGTACGCGTCGAGATCCGACACGACGATGTTCGGGCGGAAGCGGTTCATCGGAATCGCCGGGGCGCCCTTGGCGGCGAGCCGCGCGTTCAGGTCGTCGAGCGACGACTGGCCGATCACGAGCAGCGGATAGCCGTCCGCGAACTGCGTGTGCGTGTCGATCTCGCCGGTCCACTTGCGATTGCAGCCGCGCCGCGCGTCGGGCCCGAAGCGCGCGAGCTTCGCGGGCATGCCGAGGAATTCGGTGAGCCACGCGGCCGTTTCGGCGCCCGTGTCGATCGCATCGACGGTGTCGCGCCACACGGTTGCGGCCATTTTCGGCGTGGCGGGCGACACGTCGCCGTCGAGCGGCGTGCGGATCTCGCGCATGCCCGGCGCATTCAGCACGAGCGCATCGCTGTCGAGCGAGGTACGGATCAGCGCGAGGCGCGGGTGCGTGCGCTGCGTGATCATCTGGCCGTCGGGATGCGTGATCAGCCAGTGACGGTCGTATGCAAGGCCGGTTTCGAGCAACTGCGCGCGCGACAGCGCGATGCCGGCGCATGACTTGATCGGGTAGACGAAGAGTTCGGTGATGGCGGGCATGACGCTGGCCGATGGCGGGATGGTCGAATCGCGATTGTGCCAGATCGGGCCGGCGCCGGTGCGGCGGTCGGCCGCCGCCGCACCGGCCCGTCAGGCGAGCGGGAAGCCCGTGTCGAAGGTCGGGCGCACGTCGAGCGGCTGGCGCAGCAGTCCGGCCTTCAGGTAGAAGTCGGCGGTACGCTGCTGTTCGGCGATGACGCTTGCGTCGAGCGGCAGCCAGCGCGTGTTGCGGCGCTCGAACTGCAGCTTCGCGGCGGCCGGCGGAATGCCGATGATGCGGGCGAGCGTCGCGGAATAGGCGTCCGCGTGCCGGTACGACCAGGTTTGCGCGCGCACGACGCGCTGCTGGAAATCGCGCAGCACGTCGCGCTTCGAGGCGATCGCCGCGTGGGTGGCCGCGAGATAGCTGAGGCCCGACCACAGCCCGCGGCCGTTGACGAGCACGCGCGCCCGCCCGCTCGTTTCGGCGAGCGCGGTGTAGGGCTCCCAGGTTGCCCATGCGTCGATCGAACCGGTGGCGAGCGCAAGCATCGTGTCGGCCGGCGGCAGGAAGCGGAACGACACCGCATCGGGCGGCAGGCCGGCCGCGTCGAGCGCCTTCAGCGTGACGAAATGGCCGATCGAGCCGCGCGTGGTGCCGATGCGCCTGCCCTTCAGGTCGGCCGCGCCGTTCAGCGTCGCGTCGGGCCGCACGAGCACGGCCGTGCCGTACGGATCGGAGCGGTTCGCGCCGATCACCCTGATGGCGGCGCCGGATGCGAGCGCGAAGATCACCGGGGCGTCGCCGATCGGCCCGCAGTCGACGGCGGCCGCGTTCAACGCTTCGGCGAGCGGCGCGGCGGCCGGGAACTCGGTCCACGCGATGTCGTACGCGAGGCCGTTCAACTCGCCGGCGGCTTCGAGCAGCGCGCGCAGCCCGCCTTTCTGATCGCCGGCGCGCAGCAGCGGCCGCGCGCCCGATTGCGCGCGCAATGCGGCCGGGGCCGCGGCGATCGTGGCGAGGGCGCTTGCCTGCGCGAGGAAATGGCGTCGGGTCGGATTCATCGTGTCGTTCGGTCGTTCGAGAGAGCGGTTCGGAAAGTCAGTGCGCGAGCCCGGCCTGCACGTCGCGCACGGGCTCGGCGTCGACGCGCAGCAGCAGCGCGGTCAGTGCGTCGGAGTTCGCGGCCGGCGCAGCGGGCGCGGTCGGCCGTGCGGCCGCATCGGCGCGGCACAGCAGGTCGGCATCCGACCAGCCGGCGCTGCCGGGCAACGCGCGTGCCCGCAGCCAGCCGCGGCGGTCGGCAAGCAGTTGCGTGCCGCCGAGGGCCTCGGGCGCCACGCCCGCGATCGTCGCGAACGCGAGCCACGCGTCGGGCGTCGCCGCGACGCAGTTCGCCCGCGTGCCGGTGGCCGGCGGCACGGGCGCGCCGCGCGCGGTGACGAGCAAGGTCTGCCAGCGCGCATCCTCGGGCGGCGGCGCGGCATCCGGCGCAAGCGCGACGATGCGCACGCGCTGGCCTTCGCGCCAGCGCTCGAGCGGTTGCGGCGCGGCGGCGCCGCAACGCACGTCGAGCGCGGGCAACGGCACCGGCACGGGCCACGCGCCCTCGGCTTGCGCGCCGCTGCCCGCGGCCAGCGCTTTCAGGTAGTCGAGCACGGCCCACGTGTCCTGCGCGTCGAGCGTCGCCGCGAAGCCGGGCATCGTCGATGCGCCGCGTTCGTCGTGCGTGCCGTGGCGTACGCGCCAGAACAGCTCGCCGTCGAGACGACGGGCGAGCAGCGTACCGGCGAAGGTCGGCGGCCAGTGCGCGAGCGTGGCGGCGAGCGGCCCTTCGCCGCGGCCGTCCGCGCCGTGGCAGGCCGCGCAGTGTTGCGCATACAGGTGTGCGCCGCGCATCACGTTCGCCACCGAGAACGGCGCGGGATCGCGCTGGAAGCTCGTCGGCACGGCGGGGGCGAGCCACAGTGACGACGGCGGCCACGGGGCGAACCATGCGGCGGCGAGCGCCGCGAGCGCGGAGGCGACACGCAGCCGGCGCGAAGCGAGCGCGACGAAGCCGAGCACCGCCGCGAGCGCCGTCGCCGCGAACGCACACGCGAGTTGCCGCGTGAGTCCCGCATCGATGCGCAGCGTTTCGAGCGCGACGCGATGCAGCCACGGCCACGCGGCCTGGCCGTCGGCGTCGCCGGTCAGGCCGACCGCATGCAGCACGCGCGCCAATGCCGTTTGCGCGCGATACAGCAGTTGCAGGAACGCGAGCGCCCAGTCGGAGAACGGCGGTGCATTCATCGCGTGCGTCTCCGCCGGGCAGCGGCCGATCGTCGAACCGCACCGCGCATCTACCAGCTCGCATCGAGTCCGAGATGGCGCAGCGCCTCGTGGCGCAGCGCCGCGAGGCGCGGGTCGCCGCGATGGCGCGGGTAGGGCAGGTCGACGCGCAATTCGGCGACGATCCGCGCCGGGCGCGGCCCGAACACGATCACGCGCTGCGCGAGGAACAACGCTTCCTCGACGTCGTGCGTGACGAGCAGCGCGGAAAACCCGTCGCGCTGCCACAGCGCAGTGAGTTCGGCCTGCATCGTGAGCCGCGTCAGCGAATCGAGCTTGCCGAGCGGCTCGTCGAGAATCAGCAGGCGCGGATCGTTGACGAGCGCTCGGGCGAGCGCGACGCGCTGCGCCATTCCGCCGGACAACTGATGCGGGAACACGTTCGCGAAATCCTGCAGCCCGACGCGCGCGAGCGCATCGTCGACGCGGTGCTGCGCGGTGCGCGCCACGCCGCGCGCCTCGAGTCCGAGCGCGACGTTCGCACGCACGCGCCGCCACGGGTACAGCGTCGGATCCTGGAACACGACGATGCGCGACGGATCGGGCTGCGCGATCGGCGCGCCGTCCTGCGCGATCGTGCCTTGCCGCGCGGCGTCGAGGCCCGCGACGAGGCGCAGCAGCGTCGACTTTCCGCAGCCGCTCGGGCCCAGCAGCGCGACGAATTCGCCGGCCGCGACCGACAGCGTGACGTCGTCGAGCACCGGCAGCGGGCCCCCGGGGCCGTCGAACGCATGGCTCACGCGGCGGATGTCGATGCGTGCGCCGCGCGGCGTGGCGGCGGGCGCGGCGGCAACGGACGGTTCTTCGAGTACGGCGGCGCTTACCATTTGACGGTTCCCTTCTGCCACGCGAGCACACGGTCGCGCACCGCGAACAGCAGCGCGATCAGCCCGGAAAACAGCAGCGCCATCACGATCAGCGCCGCATACATGTTCACGTACGATGCCCAGCCCTGCGCCCAGCTGAGATACCAGCCGAGCCCCGACTTGACGCCCATCATCTCGGCGACGACCAGTACGGTGAACGACGCGCTCAGCCCCATGAAGATGCCGACGAACACGTGCGGCAGCGCGGCCGGAATCGCGACGCGCAGCACGAGGAAGCGCGCGTTCGCGCCGAGCGTGCGCGCGACGTCGTAGTACTGCTTGTTCACGCTCGCGACCCCCGACCAGGTGAGCACCGCGACCGGGAAGCCGGTCGCCAGCGCGATCAGGAACGCGGCGGCCGAGTAGCTCGACGGGAAGAAGTAGAACGTGAGCGGCAGCAGCGCGGTGGCCGGCACGGGGCCGAGCACGCGCAGCACCGGATGCACCCAGTAGCCGATCCGGCGCGACCAGCCGATCGAGACGCCGACCGCGAAACC
Source organism: Burkholderia sp. MSh2 (assembly GCF_000731655.1). Classification (NCBI taxonomy): domain Bacteria; kingdom Pseudomonadati; phylum Pseudomonadota; class Betaproteobacteria; order Burkholderiales; family Burkholderiaceae; genus Burkholderia; species Burkholderia sp. MSh2. The sequence goes on along the minus strand of NZ_JPGM01000001.1, from coordinate 69,542 downwards.
GACCGCGACGCCGTACGCGAAGCCGAGCGCGAGCAGCTTCAGCGTGTTGCCGGCGCTGCCGAGCAGGCGCGGCCAGTCGTCGACGTACACCTCGATCAGCGCCTGCGGCGGCGCGAAGAACGGCGTCGGCAGCCAGCCGGTCTTCGCGGTGAGGATTTCCCAGGCGGCGAGCACGAGCGGCAGCGCGACGAGCCACGGGCCGGCCGGGCGCACGCGCGCGAGCCGCGTGCGCGTCGCGGGCACGAGATGGCCGAGCGTCGCGGCGGCGAGCAGCAGCGCCGCGACGGTCCACGCGGCCGTGCCGAACGTATCGGTGTACGCCCAGTCGCTGAAACCGACGATGCGGTTCGGCCACAGGTGCGTGAGCGCGCCGAGCGCGGCCCAGGCGAGCGCGGCGGCGAGGCCGGTCGGCCAGAAGCGCGCGCGGCGGGCGTCGGCCGCCAGCGTGGCCTCGCAGGCCGTGCAGGCGTCGCGGGCCGCGGAAGGGGCGGTACTGCCGCCGGCCGGCGCGGCGGCGCCGGCGCGCGAGGGGGGAGCGTGTTCGATCGTCGACATCGCGTCACCCCAGCACGTTTGCATAAACCTGCTGCGCGAAGCGCTGCGGGTCCGTGCTTTTCTTCAGCACGTTGATGCGGCGGAAATCGTCCGCATAGAACGCGATTTCCTGCTGCAGGTCGACGTTGGTCGGGTGGTGCGTGTAGGTGAGCGTCGCGTAGAGCTTGCGCAGGTCGTCGGGGCTGATCTTCGGCGAATACTTCGCGAACACCTTCGCGGCTTCGTTCGGGTTGTCGTGCGTGAACTCGGTGGCCTGCACGATCGAGCGCGCGAGCGCGGCGGCCGACGGCCGGTCGTTGCGCACGAGGTCGCCGCGCGCGCCGATCACGCAGCACACCTTGCGCGCGTATTCGCCGGACAGGTTCGTCGCCAGCTCCGTATAGGCGCCGTTGCTGCGCTTCTCGAGCAGATAGAGGTTCGGGTCGCCGTCGGCGATCGCGTGGATCTCGCCCTTGTCGACCGCGACGCCGAGCAGGTCGGCCGGATACTGCCGCCACGTGATGTCGCGCTCGGGATCGATGCCGTTCTTCGCGAGCAGGATCGAGAAGAAATGCTTGCCGGGCGCGGCCAGGTCGCTGACGCCGACCGTCTTGCCCTTCAGCGCCTGCAGCGTCGTGACGCCGGCCGCCTTCGCGCCGACGAGCCGCACGCAGCCGCCGTGCGAGCTGCCGATGATCTTCACGTCGAAGCCGGCTTCGAGCGGCTTCAGCCAGCGGTGGATCATCCCGACCGCGGCATCGGCCTTGCCGGTCGCGATCGATTCGAGCAGCTGGTCGGTCGAGCCGCTGTAGTTGATCAGGTCGACCTTCAGGCCGTTCTTCTCGAAGAAGCCGCGTTCCTGCGCGACGACGATCGGCGTCAGGCAGAACGCGTTCTGGTTCCACGCGAACGTGAGCTTCTTCAGCGGCGGCGCGGACCAGGCCTTGCGGCCGAGCGTGATCGCCGGCGCGGCGAGCGCGGCGGCGCCTGCCGCGCGCAGCAGCCTGCGGCGGGTGTCGTCGGGCGCGGGTGCGGTGGTGCGGGTCATGTCGTCGGTCTCCGGTCGTGCGGGATGGCGTTCAGTCGAGCAGGTCGGGTTCGTCGGCGACGACGCGCGCGAACAGGCTGTCGAATGCATGCAGCGCGCCGTCGGGGCCGCCGATCTGGCCGTGCGTATGGCGCGCGGTCGCGTGGTCGATCGGCTGCGGCGTGCCGGCCGCCTCGGCCAGCAACTGCGTATGCGCGGCGTTGTCGAGCGCGAGGTACCACCAGGCGGCGGCCTCGACCGTCGGGCCGGCGGTCAGGATTCCGTGGTTCTTCAGGATCGCGCCCTTGTGCGTGCCGCCGTCCGGCTTCGCGAGCGCGTGGGCGATCCGTGCGCCTTCGCTCGTGTCGACGACCATCCCCGTGAAGTCGTCGAACAGCGCGTGGTCTTCGTAGAACACGCAGGCGTCCTGCGTGAGCGGATCGAGCGGACGGCCGAGCGTCGACCATGCCTTGCCGTAGGTCGAATGCGTATGCGCGGCGGCGACGACCTGCGGATGCGCTTCGTGGATCGCCGCATGGATCGCGAACGCGGCCTTGTTCAGCGGCCGCGTGCCGATCGCCGTTTCGCCGCGGGCGTTGACGAGCAGCAGGTCGGACACCTTGATCTGCGAGAAATGCACGCCGAGCGGATTCACCCAGAAGTGGTCGGGCAGTTCGGGATCGCGCGCGGTGATGTGGCCGGCGAGGCCTTGCGCGAAACCGGCGCGCGCGAACAGGCGGAACGCGCCCGCGAGCCGTTCCTGCCGATGGCGGCGTTCGGCGGCGACGTCGGCGCGCGGCGCGGGCGGGTCGAACCAGAAATGCTGGCGTGGCGTGTCGGCAAGGACGAGGCCCGACGCGGTGCGCTCGGGCGTGGACAGAACGGCGGACATCGTGTGGGTCTCCGGTCGGATCAGGCGGCGTGGCGGGCCGCGTCGCGCGCGGCGACCGCATCGCGCACGCGCGGAATCAGTTCGCGGCCATAGTCGATCGCATCCTCGAGCGGATCGAAACCGCGGATCAGGAAGGTCGTGACGCCGAGGTCGTAGTAGTCGAGCAGCGCGTCGGCGACCTGTTCGGGCGTGCCGACGAGCGCCGTCGAATTCGAGCGCGCGCCGGTGAGCTTCGCGATCTCGGTCCACAGCCGCTTGTCGACGCGCGAACCGCGTTCGGCGGCCGCCAGCAGGCGGCGCGCGCCTTCGCTCTGTTGCGGGCCGCCGGCGCCGAGGCCGGCCGCTTCGCGCAGCCGGCGCGTTTCGTCGAGGATGCGATGCGCGCGCGCCCAGGCTTCGTCCTCGGTCGCGGCGAGGATCGGGCGGAACGACACGGAGAAACGCACCTGCCGGCCGTGCCGGGCGGCTTCGGCGCGCACGCGCGTCGTCAGGTCGCGCACCTGGTCGAGCGATTCGCCCCACAGGGCGTAGACGTCCGCGTGCTTGCCGGCCACCGCGAGCGCGGCTTCCGACGCGCCGCCGAAGTAGATCGGCACGTGCGGCTGCTGCAGCGGCTTCACTTCCGAAAAGCCCTGCGTGAACCGGTAGTGCGCGCCGTCGTGATCGAACGGCTGCGTCTCGGTCCAGATCCGCCGCAGGATGCCGAGGTATTCGTCGGTGCGCGCATAGCGCGCGTCGTGGTCGAGGAAGTCGCCGTCGCGCTGCTGCTCGGCGTCCGAGCCGCCGGAGATGAAGTGCACGGCGAGCCGGCCGCGGCTGAACTGGTCGAGCGTCGCGATCTGCCGGGCGGCGAGCGTCGGCGCGGTGAAGCCAGGACGATGCGCGAGCATGAAATGGATGCGCTCGGTCGCGGCCGCCGCGAATGCGATCGTCAACGTCGCCGACGGCCCGGTCGAGTGATGCGGCACGAGGATCCGGTCGAAGCCGGCCGTCTCGTGGGCGCGCGCAAAGTCGCGCACGTAGTCGGGGTCGACCGTCGGGCCTGACGGCGGGTGGATTTCCGACTGCTTCTGGCTCTGGATCATGCCGATGAATTCGACGCTCATCTGGGTCTCCGGTGCAGGGACGTCCCGGCACGCGGCCGGGCAGGAATGGAGCGCAGGTTAACGCCGGGATCATGCGGAACGGAAATAATCAATCCCGATTTGAATATCAGATTTGCATGGTTTGGGCGCGTCCGGGCAGCGCATACGCTGTGGGCTCGCGAACGATCGGGCGCGCGGGCGCCCGCGCGTTCCGTCCGTTTTGCCGGTTCCGCGGGCTCCGCGGGCGGCCGCGCCGCGCGGCGCTCGATCGCCGCGGTTGCGGCCCTTGCCGTGCTTGCCGCCTATCCGTCCGACCCAGGGAATTCGTCTCGATGTCCGCCAGCCTTGCCGCTTCCACGCCCTTGCCGCAGCCGCCGTCGCTGCGCCTTCTGCCCACCGACGATGCCGACGACGCACGCATCGCCGCGCTGCTCGACCGCCTCGCGCCGGAGCTGGCCGCCGATGCGGCCCGCAACGACGTCGACGGCCGTTTCCCGCACGAGAACTTCGCGCGGCTGCAGCGCGCGGGGCTGATCGCGCAGGTCGTGCCGCGCGAGCACGGCGGCGCCGGCGCGACGCTCGCGCGGGCGAGCCGGATCGTGGCCGCCGTCGCGCACGCGGACCCGGCGACCGCGCTGGTCTTGACGATGACCTATCTGCAGCATCGCGCGCTCGGCCGTGCCGACAACCGCTGGCCCGCGCAGGTGCGGCGCGCGGTGTTCGACAGCGCGGTGTCGCACGGGGCGCTGATCAACGCGCTGCGGGTCGAGCCCGCGCTCGGTTCGCCGTCGCGCGGCGGCCTGCCGGAAACCGTCGCGCGCCGCGACGGCGACGGCTGGCGCCTGTCCGGCCACAAGCTGTACAGCACCGGAATCCCGGCGCTGCGCTGGCTGGCCGTGTGGGCGCGCACCGACGAGCCGCAGCCGCGGGTCGGCGTGTTTCTCGTGCCGCGCGACCGCGACGCGGACGGCGATCGCATCCGCGTGATCGAAAGCTGGAATCACCTCGGCCTGCGAGCGTCAGGCAGCCACGAGGTCGTGTTCGACGACGTGCGGCTGCCGGCCGATCACGCGGTGGACGTCCGCGCGCCGGACGCCTGGGCCGTTTCGGCGGCAACCCATGCGGATGCCGACGCGCAGGCCGACCAGCAGGCGTGGATGGTCGCGCTGCTCGGCAGCCTGTACGACGCGGTGGCGCGCGCGTCGCGCGACTGGCTGACCGGGTTCGTGACGACCCGCGCGCCGAGCGGGCTGGGCGCGCCGCTCGCGACGCTGCCGCGCGTGCAGGAGGCGGTCGGCGAAATCGAGGGCTGGCTGCATGCGAACCGCGTGCTGCTGGACGACCACATCGCGCGCACCGATGCGGGCCATGCGCCGCCGGTCACGACGAGCGGCCTCGTGAAGCGGACCGTCACCGAGCATGCGATTCGGGCGGTCGAGCAGGCGCTGAAGCTGTCGGGCAATCACGGGCTGAGCCGGACCAACCCGCTCGAACGCCACTATCGCGACGTGCTGTGCAGCCGCGTGCATACGCCGCAGGACGACGCGATCGCGGTGGCGGCCGGGCGGGCGGTGCTGGAAGCGGTGAGCCGGGACGAGACGACGGCAGCGGCGGGCGGGGTGCCGGGCCGCGAGGCCGGACGCGGTCGAAGCGATGCATGAGCCGCGCCGGGCGGCCGCATGGGCCGGCCGGGCGGGGCGCTGCCGCCCTGCGCGGTCACGCCGCCTTGCCTTGAGCCTGCTCGGGCAGCGCGAACGCCGTGCGCGCATGCGCGGCGACGGCCGCGAGCGGCGCACCGAAACGGGCCGCATCGGGCCGGCGCAGCAGCCACAGATCGACCTGCGGCTTGAAGTCGGCGAGCGGCACGATGTCGAGCGCGTCGCGCAGCGGGCTGCCTTCGACGAGCGGCAGCGGCATCAGCCCGATGCCGAAGCCGTTCGCGACGCTCTGCAGTTGCAGGTCGCGGCTGTAGGTGTCGAGCGTGACCGGCATCGGCAGGCCCTGCGCGTCGAGCGCGCGCCGCAGGCCCGCGCGAAAGCCGCAGCCGTCGGGATTGAGCACCCAGCCGCGCGCGTGGCAATCGGCGAGCCGGTAGCTGCGCCGCGGCCAGTCGCCCTTGCGGCCGACCGCGACGAGCCGCGTGGCCAGCAGCCGTTCGCCTTCGACCTGGGCCGGCAGCGCCATCTCGCGCGCGAGGAACACGAGCGCCGCATCGAGTTCCCGGCGGGCGACGCGCTCGACGAGCATGCCGCCCCACGCGGTCGTGACCTGCGTCGCGAGCGCGGGCCATTGCGCGGCGAGCTCCGCGATCAGCGCGGGCAGCATCAGCTCGCCGAGCCCCTGCGTGAGCCCGATCCGGAATGCGCCGGCGGGCGGCTGCTCGCCGGCCGTCAACTCGCGCAGCGCGTCGACTTCGCGCAGGATCGCGCGACACTGCTCGAAGACCTGCCGGCCGATGTCGGTCGGGCGCGGCGGTTTCGTGTTGCGATCGAGCAGGATCACGCCGAGCGCTTCCTCGAGATTCTGGACGCGCCGCGTGATCGCGGGCTGCGTCATGCCGAGTTCGGCCGCGGCCTGGCTCAGGGTCTGGCAGCGGACGACCGCTGCAAAAGCATCGATATCGCTAATTTTCATGTTTGTTCTGCATGGTCTTTCGGGTGCATCATGACGATCCATCATATTCGGCATCATATTCGAGGAGCCAGCCGATGAGTACGCTTTCGCTGCATCGCACGCCGCTGCGTCCGTTCGTCGACGGTCTGGGCACGCTGCTCGCGTCCGGCGCGAACGAGGCGCGCATCCTGGACGAGGGCGGCGCGTTGCTCGCCGCGCTGGTCGAACGCGACGACTGGCTGCCCGACGCGTTCGCCGAGCCCGATCCGGCGCGCTACCGGCAATACCTGCTGCATCTCGATCCCGACGAGCGGTTTTCGGTCGTCAGCTTCGTGTGGGGGCCCGGCCAGACGACGCCGATCCACGACCACACCGTGTGGGGGCTGATCGGGATGCTGCGCGGCGGCGAGTACTCGCAGCCGTACCGGTTCGACGCGGCCGGCCGGCCCGTGCCGGCGGGCGACGCGGTGCGGCTGCAGCCCGGCGAGGTCGAGGCCGTGTCGCCGCGCATCGGCGACGTCCATCGCGTGACCAATGCGTTCGCCGACCGGGTGTCGATCAGCATCCACGTGTACGGCGCGAACATCGGCAAGGTCGAGCGCGCGGTGTACCTGGACGACGGCACCGTGAAGCCTTTCGTATCGGGGTATTCGAACGCCTGACGCCGGGCCCGCCCAGGCGGGGCCATGATTCGACCGTTCCGCATTTTTTCAACGACATCAACGTATTCGAGACACAGACACCGTGACGCAATCCGCCGATTCCACTTCCCGCTTTCCCGTCGCGTCGTACCAGGACGTGCGCGCGCGCCTGCTGGCCCGCGACGAGATCGCGCTGATCGACGTACGCGAGGAAGATCCGTACGCGCAGGGCCACCCGCTGTGGGCCGCCAATTTTCCGCTGTCGAAGCTCGAACTCGACGCGTGGACGCGGATTCCGCGCCGCGATACGCCGATCGTCGTGTTCGGCGAGGCGGGCGGCGAGGATCTCGCACCGCGCGCGGCCGCGCAGCTCGCGCGACTCGGCTACACCGACGTGCGGCTGCTCGACGGCGGCCTCGCGGGCTGGCTCGCCGCGGGCGGCGAGCTGTTCATCGACGTGAACGTGCCGAGCAAGTCGTTCGGCGAATGGGTCGAGGCCGAACGGCACACGCCGTCGCTGTCCGCGCAGGAGGTGCAGGCGCTGATCGACGCGAAGGCCGACGTCGTGATCGTCGATGCGCGCCGTTTCGACGAATACCAGACGATGAACATCCCGACCTCGACGAGCGTGCCGGGCGCGGAACTCGTGCTGCGCGTGCGCGCGCTCGCGCCGGACCCGGCGACGCAGGTGGTCGTCAACTGCGCGGGCCGCACGCGCAGCATCATCGGCACGCAGTCGCTGGTGAACGCGGGGCTGCCGAATCCGGTCGCCGCGCTGCGCAACGGCACGATCGGCTGGACGCTGGCGGGGCAGACGCTCGAGCGCGGCGCCGCGCGACGCTTTCCGGACGACATCGACGCGACGCAGCGCGCCGAGGCGCGCGCGGCGGCACGCGCGGTGGCCGAACGCGCGGGCGTGCCGCGCATCGCGCTGGCGGACGTCGCCGCGCTCGACGAGCCGGGCCGCACGCTGTACCGCTTCGACGTGCGCACGCCGGAGGAATACGAGGCCGGCCATCTGCCGGGTTTCCTGAGCACGCCGGGCGGCCAGCTCGTGCAGGAGACCGACCATCACGCCGCCGTGCGCGGCGCGCGGATCGTGCTCGCCGACGACGACGGCGTGCGGGCGGACATGACCGCATCGTGGCTCGCGCAGATGGGCTGGGACGTGCGGGTCGTCGAGCCGGCCGGCGCGCAGGCGTTCGGCGAGCGCGGCCAGCCGCCGCGCGACGTGCCGGCGACGCCGCCCGTGACCGACGTGTCGCCCGCGACGCTCGCGGGCTGGCTGAAGGAGGCCGCGCCCGGCGAGCTTGCGATCGTCGACGTGACGGCCAGCGCGAACTACGTGACGCGCCACGTTCCGGGCGCGTGGTTTGCCGTGCGCGCGCTGCTGCGCGACGCGCTCGCGGCGATTCCGCCCGCGCGGCGCTACGTGTTCACGTGCGGATCGAGCCTGCTCGCGCGCTTCGCGGCGGACGACGCCCGCGCGCTGCTGCCGGCATCCGCCGGCATTGCGGTGCTGACCGGCGGCACGGCCGCCTGGATCGAGGCCGGGCTGCCGCTCGAAAGCGGCGAGACGCGCCTCGCGTCACCGCGCATCGACCGCTACCGGCGCCCGTACGAAGGCACCGACAACGCGGCCGCCGCGATGCAGGCGTATCTCGACTGGGAATACGGGCTGGTCGACCAGTTGAAGCGCGACGGCACGCATCATTTCAACGTGATCTGACCGCTGCCGCGCCACCGGGCGCGGCGCGGCCTGCGATGCGCCGCGCCCTTGGCCGCGAACGGTTGGCGTCCGGCGCGCTCAGCGCTTGAACGTATCGACGGCCGTGCGGCCGACCGCCGGATCGTCGGTGAAGAAGCCGTCGATGCCCGCGCGCAGGTACGCCTGGATCTCGCGCACCGAGCCGGCGGTGTTGCGCGCGGCCGGCGTGCCGCTGTCCTTCAGCGATGCGGGCAGGAAGTTGTTCTCCGGGCGGAACGTGTACGGATGCACGACGAGGCCGGCCTCGTGCGCGTAGCGCACGTACGGCGTCGGCTGCTGCAGCGTGCCGTCCGCCGCGACCGTGATGATCGACGTCTTGTACGGGCCGACGCCGTTCGCATAGGTCGCGATCTCGCGCATGCCGTCGCGCGTCGACAGGTCGCCGTAGGTGCGCTTGTCGTTCGCTTTCACGAAGTCGTACGGGCGCTGGCCGGCTTCGTCCATCAACTGCACGAGCTTCCAGTTCGGCTGGCTCGACTTGATCCGGTTGCGGATCGCCTTCAGGTTCGCGACTTCGAACGACTGGATGTAGACGGTCGCGGTGCGGGCCGTGTACGAATCCTTCAGCAGCGCGTCGACGAGACGGTCTTCAAGCGGCAGGCCGATCGACTGGAAGTAGGTCGGATGCTTGGTCTCCGGATACAGGTGAATCGTGCGGCCGGTCTGCGCGGACATCTGCTTCGCGAGCGCGACGATCTCGTCGAAGGTCGGGATTTCGAACTGGTCGTTGTACGCGGTGTTCGCGGGGCGTACCTGCGGAATGCGCTCGCGGGCGCGCAGCGTCTTCAGTTCGGCGAGCGTGAAATCCTCGGTGAACCAGCCCGTCAGCTGCGTGCCGTCGATGGTCCTGGTCGCCTTGCGGTTCGCGAACTGCGGCAGCGTCGACACGTTGGTCGTGCCCGAGATCTCGTTCTCGTGGCGGGCGACGAGCACGCCGTCGCGGGTCGACACGAGATCGGGCTCGATCACGTCCGCGCCGTCCTCGATCGCCTTGCGGTACGACGCGAGCGTGTGTTCGGGGCGCAGCGCGCTCGCGCCGCGATGGCCGACCACCTGGACCTTCGCGGAAATCGGCCGGGTGGGATCGGCGCTCAGGTCGTCGCCGCCGCATGCGGCGAGCAGGAGGGCGGCGGCACAGGCGAACGGGATGCAGCGCAGGGCGGTCGGGCGCTTGAAGAGCATGTCGGTGAACCTTCGAAACGGGAGTCGGAAAAGGGCGGTCGCTCCGGCCGTGCAGCAGTCTGCCGTGCGACGCGGATTAGATCGGGACGCGATCGTCGCACCGAATAATTACATATGTATTACTTCATGCTTTCCATTTTGTTTTATCGGGGCGCGATACCCGTATCGGGGCCGGTCGGGGCGGCTCCGCGCGTGCGGCTTTCGGCGCGTCTCGGGCAGGCGGCGTGCCGGATGCACTAAACTTGCGGGAATTTTGCATCGCCGCGCCGGGGCCGACGCCCGTCCGGCGCGACGATGCGGCGACTCGCGGCCCGGCGCGGGCGTCCGGCGCCCGTCTGGGGCCGGGGCCCGCGCCGGCCGATTCTTCCCGATCCATGACGACCCGAACCGATTCCGCCTTCCTGCTCGGCGACCTGCTGAAGAATGTTTCCCGCTCCTTCTACCTGACGCTGCGCGTGCTGCCCGACGGCATGCGCGACCCGGTCGGCCTCGCGTACCTGCTCGCGCGCGCGGCCGACACGATCGCCGACACGGCGCTCGTCGCGCCCGATCGCCGGGCGGCGTTGCTGACCGACCTGCGCAACGAGATCGAGCGGCTCGGCGACGGCGCGGCGCTGGCGCGCTCGCTCGACGACGTGACGCGGATGCAGACCGATTCGCACGAACTGGTGCTGCTCGGCTCGATGGAGCCGATGCTCGCGCTGCTGCGCACCCAGCCGGAAGCGGACAGCGCGTCGATCCGCAAGGTGGTCGCGACGCTGACGGCCGGGATGGAGTTCGACCTGCGCACCTTCCCGGACGAGCAGTCGGGGCAGGTCGCGTCGTTGCCGACGCGCGACGCGCTCGATCGCTACACGTATCTCGTCGCCGGCTGCGTGGGCGAGTTCTGGACCGACATGACGGGCATGCATACGCGTGCCGCGCGGCGCTGGGACTTGCCGGACATGCGCGAGAAGGGCATCCGGTTCGGCAAGGCGTTGCAGATGACCAACATCCTGCGCGATTGCGCGAAGGATCTGCGCATCGGCCGCTGCTACCTGCCCGACGACGTGCTGGGCGGGCACGGGCTGGGCGTTGCCGACCTGATGTCGTCCGACGCGTCGGCGCGCGCGCGCGGCGTGCTGGTCGACCTGCTGCGCGTGACGCTCGACCAGTATCGCGACGCGTGCCTGTATACGCTCGCGATCCCGCGCCGCTTCGTGCGGCTGCGGCTCGCGTGCCTGTGGCCGATCATGATCGGCCTCGAAACGCTCGAACTGCTGGCCGCCCACGACGCGTGGCTCGATCCGGCCAGGCCGGCCAAGGTGCCGAGAAAGCGCATCTACCGGATCATGGCCTCGTCGCTCGCGCTCGTCGGCTCGAATGCGGCGATCCGGGCGCGCACGGGCGCGCTCGCCGCTGCGGTGAACGCGCGGCTCGTGCAGCCCGCGGCGCGCTGAACGATGCCGGCACGCCAGGTGCCGGCGTCGCCCCCTCGGCCCGCGCTCGCTGGGCCGTTCCTGTCCGATTTCCCCAACACCCGCTGAAACGTTTTCATTATTTCGTTTCGCGAAACGTGGGTGTCATGAACGTCGGCGATCCTGCGCGGCGACGTGAATCGCAGCGTCAGCCGCGATCACGTTTTTGTAAGAAGATATTTCGCCGAAGGCATCTGACGACATCCGACGGAGCGCGTTGCACCCGTAAAAATGTAAAGCTAGGGTTTTCACCGGGAAATGCCGGAAAGGCCCGCCAGTCAAGCGTTTCAAGGTGTTACGTAACCGTTTGGTGAACCCGCGCGTTGCGTCGATCATACGATGACCGACTGCACAGGTTGGGAAACAATTGGTAATCCGTCAGAATCGCGTCGGCATGTACTCGCACATGTGTCAGTCACAAAACCACACCACAAAAGAAATCATTCTTTGAGGACGGAGAATCAATGAAAAAGCGCGTCGCTGTCGCCATGACGGCAGCTGGCCTTGCAGCCGCTACCGCCGCCCACGCCCAGAGCAGCGTAACCCTGTACGGTATCGTCGATAACGGTATCGCCTACCAGAACAACTCGTCGGCGACCGGCGCGACCACGGGTGGTCACTCGAAGGTGCAGATGTCCACCGGCGTGTGGGCAGGCAGCCGCTTCGGCCTGAAGGGCAGCGAAGATCTCGGCGGCGGCACGAAGGCGATTTTCCAGTTGGAAGCGGGCGTCAACACGGCTAACGGCTCGTCGCAGTGGACCAACGGCATCTTCACGCGTCAGGCATGGGTCGGTATGACCAACGCCACGTACGGTACGCTGACGGCCGGCCGTCAGTACACGGCGTACTACACGCTGCTGTCGCCGTACAGCCCGACGACCTGGCTGACGGGCTACTACGGCGCGCACCCGGGCGATATCGACTCGCTGGATACCAGCTACCGCGCGAACAACTCGCTCGTGTACATGTCGCCGAAGTTCTACGGCTTCACGGTCGGCGGTTCGTACTCGTTCGGCGGCGTCGCGGGCGCGACGAACCGCGGCTCGACGTGGAGCGCGGCGGTCCAGTACCTGAACGGCCCGGCAGGCATCGCGGTCGGCTATCAGAAGGTCAACAACGCGTCGCTCGGCGGCGGCGCATGGGGCGCGAACTCGACCACGCAGAACGGCCTGAACGCGGCAGGTACCAACGGCGTCGAGCCGGCGGTGTCGTCGATCAACAACGGCTACCAGTACGCGCAGTCGCAACAGCGCGTGGCGGTCACGGCTGGCTACCAGTTCACGCCGTCGTGGGACATTTCGGCGTCGTTCTCGAACGTGCAGTACATCCCGGGCACGCTGTCGGGCTTCAAGAACACGGCGATCTTCAACACGGCAGGCGCCGTGCTGCACTGGAAGGCATCGGCTCAGTGGGACTTCGCGGCAGGCTACTCGTACACGGCGGCAACGCAGTCGAACGGCATCACCAGCTCGGCCAAGTACCACCAGGTCACGGTGTCGCAGTACTACAGCCTGTCGAAGCGCACGGGCCTGTACGCAGTTGAGGCTTACCAGCACGCAAGCGGCAACACGCTGACCCCGACGGGCGGCATCATCGCCGCTACGACGTCGATCGGCGACGGCGTGGGCGCAGGTTCGAAGCAGAACCAGATCGGCCTCGGCGTCGGTCTGATCCACCGCTTCTGATGTCGCGCGGCGCGCGAGCGCCGCTTGCGGCAGGCGGTATGAAAAACCGGCCTTCGGGCCGGTTTTTTTATTGGGTGCGCTGGTTTGCGTGCATGTGTGCATGCGGGATTGCGTGACCGGCCGCCGTCGAACGGAAGCGGTCGGCGATGAAAGCCGGGTCTGACGCACGGTTGCGCATAGCTCGTCGGCATCCTGCCCGTTTCAGCGCCGTCCGGCGCGATCACTGCGCCGCGTCTTCCGTCCAGCTCCCCGCCAGTGCCTGAAACAACGCCGCCGTATCCGTCAGCCGGTCGGCTTGCGCCCGCGTACGGTCGAGCGCGGCCTGCAACGCCTGCCGCTGTGCGTCGAGCAGGTCGAACGTACTGATCCCGCCCGCCGCGTAACGATCGGCCGCGATGGCGTTGCTTGCCGTCGCTTCCCGTGCGGCCGTGTCTCGCGCCTGCAACGCGGCCGCGTCGTGTTCGACCGCGCGCAGCGCGTCGGCCACCTGCTGCAGCGCTTCCAGCACGGTTTCGCGATAGCTCGCGAACGCGGCGTCGTACGCGGCCTCGGCCGCACGCTTCTTCGCGTGCAGTTCGCCGCCGTGAAAGAGCGGCTGCGTCAGGCCGAGCCCGACGTTCCACACGTTGAGCCCGCTCACGATATCCGCGATGCGCGTGCGCTCCGAGCCGATCCCCGCGGAAATCGAAAAACGCGGATACAGGTTCGCGGTGGCCACGCCGACGTTTGCGCTCGCCTGGTGCAGCACGGCTTCGGCCGCGCGGATGTCGGGCCGTTCGCGCGCGAGCGTCGACGGCAGCGCGACGGGCAACGTACGCGGCAACGCGAGCGCATCGAGCGGGAGGTCGGGCAGCGCCGCGTCGGACGGCGGCGTGCCGAGCAGGATCGCGAGCCGGTGGCCGGCCTGCGCGAGGCGCGCCGCGAGCGGCGGCAGCGACGCCTGCGTTTGCGCGAGCAGCACGCGTTGCCCGTGCACGTCGGCCCGCGACACGCCGCCCGCCGCGAAGCGCGCGTCGACGATGCGCAACTGTCGCGCCTGCGCGTCGACGAGCTGCCGCGTGAGCGCGACCTGCCGCGCCAGCGACGCGCGCAGGATCGCGGTGGCGACGACGTTGCCCGCGAGCGTCAGGCGCGCGGCGTCGAGCGTGTACGCCTGGTAGTCGACCTGCGCGCGCAGCGCTTCGAGCGCGCGCCGGTTGCCGCCGAATACGTCGAGCACGTACGACACGCTCACCGATGCGTCGTACAGCGTGAACGGCCCCGGGTTCGGCACGTTGGCCGGCAAGCCGAACGCGGTCGTATCGACCTTCTCGCGCGTGGCGGACAGGTTCGCGTCGACACTCGGCAGCATCGTCGCACCGGCCTCGGCCGCATGGTTCTGCCGCGCTTCGTCGAGCCGCGCGCGGGCTTCGGCGAGCGTCGGGCTGTCTTGCCAGGCGGTGTCGACGAGCCGGTTGAGCGCGTCGGAGCCGAACTGCGTCCACCAGCGCCGTGGCGTGTGCGCGGCGGACGCGAAGGTTTGCGCGTCGCCGGCCGGCCCGCCGGCGGCGGCCGTCGTCGCCGGCATCGCGTCGTGCGTGTAGTGCGGCGTGGCCGGCGCATCCGGCTGGCGGAAATCCGGCCCGACCGCGCAGCCGGCGACGAGCAGCGCGACGGCGGCCAGCGTGCAGCGGCGGGCGGCGAAAGCGGTGCGATGCGAGGCCGGTTTCATCGTCGGGTCCTAGTCGAGCGTGCGCCGGTAAAAGCGCAGCGCGACACCCATCACGACGACGGTGAACAGCGCGACGGGCCACACCGACGGCCACAGGTCGGTCCAGCCGTTGCCTTTCAGCAGGATGCCGCGCACGAGCCGGTTGAAGTAGGTGAGCGGCAGCAGGTTGCCGATGAACTGCGCCCACTTCGGCATCCCGGCGAACGGGAACATGAAGCCCGACAGCAGGATGTTCGGCAGGAAGTAGAACACCGCGAGCTGCATCGCCTGCAACTGGTTCTGCGCGAGCGACGACAGCGTGATGCCGACCGTCAGGTTCGCGGCGATGAACAGCAGCGCGGACAGGTAGATCGCGAACACGCCGCCGACGAACGGCACCTCGAACACGAAGCGGGCGGCCGCCAGAATGATCGACACCTGGATCAGCCCGATCAGCACGTACGGGATGATCTTGCCCGTCATCACCTCGAGCGGCCGCACGGGCGTCGCGAGCAGGTTCTCCATCGTGCCGCGCTCGCGTTCGCGCGTGATCGCGAGGCCCGTCATCATCACCATCGTCATCGTCAGGATCACGCCCATCAGGCCCGGTACGACGTTGTATTGCGTGATGCCCTCGGGGTTGTACAGCCGGTGCAGCACCACGTCGAACGCGGCCGGGCGGCCGTTCAGGTGCGCGAGCGGGCCCGTCAGGTCCTTGTCCGCGACGGGCTGCACGAGGCCCGTCAGCGCGCCGATCGCCGACGCGGTCGCGACGGGATCGGTCGCGTCCGCCTCGACGAGCAGCGACGGGCGCTCGCCGCGCAGCAGCCGGCGCGAGAAATCGGCCGGAACGCTCAGCACGAACAGCACTTCGCCGCGTGCGAGCGCGCGCCGGCCGGCCGCCTCGTCGGGCAGCGTCGCGACGAGGTCGAAGTACGCGGAATTGCGCATCGCGGCGACGAAGCTGCGCGCGAACGGGCTCGCGTCGGCGACGATCACCGCGGTCGGCAGGTGCTTCGGATCGGTGTTGATCGCGAAGCCGAACAGCGCGAGCTGGATGATCGGCACGCCGACGATCATCGCGAACGTCACGCGGTCGCGGCGCAGCTGCAGGAATTCCTTCAGCACGATGCTCCACCAGCGCGCGACCGAGAACGATTCGCGCAGGCGTACCCACGCGTTCATGACGATGCTCCGTCGGGCGGCCGGGACGCGTGCCCCATCATGTAGATGAAGACGTCCTCGAGCCCGGTGTCGATCGGCGCGACCTGCAGCGCCGCAGCGCCGTCCGCGTGCGCGGCGACCTGCGCGAGCGTCGCGTCGAGGCGCACGCGATCGCGGCCGCTCACGTGCAGCGCCGAGCCGAACACGACCGTCTGGTCGACGCCCGGCATCGTGCGCAGCCGCGCGGACAGTTCGGCCAGGCGCGCGCCGGTGATCGCGCGGGTCGCGAGCCCCTGCGACGCGACGATCTCAGCGGCGGTGCCTTGCGCCAGCAGCTCGCCGTACGCGATGTACGCGAGCTTGTGGCAGCGCTCGGCTTCATCCATGTAGTGCGTGCTGACGAGCACCGAAATGCCCTGCGCGGCGAGCCGGTGCAGTTCTTCCCAGAAGTCGCGGCGCGCGGCCGGGTCGACGCCCGCGGTCGGCTCGTCGAGCAGCAGCAGCTCCGGTTCGTGCAGCATGCACGCGGCCAGCGCGAGACGCTGCTTCCAGCCGCCCGACAGCGCGCTCGTGAGCTGGTCCGCGCGGCTTGCGAGGCCGAGCCCGTCGAGGGCGCGCGCGACGGCCGCCTTGCGGTCGGGCATGCCGTACACGCGGGCGACGAAGTCCAGGTTCTCGCGGATCGACAGGTCTTCCCAGTACGAGAAGCGCTGCGTCATGTAGCCGACGCGCCGCTTGATCTGCGCGCTGTCGCGCACGATGTCGTAGCCGAGGCAGGTGCCGCTGCCCGAGTCGGGCGTGAGCAGGCCGCACATCATCCGGATCGAGGTGGTCTTGCCGCTGCCGTTCGGCCCGAGAAAGCCGAAGATCTCGCCGCGCGCGACGCGCAGCGACACGTCCTTGACGACGTGCTTGTCGCCGAAGCGCTTGTTCAGGCGATCGACGTCGATCGCGTACGGCGCGCCCGGCGCGTTCATCGCACCCTCACGGCGACGGGCTGGCCGGGGTGCAGCTTCGGCGCGTCGGCCATGGCGGGGCGCGCCTCGATCATGAACACGAGCTTGGTGCGGCTCTCGTTGCTGTAGATCACGGGCGGCGTGTATTCGGCCTCGCTCGACACGTACGTGATGCGCGCGGGCACGTCGGCGGCGCAGCCGTCGCAGTGAATCGCGACCGTCCGGCCGGGCGCGAGCGATGCGATCGCGGCTTCCGGCACGAAGAAGCGCACCTTCAGGTTTTGCGGCGGCAGCATCTGTACTACCGGATTGCCGGCCGGGACCCATTCGCCGACGCGGTACAGCGTGTCGTACACGCGCCCGGCGGCCGGCGCGGCGACGCGCTTCTGGTCGAGCTTCCATTGCGCATCGGCGACCGCCGCCTGCGCGGCTTCGACCTGTGCGGCCTGCGCGGCGACCTGCTGCGCGCGGCCCGGCAGGTGCGCGACGTCGACCTGGTGACGCAGTTCGCGCTCCTGCGCGGCGGTGGTCCGCGCGGACGTGCGCGAATCGTCGAGCTGCTGTTGCGACAGGCCGCCGGCCGCGTACTGGCGTTCGTCGCGCGCGAGTTGCGCGGCGGCGCGCGCGGCCTGCGCGGCGGCCTGGGCGAGTTGCGCCTGCGTGACCGCGACTTCCGGCGGGCGCTTGCCGGTCTGCAGGTCGGCAAGTTGCGCGCGGGCGGCGGCGAGCTGGTGTTGCGCCTGCCGCAGCAAGGCCGCTTCGCTGACGGCTTCGAGCGAGAACGCGGGCGTGCCCGCGGCGACGGCCTGGCCGCGTTCGACCGCCAACTGCGTCAGCGTGCCCGACTGCGACGACGACAGGTACACGAATTCGCCCTCGACATAGCCCTGGTAGGTCGCGCCGTCGTCCGTCGACCGTCCGCAGCCGGCGAGCAGCGCAACGGCCGCGGCCAGCGCGAGCGGCCATGCGCGGACGGCGTTCACGACGCGCTCCGCGGCGGGCGCGCCCGCGTGTGACGCGCGGCGGCCGGCGGCTGCATGCCGGACCCGAGCAGCGCGCGGACGTGGCGGTGCAGCACGTCGCGGTCGATCGGCGGCAGGCCGCGTACGCTTTGCCACAGTTTCGCGGTCGCGAGCGGCAGCATCACGAGCGCGAGGATCGAATGGAACAGGAACGCGGGCTCGAGCGCGGGGTTCAGCGTGCCGGCCTGCTGGGCGCCGCGGATGCGCTCGGCGAAGCGCCCGACATGGTCGAGCGGAATGCGCCGGACCATCCGCTCGCGCAGCAGCCCGCCTTCATGGACGATCTCGCGCAGCCAGATCGACGGCAGCCACGGCATGCGGCGCGTGACGTCGAAGAAGCGGTCGACGAGCTCGGAGACGAGCGCGAACGGATCGTTTTCGATCTGCGGCTCGGTCGGCCGCCACACGAACGCGATGGCCTGCGCGAGCCGCTCCTCGACGATCGCGTCGAGCAGTTGCTCGCGATTCGTGAAGTAGTAGTGGACCATCGCCGACGTGACGCCGGCGGCGGCGGCGATCTGCGCGACCGTCGTCGCGGCGATGCCGCGCTCGGCGAACAGTTGCGTCGCCACGTCCAGCATGTGGTTGCGCAGGTCGAAGTCGTCGACCGACGGGCGGCGCCCGCGCGGCCTGGCGGCGATGGATTTCGCGTTCATGCAGTCGAAGCTAATTGACGGGTTAGTTAATTTCAAGGAAGAACCGTCGCCGTTGTTGATCGAGATCAGGCGGGCGTCGAACAGGGACGCGGGAGAGAGGGGGCGCGGCGGCGGGCGGGGCGGCGTGGCGTGCGTGTAGGGAGTGGCTAACGAAAACCGGCGGAGAGGTGGCGGAGAGGCGATGGTGAACCGGCTGGGCAGCCGGTTGCGAAGCCGGGGGCTGAGCCGATGGCGCGCCCCCCGTCATGCGGTCATTGATCGATCGGCGACGTCAGTGGCGCATGTTCGCCGGTCAGGCCGAATACGACGAGCTGCGCGGGCTCGGTCGCGCTCGCGTTGCGGGACACCTGGTGGCGCGAGCCCGGCGCTTCGTACCAGCCTTCGCCGGCGCGGTAGCGGTGCAGCGGGCCGCCGTTCACCTGCGACAGCACTTCGCCCTTCGACACGACCGCGAACACCGAGCCGAGGTGCCGGTGCGCTTCGGAGGCCTGGCCGGGCGCATAGTCGACGGTCGCGACGACCGCGAGCTTGCCGGGCGCTTCGGGCACGGCCTGCTGCATGATCGTGTGCACGTTGTCGCCGGCGTCGTGCGCCCGGGCGGCGGCCGGCAGCAGCGCGGCGCCGGCCGCGAACCAGGCGCACAGGGCGGCGCGCGTGAGCGTGGA
Organism: Burkholderia sp. MSh2; assembly: GCF_000731655.1. Classification (NCBI taxonomy): domain Bacteria; kingdom Pseudomonadati; phylum Pseudomonadota; class Betaproteobacteria; order Burkholderiales; family Burkholderiaceae; genus Burkholderia; species Burkholderia sp. MSh2. Next base: position 50,505 of record NZ_JPGM01000001.1, on the reverse strand, counting down.
GCGGGTCATCGTCGTCTCCTTACTCGGGCATCTTGCGGAACGCGATCGCCAGGCGGTTCCACGAGTTGATGGTGGCGATCAGCATCGACAGGTCGAACAGCTCCTCGTCGCTGAAATGCGGCTTCACGGCTTCCCAGACGGCGTCGGGGACGTGGTTGCCGGCGACCAGCGTCAGCGCCTCGGTCCATTCCAGCGCGGCGCGTTCGCGCTCGGTGAAGAACGGCGTTTCGCGCCACGTGACGACGGTGGCGAGACGGCGGTCGGTTTCGCCGCCCTTGCGCGCGTCGGACGTGTGCATGTCGACGCAGAACGCGCAGCCGTTGATCTGCGACGCGCGCAGGCGGACGAGTTCGGCGAGCGGCTTCTCGATCGAGCACTTGGCGAGGAATTCCTCGGCGTTGCGCATCACCTTGATCGCATTCGGGCTGGCGGCATAGAAGTTCAGGCGCGGTTGCATGGCGGGTCCTTTTTCGGTTGGTGCGCACGGTGGCGCGACAGGACCTACTTTAAGACGCGCACTGGCCTGCTTGAATGACCAATTTCATGAAAATTCAGGTAACCAGTATCCGGCCATCGAAGCCGTTCGCACCCAGCAGCCCGGCCAGCGTCGCGAGCGCCGCGTCGATGCGCAGCGCGTCGATGCCGCCATAGCCGAACAGCAGCCCCGGCCGCACCGGCACGCCGACATGGAACGCCGAGATGCCGTACAGGCCGATATCCTGCGCGCGGGCCGCGCGCACCACCGCCGCTTCGTCGAGCCCCGGCTTCAGATGGGCGGCGAGGTGGATGCCGGCAGTCGGCACGATCGCGTCGAACCACGGCGCGAGTTCGCCGCGCAGATGCGCGATCAGCATCTTGCGGCGCGCGTCGTAGTGCTTCTGCATGCGCTTCAGGTGCCGCGCGAAATCGCCTTCGAGCATGAAGCGCGCGAGCGCCGCCTGCGTGAGCGTGCATGTGTGCCAGTCGACGATCTGCTTCGCCTTGGCCAGCGCGCCGCGCAGCGCGTGCGGCGGAATCGCGTAGCCGATCCGCAGCTCCGGAAAGATCGTTTTCGAGAACGTGCCGACGTAGGCGACGAGGCCGGTGCGGTCCAGGCTTTTCAGCGACTCCACCGGCCGGCCTTCGAAGCGGAATTCGCCGTCGTAGTCGTCCTCGATGATGACCGCGCGGCGGCGCTGCGCCCACTCGAGCAGCGCGACGCGCCGGTCGAGCGTCATCGGCATCCCGAGCGGGAACTGGTGCGACGGCGTCACGTAGACGAGGCGCGCGTCGTCGGGCAGCCGTTCCGTGACGAGCCCGTGCGCATCGACCGGCACGCCGATCACCGTCGCGCCGAGCGACGCGAACGCGGCGCGGGCGGGCGGATAGCCGGGATCCTCGACCGCGACGACGTCGCCGGGCCGCACGACGACGCGGGCGATCAGGTCGAGCGCCTGCTGGGCGCCCTGCGTGACGAGCACGTCGTTCCAGGTGCACGCCACCGCGCGGCTGAACGCGACGTAGCGCGCGATCGCGCCGCGCAACTGCGGATCGCCGGCCGGGTCGTGGTACTGGCCGGGGCCGCGCGCCTGCTGGCGCAGCGCGTGATGCAGGCAGCGCCGCCACGCGTCGAACGGGAACAGCGCCTTGTCGGTCACGCCGCCGCGAAAGTCGGAGCCGGGTGTGTCCTGCGGCGCGGGCATCGAGAGCGTGTCGGGCAGGTCGCGCCACAGCGCGCGCGCATCGACCGCGTCGATGCGCGGCGTGTCCTCGACGATCGACGGCGTGGACATCGCCGCCGCGTGCGGCACGCGCGCGAGGCCGTTGGCGACGAAGGTGCCGTCGCCGGCGCGCGTATTCAGGTAGCCCTCGGCGACGAGGCGCTCGAATGCGTCGAGCGTCGTCTTGCGCGAGACGCCGAGCTGTTTCGCCAGGTCGCGGGTCGACGGCAGCCGCGCGCCGCCCTCAAGACGCCCGTCGACGATCGCGGTGCGCAGTTGCCGGAAGATCTGCCCCGTCAGGTCGTGACGGCCTTCGATGCGGATGGCGATGTCCATCGCGGTGGTTACCTCGATCAAGGGGGATTCTGTGTGAATCAGCATACCGGAAGTCGCGGCGGCGAGCGGTGGCGTGGGGCCTGATAGTCCGACGGCTCGACAGACCGGCAGACCGGCAGACCGGCGGGGCGCGGATGCCGGCGGCGTGGGCGAAGGCGAAGGCGAAGGCGAAGGCGCAGGCGCGTGGCCTCCGCACAACGAGAGACACCGACCGTGCCCCCCGATGACAGACATCGCCCGCCGCCGCCCTGGTTGCGCGATTGGACCTCGGCCCGCCGCTGTCTTACGATCCACGACAACCCCACCCCGGAGGATTTCATGCTGTCCGAAGACGAACTGGCGTTGCTCGATGCGATCCGTGCCACCGGCAGCCTGTCGCGCGCGGCGGCGCGGCTCGGCAAGGCGCCGTCGACGGTGTCGCATGCGGCGCGCCAGCTCGAAACGCGGTTCGACGCGCTGCTGTTCGACCGGCGCGGCTACCGGCTGCGGCTGACGCCGGCCGGGCAGTTGCTGACCGACGAGGCGGCCCGGCTGGCGCTGGACGTCGCGCGGCTGACGCAGCGCGTGCGGCAGGTCGCGAGCGGCTGGGAGGATCGGCTATGGATCGTCAGCGACGAGGTGCTCGAATTCGATACGCTGCTGCCGGTCGTCCGCGCGTTCGATGCGCTCGATTCGGGCGTGTCGCTGCGTTTCACGCACGAGGTGCTCGGCGGCACCTGGGAGGCGCTGCGCGACGGCCGCGCGGACCTGGTCGTCGGCGCGACCAACGCGCCGCCGGCGATGCCCGGCTTCAAGTGGTTCGAACTGGGCACGATGGAATGGGTGTTCGCGGTGGCGCCGCGCCATCCGCTGGCAGCCGCGAGCGGCGAGCTGACGCGGGAGGCGATCGGCGCGCATCGCGCGGTCGTCGTCGCCGATTCGTCGCGGCGCGCGACCAGCCGCGCATATGGCCTGCTCGGCGGTCAGCCGGTGCTCGCGGTGCCGTCGATGCGCGCGAAGATCCTCGCGCAGCGCGACGGGCTCGGCGTCGGCTGGGTGCCGCGCCGCCGCGCGGCGGCGCTGCTCGCGCGCGGCGAGCTGGTCGAGAAGCGGACGGCCGATCCGCGCGAGCCGAACCTGCTGTACGTTGCCTGGCACGGCGACCGCGACGGCCGCGCGCTGCAATGGTGGCTGGAGCAACTGCGCGAACCGAGGCTCGCGCAGCGCCTGCTCGACGGCATCGAGGTGGCCGGCTGACGTGCGCGGCACCGGCGCTCCGGCGGCGTGCCCCCGAGAACACGTTCGACGATTTCGAACATGTTCGCCGCGCACGTCGTACGGCAGGGCGGGGCGCCGCGCGCAACCTGTGTTCACGGTCAATTCACCGGTTCACAGGAGAACATCATGCAACGCTTCGAAGGAAAAACGGTTCTGGTCACGGGCGGCAACAGCGGCATCGGCCTGGCGGCCGCCCGCGCATTCGCCGCCGAAGGCGCACGAGTCATCATCACGGGGCGCGACGCGCAGACGCTCGAAACCGCCCGGCAGGCGCTCGGCGAACGGGCGCTCGCGATTCGCAACGAGGCCGGCAGCGTCGCGTCGGCTCGGGCGCTGGCCGATGCGATCGCGTCGGCGGGGGCGCGGCTCGACGCCGTGTTCGTCAACGCGGGCGTCGCGAAACTCGCGCCGTTCGCCGACAGCGACGAGGCCATGTGGGATCTCGTGTTCGACACCAACGTGAAGGGCGCGTATTTCCAGATCCAGTCGCTGGTGCCGCTGCTGAATCGCGGTGCGTCGATCGTGATCAACGGTTCGATCAATGCCCATATCGGGATGCCCGGCTCGTCGATCTACGCGGCGAGCAAGGCGGCCGTCAATTCGTTCGCGAAGACGCTGTCGACGGAACTGCTGCCGCACGGCGTGCGCGTGAACGTCGTGAGCCCGGGGCCCGTGCAGACGCCGCTGTACGGCAAGCTCGGGCTCGACGCGGCGACGCTCGACGAGACGGCCGGGAAGATCAGGGGGCTCGTGCCGGTCGGCCGGTTCGGCACGCCGGACGAAATCGCGTCGACGGTGCTGCACCTGAGCGCGCCGGAATCCGCGTTCATCGTCGGCGCGGAGATCGTCGCGTCGGGCGGGATGGGGCTGCTCTGATCCGTCCGCCCCGGCGGAGGGCCGCCGCCGCGCGGGGCAGGCGATTCCCGCGAACCGGCCGCCGCGCCGCGGGCTTCGAACGATGGCCGGCATCGGCGGGCCGGCGTATCGTCGAAAGGCCATGACGATGGCAGGGCCGAATGGTCATTTACTAGACGACCGGTCTAATCCGGGGATATCATCCGACCTTGTGAATGCGACGACGTCCGTGGCGCGTGCTGCAAAGACGCAAAAATGCCACTTCACGCTGCGATGCTGTCCGTGCAGCGGGATGCCGTCGTTTTATTTTCCATTTCTCTAGACGACTGGTCTAATAGAAATGGGGCGCATCTGGATACGCGAATCGCACGATGGCGCGCCGTCGCGGACTAACCGACAGGCGTGCCGCGCCGGCCGGGTTGGCCGGTCGTGCGGCCCCGTTCCCCCCATCCATTTTCGAAGGAGTGTCCGATCATGAAGATTCTGGTTGTCCTGACCTCGCACGACACGCTCGGCGATACCGGCAAGAAGACCGGCTTCTGGCTCGAGGAACTGGCCGCGCCGTACTACACGTTCAAGGATGCGGGCGTCGAGCTGACGCTCGCGTCGCCGAAGGGCGGCCAGCCGCCGCTCGACCCGAAAAGCAGCGATCCGGCCGCGCAGACCGACGCGACGCGCCGCTTCGAGGCCGATCCGGCGGCGAAAGCCGCGCTCGCCTCGACGCACAAGCTGGCCGAGGTGTCGGTGGACGACTACGACGCCGTGTTTTACCCGGGCGGCCATGGCCCGCTGTGGGATCTCTCCGAGGATCTGCATTCGATCGGCCTGATCGAGCGCGCGCTGGCCGCCGGCAAGCCCGTCGGGGCCGTGTGCCATGCACCGGGCGTGCTGCGGCACGTGAAGAACCCGCAGACCGGCGAATCGGTCGTGCGTGGCAAGCGCGCGACGGGCTTCACCAACAGCGAGGAAGCGGCCGTCGAACTGACGGAAGTCGTGCCGTTCCTCGTCGAGGACATGCTGAAGACCAACGGCGCGGCATTCGAGCGCAGCGCCGACTGGGCGCCGCACGTCGTCACCGATGGGCTGCTGATCACCGGGCAGAACCCCGCGTCGTCCGAGCCCGCGGCCGAGGCGCTGCTCGCGAAGCTCGGCCACCTGTAAGCAAGTTCAAGCACGCCACGGCGCCGGCCGGCCCGACGCCGTTCCGTTTTTGCCGCCGCGGGCAGCCTGCCCGCCGACGGCCCGAATCGTTCCGCCGTGCATGTCGCACGGCGCGTTTCCTGTCGTTTTGTAGAACCAAACAAAGGAGTCGTGGATGTCTGCCCTGTTCGAACCGTTCAAACTCAAGGATGTCACGCTGCGCAACCGCATCGCGGTGCCGCCGATGTGCCAGTACGTCGCCGAGGACGGCGTCGTCAACGACTGGCATCACGTGCATCTGGCCGGCATCGCGCGCGGCGGTGCGGGCCTCGTGATCGCCGAGGCGACGGCCGTGTCGCCCGAAGGGCGCATCACGCCGGGCTGCGCCGGGTTGTGGAACGATGCGCAGGCCGAAGCATTCGCGCCGTCGGTCGCGGCGATCAAGGCGGCCGGCGCGGTGCCGGGCATCCAGATCGCGCACGCGGGCCGCAAGGCGAGCGCGAACCGTCCGTGGGAAGGCGACGATCACATCGCCGACGGCGATCCGCGCGGCTGGCAGACCATCGCGCCGTCCGCCGTGCCGTTCGGTGCGCACCTGCCGAAGACGCCGCGTGCAATGACGCGCGACGACATCGCGCGCGTGCAGGCCGATTTCGTCGCGGCGGCGAAGCGCGCGCGCGACCTGGGCTTCGAATGGCTTGAGCTGCACTTCGCGCACGGCTACCTGGCCCAGAGCTTCTTCTCGGTGCAAGCGAACCGGCGAGACGACGAATACGGCGGTTCGGCGGAAAACCGCGGCCGTTTCCTCGTCGAGACGCTCGCGGCCGTACGCAAGGTGTGGCCCGAGCATCTGCCGCTCACCGCACGGTTCGGCGTGATCGAATACGACGGCCGCGATGAAGAGACGCTCGCCGAATCGATCGCGCTCACGCAGCGGATGAAGCAGGAAGGGCTCGACATGTTGAGCGTGTCGGTCGGCTTCTCGACGCCCGATGCGCAGATTCCGTGGGGTCCGGCGTTTCTCGCGCCGATCGCCGGGCGCGTGCGCCGCGAGGCCGGGCTGCCGGTGTCGTCCGCGTGGGGGATCGATACGCCGCAACTGGCGAACCGGGTGGTCGCGGAAGAGCAACTCGATCTCGTGATGGTCGGCCGCGCGCATCTCGCCGATCCGCACTGGCCGTATTACGCGGCCAAGCAGCTCGGCGTCGAGCGTCCGTCGTGGACGCTGCCCGCGCCTTACGCGCACTGGCTCGAGCGCTACCGGACCGCCGACAAGGTGGCCTGAGCGGGGCGCGGCGCCGGGCGGCTCGCGCATCGCGTGCGACGCCGATCCGGCGCCGATGGATAGAATGGCGGTTCGCCCCGGCCGGGGGCCGGTGCGAACCGCCATTTTTTTCATTTCTGCCGAGGTGCCATGGGCACGCATGTCTCGTCGTCTCAAGATTCCGCCGCGCGGCCGCGCGCGCAGCACGTTGCCCGGGTCGGGCTGTATACGGTGCTGCTGGTGCTCGCGCTGTGGGTCATCCGCGATTTCATTCCCGCCATCGCCTGGGCCTGCGTGATCGCCATCGCGATGTGGCCGCTGCTGAAACGCTTCGAATCGCACCGGCTGTTCCGCGACCGGCCGACGCTGATCGCGCTCGTCATTACCGCGGCGATCTCGCTGCTGGTCGTGCTGCCGGTGGCCGTCGCGGCGACCCAGGCCATCGGGCAGGCGCATGACCTGCGCGAGTGGCTGCGCACCGTCCAGGACAATGGCATTCCGGTGCCGGACGTGGTCGGCCGGCTGCCTTACGGCGCGGCGCAGGTCACCGAGTGGTGGCAGGCCAACCTGGGCCATCCGCTGCATGCGGCCAGCGCGATGCACGGCGTCAACAGCGAGAAATTCCTCGCGTTCGGCCGGCAATTCGGCACGAAGCTCGCGCATGGCCTGCTCGAATTCGGCTTCATGCTCGTCACGCTGTTCGTGATCCTGCGTGCGGGCCACAAGCTGTCGGGCGCGCTGCTGCAGGGAGCGCGGCGCGCATTCGGGGCCAACGGCGCCGAACTGATCGAGCGGATGGTCGCGGCCGTGTTCGGCACGGTGACGGGGCTGGTCGTCGTCGGGCTCGGCGAGGGCGCGCTGCTCGGCATCGCGTATGCGCTGGCGGGCGTCCCGCACGCGGCGCTGCTCGGCCTCGTCACGGCGATCGCGGCGATGCTGCCGTTCTGCGCGCCGATCGTGTTCTGCGGCGCGGCGCTCTGGCTGTTCGTGCACGGCGCGACCGCATGGGCCGTGGTCGTCGCGGTACTCGGTTTCGTCGTCGTGTTCGTCGCCGAGCATTTCGTGCGGCCGGTGCTGATCGGCAGCTCGGCCCGGCTGCCGTTCCTGCTCGTGCTGTTCGGCATCCTCGGCGGCGCCGAGACGTTCGGCCTGATCGGGCTGTTCGTCGGCCCCGCGCTGATGACGGTGCTGACGATGCTGTGGGCCGAATGGATCGCGTGACGATGCCTGCCGTGGCGGCGGCCTGCAGCGCCGGTGCGGCAGGCAGGCTCAGGAGGACGCGGGGCCGCCGCCAGGCGGTCGCCATCGTGTCGCCATTGCAGCGGCATCGGGCCTCAACGACCTGCGGTGGTCCGGGCCGTGAGGCGGGCATGCATTGCGGCGATCCGGAAAAAGATCTCTACATTTCTTTTCGATCCTGGCCCAAAGGTCGAGTAGCATGAGGCTTTCGAACACGCCGGCATGGCGCAGCAGATTTTTCCAAGCATGCGATTGATTTCGATGTCCCGCCCTGCAGCGACGTTGTCCCTGGCTGCCAGCTGCCTGATGCTGCATGGCTGCACGTGGTTCGACTCGTGGCTGCCGTTTTCGTATTCGCGCACGCCGCTCGCGCGGGCTGCGTCCCGGCATGGCGCGACGCGCGCCGATGTCGTCCGCGCCGGCGGCAACCCGCGCAGCGTCTGGATGGTCCGCAACGGCAGCGGCGTCTGCTACAACTACTTTATCGAGCACGGCAACGATCACCGTGCGTACTTCGTCGTGTTCGACAAGGCCGGCGTCGTCACGCAGCGCGGCTTCGACAGCTGCATGGACGCCGACCGCAAGGGCATGCTCCAGCCGGGCAAGGCCGCTGCACGCTAGCGCGACGGCCTTGCCGGCCCGGCGTCACGCGATCGTGTCGACCACGCCGCCGTCCACCCGCAGCGCGGCGCCCGTCGTCGCCGAAGCGAGCGGCGAGCACACGTAGACCACCAGGTTCGCGACTTCCTCGGGGGTTGCCGGCCGCTGGATGATCGAGCTGGCGCGATGGTTGCGCACGAAATCAACGGCCACGTCCTCGACGCTGCGCCCCGTTTCGTCGGCCGTTTCCTTCAGCAGCGCCCGCACGCCGTCCGACATCGTCGGCCCCGGCAGCACCGAATTGACGGTCACGCGGGTGCCGGCCGCGAGCTTCGCGAGGCCGCGCGCGATCGACAGCTGCGCGGTCTTCGTGAACCCGTAGTGAATCATGTCGACCGGGATGTTCAGGCCGGATTCCGACGAAATGAACACGATGCGCCCGGCATTGCGTTCGATCATTCCCTTCAGGTAGTGCCGCGCGAGGCGGACGCCCGACATCACGTTGGTCTGGAAGTAATGCTCCCATTCGGCGTCGTCGATGTCGAAGAACGCCTTCAGGCCGTAGATGCCCGCGTTGTTGACGAGGATGTCGGCGGCGGGCGTGTGCTGCGTGATGCGTGCGACGCCGGCCGCATCGGACAGGTCGGCGGCGACGCCGTCGAAGCCTGCGCCGGGGACGGCGGCGCGCAGGTGCGCGAGCGCGGACTGCACCGATGCGTCGCTGCGGCCGTTGACGACGACGCGCGCGCCGGCGCGCGCGAGCCCTTCGGCGATCGCGAGCCCGATGCCGGCGGTGGAGGCGGTGACTACCGCGGTCTTGCCATTCAGATCGATCTGCATGAGCGTGACGGGAGAGGAGGGAACGGAAACCGCCGCGGGTGCCGCGGCGGACGGAACTCAAAGCTTAGGAAATTTCCGGCCCGCAGGCCATCCCGCCAGCGCGATCGCGCGGCGTCGACGCAAACGTTCCGGATGCTGAAGTGACGCGCGGCCGGTTCGTGTGCCTCGACTGCGCGAGATTCCTGCCGGTTCGGGGCGATCGAGCGCGAGGCCCGGATCGCGCGCGTTTCGCCGGCGGTAGCTCTAACCGGTGACGCGTCCTCCGTCCGCGGCGGCTGCGTGCCGGCATCCGGCCCGAAAGGACCGGCGCCATGGCCGATGCCGGCGGATTTCGTGCATGCCGCCAGCCTGTCTCGCGCCCCTTGTCCGCGGAATTCGCGAGCCATCCGCAATGGAAGGCGACTATCAGGGGCACATGGCGAACCAGTCCCACCAATAGTATCCAAACAGCTCCTGGGTACTTCTTTCCAGCGTGTAGAGCCCGAAGCAGGCGCCAAGCGTTTCTATCCCGCTCGTTCTCGCCCTGGCGGTGACGCTGGAGAACGTCTGCGATTTCGTCAGCGGCGGCAGACCGTCGGCAGTTTCCGGGTTCAGTTGTACGGCGTGTACTTCGAGGAATTCCGGCGAAAACTGATTGAAAACTTGCTGGCCGAACAGGTGGGCAACCTGATAAACGAGCACGGCGTCGTTCGAGTTCTCATAGATGGATACCGCCCTGAGCGACACGGTATCGCCCGGGTGCAGCGTCAGAGGCGGTTTGGCCGGGTCATTCCCGATCGGTCCGCCTCGCGCCCCGGTGTAGAGCAGGCGCACGGCGCGATGATCGACGGCGATCGGCGACTCGGGATGCTTGCTCGGATTCGGGTACCGCCGCTTGATGTATTCCGTGTCGATTACGGCCAGGATGTCGATCTGCTGCGCGGACGCGTTGAGATTGATGCTTCCGGGATCGGCTGTCATACGTGGTGCTCCATGTGGGCTTCATGGCGGGAAAGGGGCGACGCCCCGTGAGGCGTCGCGCAGGCTCTGTCGGCTCGAACCGCTGCCGTATGGCGTCGGAGCGCGTGGTCGGGACGCTTGCCTCAGGCAGCGTAGGCTTGCCACGTCCAGTAGAAGTAGCCGAACAGCTTTTTGCTGTTGGGTTCCCGCGTATAAAGCGCGAAAACCGTTGCCAGGCTCTCGGATCCGGACGATTTTGCGATGGAGTTGAAGCTTTGGAAGACTCGGGATTGCGCCGCGCTCGCGATGATGTCGGGCGTCTCGTCGGCACTCGATGCACCGGTCTGTTCGATGGTGTGCGTGGCAAACTTGTTGAAGACCTGGTCGCCCGAGAAGTGCTGGACGTTGTAGATCAACGCGGAGTCTTCCGAATTGTCGGACAGCGACGTCCCCATCAGGGATACCTTGTCGCCAACCTGCAACCTCAGGTTCAGTTTGCCCGACCCTTCCGCACTGCTCACGCCGGTCAGTTGGCTGTTGACCATGAACACGGCATTGCTGGAGATGCCCGTCGGGTGGCTCGCGCTCTTGCTCGGGTTCGGATAAAACTTCTTTACATAATTGGTGTCGATAATCGCAAGGATGTGAATGGATTGAGCGACTTTTTCAATGTTGATGTTGTTCGGATCGACTTCCATTTGAATTCCTCCGTGGTGGGATGGTTTCCCGTTCGGTACGAATGGCGCATCGGCGATGCGCTTTCCCAGTATTATCCTTTTGCACTCCTGTTTGTACCTGTCAGGTTTGATGGGGAATTTGAAAAATGCATTTTTTAATTTTGGGGTCGGAGGCGATGCTGATCTGGCGGGAAATATCCGCTGATTTTCGATTCAATGGAAAATAAGGGCAACAAGCACTGCGGTCTGATTATGAATTTGGCGCGGGTGAGTTGAATTCGCGTGCGCAAGCAATTGACCGCGTTGCGATCGGGGTTCTTCTCGCCGCAACAGCCTGGAGCGCATTGGCCGCATTCGATTCGACCGTCAAAGGGGCATGGTGCATGACGGTTCAAGACGGACTTTGTGCTTTTCGTACGATCGTCCAGTCGACAGCCGAAAGATCTGTCCGGTTATTGCGCATGGTCCGACGACCGAGGCGTAATCGACTGTAATTGATGTTTTAGGTTTTTTGTGGTCCGAATTAATTTGTTTTTGGTTTTATAAAACCTGTTTACTTCGACAGGTGTGTTTGATTTGAAAATGGAGGATATTGATCGTGACGCAGGAGTGATGCGTCTCAGGATTTAAATTCATAACGTGTATTGAATGGAGGTTGACCATGGCTTCCGAAGTGATCCTTGCATCAAGCGCGCAGGACATCAACATCCTCGTGGTTATCGACACGGAATGGGTGAAGAAGACGTACCCGAATCCGAGTCAGGATCAGAAGAATCCGACGGGCATCGCGCACAATGGCCAGTTCATGCTTTGCACCGGCGCGCGTGACGTCAAAGGGCAGGGTACGGCCGATCTGGAATTCACCGCGTATCCTCGCGACCGCGTCCTGTTTGCCGGCGTGTCGATCTACGACAACTCCGACGACGCCGTGATCGTCTACGACATCAAGCACTTCAAGGGCGATCAGGTATTCAATCAGTTCAGCTGCAACACGGTCGTCCGCAACGGCGCAGTGGAACCCAATCCGGACTCGCCGACCCGGAACGGCCTTCCGCCGCTGCATAAACAGCTCACGTTCGCGACTTTCGACTCGTCGATCAAGAACAGCGGCACCGAATATTTCGGCGTTTGCTTCGGTCTTTACAAGCTTGTCGGCGGGCAGAATCAAGAACTGGTCGGGTACTACTGGTGGGATCCGAAGGTCTACGTGCCGGCCTGATCGCCAGTTCGTGACCCGAGCGTTCGAGCAGGCGGAAACGCTGGCCAACGCCCGGTACAGGGCAGGTGCGTCGTAAGCGCGAAACGCACCGTGTGCCGGCGCATCGGAGGGGGCAGGATGGCGCCCGCGATCATGTTCGCGGGCGCCATTCATTTCAGGTGAACGCGCTTGTTCGAATGCGTCCGTCGACGGGCAATCGAGGCTCGCCCGCGAACGTGGCCGGTTGCAGGGGCTCGATGGATTCGTCGATCGACTGCCGCGCCTGCTCGCGCGTGGCGAAGCGTTGCGGACGGCCCGGTTCGTTCTTCAGCGTTCCCGCGGGCGATCCGATCCGGAGCGATCCGGCGTCGCTGCCGGACGATCCGGTTGCACGGCGCCGCCCAGTCTTGTACGGTGAGCGTTCGCCGTCCAAGCCGGGAGTCTGCCGCGTGAGCCGTACCGCCAACCGATCCGTCGTTCCTTCGCCGTTCTGGCGCGATGCCGCATTGCCGTTCATCGAGGCGCGTACCGTCGACGACGGGCGCGCGATCTGCTACACGAAGCACACGCACGATACGTTCTCGGTCGGTGCGATCGTCGGCGGCACGAGTACCTACGTGAACGGCGCGACGAACGAGCACGTCGGGCGCGGCGTGCTGGTGATCATCGATCCGGAGCAGGTGCATGCGTGCAACCCCTACGGCGCCGATGCATGGGCATACCGGATGGTCTATGTCGACGTGCCGTGGCTCGCGCGGCTGCAGCACTCGCTGGGTCGCGATCCGAACTGCGATTTCCACGGGTTTTCGCCGAAGTTGACTGAACGGGGCGACCTGTTCGCGCAATTTGGCGGCTTCTACCGCACGCTCGTGTCGCCTGGCGTCGATCCGCTCGGCAAGGAAAGCGCGGCGGTCCGGTTCTTCACGGCGCTGCACGGCGCGCTCGATCGGGAGCTGCCCGTCGTGCGGCCGCGCGACGACAACGCCAGGCTTGCGCGCGCGGCCGACTACATCGCCGCGCACTGCCGGGAAGGCGTCACGCTCGATGCAATCTGCGAGGCGGCGGACCTGTCGCCGTCCTACCTGATCCGTGCGTTCAACGCGCGCTACGGCATGACGCCGCACGCGTTCCTGATCGATCGCCGCGTGCAGTACGGCCGCGCGGAGCTGCGGCGCGGCCGGCCGATCGCCGACGTCGCGCTCGACGCGGGCTTTGCCGACCAGGCGCATTTCCAGCGCGCGTTCCGTCGGATCGCGGCGGCGACGCCCGGGCAATACCGCGGCGCGACGAACTGAGCGGCACGCCCCGGGGCCGGTGATCGGCGCGAACGAGCCCTATGCGTCGAGCAGGAACAGCGCGCTGCCCGCGAGCAGCAGCGCCATCAGCCGGTTGAACAGGCGCATGCGCCGCGCATTCGCGAGCCGGTGCCGCAGCGATGCACCCGCATAGCCCCAGCACGCGATCGACGCGAAGCAGATCACCAGGTACAACGCGGCGAACTGCCAGACCTGCGCGCGGTCGCCGTCGGCCGCATACGCCCCCATCGCGGCCACGCACGCGAGCCACGCCTTCGGATTCAGCCACTGCATCGCCGCGCCGGACGTCGCCGACGGGCCGGCCACGTCCGGGTTGTCCGACAGCCGGCCATCGTCGAGCGCGAGCCGCAGCGCCATGTAGAGCAGGAACGCGATCCCCGACCACCGCGTCGCGGTCGTCAGCACGGGCCAGCGCGCGAGCGCCGCGTGCAGGCCGAGCCCGATCAGGAGGAACAGCGCGACGAAGCCGAGCGTTGCGCCGGCCGCATAGCGCAGGCTCGCGCCGAGGCCGTGGCGTGCGCCCGCGCTGAGCGCGACGATGTTGACGGGACCGGGGGTGATCGACGAGGCCAGCGCGAACGCGGCCATCGAAACCAGCATGCTCATTGGATGTCTCCATGCGAAATGTCGAAAGTCGCATCGAGACTACGGGAGCCGCATCGTCCCGTATTGAAGAAAACTGCCCTCGGCGGCGCGGGCCCGCCGCCGGTCAGTGCAGGGCGCGCGGCGCGTGCGCCGGCCGCGCGTCGGCCGGCGCGGCCGCACCGGCCGGGCGAAGCGCGCCGCTTGCGTACGGCTGGGTCGACACCGAGAAGCCGAACGTGTTGATGCCGCCCGCGCACGCGACGAAGACGCTGCCGCCGTGCATTTCCGCCACGGCCTTGACGATCGACAGCCCGAGCCCGTGGTTCTCCTTGCTGTTCGCGCGCGCTTCCTCGAGCCGGTAGAAGCGTTCGAAGACGTGCGAGCGCCGAGCGGGGTCGATCGGCTCGCCCGGGTTCGAGACGGCCATCTCCACGCGTGCGTCGCGGCGCGTGATCGTCACGTTGACCGTCGCGCCGGGCGCCGAATGCTGGATCGCGTTGATCAGCAGGTTCGTCATCGCGCGGCGGAACAGCGACGGATCGACGGCCGCGCGCGCGTCGCCGTGCAACTCGGCGTGCAACTGCGCTTCGTCGAGCGGGATTTCGAGGAAGTCGAGCATGCGCCGCACCTCGTCGGCGAGCGACACGTCCTTCAGGTCGGTCGCGCGTTCGCCCCGGTCGCTGCGCGACAGGAACAGCATGTCGTTGATGATCACGCGCAGCCGCTCGAATTCCTCGAGGTTCGACTGCAGCGTCTGCTGCATCCGCTCGACGGAGCGGTCGCGGCTGGTCAGCGCGACCTGGGTCTGGCCGATCAGGATGCTGATCGGCGTGCGCAGCTCGTGCGCGACGTCCGCGTTGAACGCCTCGAGCCGCGCGTAGGTTTGCTGGATGCGTTCGAGTGCGCCGTTGAACGACGCGGCCAGGTCGCGCAGCTCGGCCGGCAGCGCGTCGGTCTGCAGCCGCTGGCGGCGGTTCGCGAGGCTGATGTCCGACGCGTCCTGCGACAGCCGGTCGAGCGGCGCGAGCCCGAAGCGGGCGACCGCGCGGCTCAGCAGCAGCGTGATGACCGTCGCGATCGCGATCAGGGCGGCGAGCGTCCAGCCGAAGCGGCGCAGCATCCGCTGCGTGCGCTCGCACGAGCTGGCGACGATCAGCTTCAGCGTCGGCCGCGCGCCGTTGCCGGGCACGGTGACGGTCTTCGTCATCACGTCGTAGGTGCTGTCGTTGAGCGCGTAGCGCTGGAACGCGCCGAACGGCGCGCCGACGGGCACGCCGTTGACGGGCTTGCCGAAGCGGAAGTCCGGGTTCGGGCTGTCGACCTGGTAGCGCGTCGAGCCGTCCGGCGGTTCGAGGTCGGCGAGCTTCTCCTGCATCAGGCGCCCGCGCTCGGGCGTGAGCGCGTGCGACACGATCATCTCGGCGACCTTGGTGCGCGTGTCGAGCGTGGCGCGCAGCTCGGCGAACAGTTGCCGCTCCATCATCACGAACAGCCCGCAGCCGACCAGCGTGAACACGAGCAGCGACACGATGCCGAACATCGCCGAGAGCCGCAGGACGATCGAGCGTTTCATGCCGGCCTCTCGGTGTCGCCGTCCTCGCGCGCCTCGAGCACGTAGCCCATGCCGCGGATCGTGTGCAGCAGCTTGTCCGCGAACGGGCCGTCGAGTTTCGCGCGCAGGCGCTTGATCGCCGTCTCGACGACGTTCGCGTTGCTGTCGAAGTTCACGTCCCACACGAGTTCGGCGATGGTCGTCTTCGACAGCACCTCGCCGCTGCGCCGCGCGAGCACGCCGAGCAGCTGGAATTCCTGGGCCGTGAGGTCGAGGCGCGCGCCGTCGCGGGTCGCGCGGCGGCCGATCAGGTCGACCCGCAGGTCGCCGATCGAGATCAGCGTCGATTCCTGCACGCGCGCGCGGCGCGTCAGCGCCCGCAGCCGTTCGATCAGCTCGAGAAACGAGAAGGGCTTGGTCAGGTAGTCGTCGGCGCCGCCGCGCAGCCCGCGCACGCGATCGTCGACGCGGTCGCGCGCGGTCAGCATGATGACGGGCGTCTGCTTCTGCGCGCGCAGCGCGCGCAGCACGCCGAAGCCGTCCAGCTTCGGCAGCATCACGTCCAGGACGACCACGTCGTAGTCGAATTCGACGGCCTTCCATGCGCCGTCCTCGCCGTCGAGCGCGGTGTCGACGACCCAGCCTTCCTCGGTCAGGCCGCTCTTCAGGTATTCGACGACTTTCGGTTCGTCTTCGACGATCAGGACTTTCATGTTCGAATCCGTTGTCCGGGTAATCCGGTTAAGGGCTCGGGGGCGCAGCAGCCGGCGCCGCGGCGGCGACCTCGGCCGGCGCGGCGCCGCCCGGGGCCGGCGCTTCCCAGCCGCCGCCCAGCGCCTTCGCGAGAAACACGACGAGCGCCGCGCGCTGACCCTGGATCTGCACGGCCTGCCGCTCGCTCGTCAACAACTGCTGTTCGGCCGTCAGCACGTCGATGAACGGCGTCAGCCCGCCCGCGTAGCGGTCCTGCGCGAGCGACACGAGCTTGCGCGCGTCGTCGACGGCCGCCGCGGCCTGCTGCGCGGCCTCGGCGAGCACCGACAATCCCGTGACCGCATTTTGCACCTCCTGGAACGCGGTGAGTACGGTCTGCCGGTAGCTGGCCTGCGCGGCGACGTAGCCCGCCTGCGCGAAATCGACGCCGGCCTTCAGCTTGCCGCCCTCGAACAGCGGCTGGCTGAGCGAGCCGCCGACCGACCACAGCAACGCCGGCACGGTGAACAGGCCCGCGAAGCGCGTCGCATCCCAGCCGATATCGGGCGACAGCGCGATGCGCGGGAAATACGCGGCGCGCGCGACGCCGATCTGTGCGTTCGCGGCGGCCATCGCGCGCTCGGCCGATGCGACGTCGGGACGCCGCTGCAGCACGTCGCTCGGCAGGCCGGTCGGCAGCGCCGGAGCGTTGATCGGCACGACGCGCGGCGCGATCGAGAAGGCCGGGGCCGGCGTGCCGACCAGCGTCGCGATCGCGGTCTCGACCTGCACGCGCTGCTGGAGCAGCAGTTGCGCCTGCGTGCGGGTCGCGTCGAGCTGCGCGCGCTGCTGCAGCAGGTCGAGGCCCGACACCGCGCCGAGGTCGTGGCGCGCGCTCACGTAGTCGAGCGCCTTCTGCTGCAGGTCGATCGAGCGCTTGACCACGTCGATCTCGGTGTCGAATTCGCGCAGCGCGAAGTAGCTCGACGCGAGATCGGCGGTCAGCACCAGGCGCGCGTTCGCGAAATCGTCGTGTGCCTGCTCGGTGCTCGCCTGCGCCGATTCGACGCTGCGGCGCACCCGGCCGAACAGGTCGAGCTCGTAGCTCACGCTCGCGCCGAGCTGGATGTCGTTCTGCACGGTCGACGCGTTCGGCGTCGCGTAATTGGTTTGCGGCCGGTCGGCCGAGATCTTGAAGCGCTGGCCGCCCGCGTTCAGGCCGACGGCCGGATACTGCGCCGACGCGACCGACGCGAGCGTCGCCTTCGCCTGGTCGTAGCGCGCGGCGACGGCCTTCAGGTTCTGGTTGTTGCGCAACGCCTCGGCTTCCAGCGCGTCGAGCTGCGGATCGCCGAACGCGGTCCACCAGGCCGGGTCGAGCGGCGCATGGGCCGGCGCGGCCGGATGCCAGTACGCGTCGGCCGGGTCGAGCCGCCACGCGGCCGGCGTATCGACGTCGGGGCGCCGGTAGTCGGGGCCGACGGTGCAGCCGGCGAGGGCGGCCGCGACGGCGAGGGCGGCCGATACGGCAACGGCGGCGGGCCGCCGGCGAACGCGCACGACGATCACGACTTCGCCCCCGCGGCGCCCGATGCGGGCTTGGCGGCCTGCGCGGCCACGATCACCTGGTCGCCGTTCGCGAGCGCATCGCTCGGGTTCGCGACGAGGCGGTCGTTCGGCGTGAGCGGGCCGTCGACTTCGAGCGTCTGCCCGATCGTGCGCACGACCGTCACCGGTTTCAGCCGGACCTGGCCGTTCGCGTCGACCGAGGCGACCGTCGGCCCTTCGGCGCGGAACAGCAGCGTGTTGGACGGCACCTGCAGGCGGCCGACCGGCGTCATCGGCAGCGTCGCCTGCACGTATGCGCCGGGCAGCAGCCGGCCGTCCGGGTTCGGCAGCGTGATCTCGATCTGCAGCGAACGCGTCGCGACGTCGATCGCCTCGGACGTGCGCGTGATCGTGCCGTCGAACGTCCGGCCCGGCAGCTCGGCCTGCGCGACGCTCACGTGCTGCCCGACCTTCACCTGCTGGGCGTACGCCTGCGGCACCTGCACGTACAGCCGCAGCCGGTCGGCCTGGACGACCGTGAACAGCGAGCGGCCCGCGTTGCCGGAGCTGACGAGATCGCCGACGTCGACGTTGCGCTGGGTGACGATCCCGTCGATCGGCGCGACGATCCGCTGGAAGCCCTTCAGCTCGGTGAGCCGGCGCATGTTCGCATCGGCCGCGGCGAGGTTCGCGGTGCCCTGGTTGAACGCGCCTTGCCGGTCGTCGAGTTCCTGCTGCGATACGGCGTCGCGCTGGCGCAACTGCTGCGCGCGGTCGAACGACGTCTTCGCGAGCGCGAGCGAGGCCTGCGCCTGCTGCCGTTGCGCGGTGGCCTGCGCAAGCTCCTGGTTCAGCTCGGGCGTGTCGAGTTCGGCGAGCAGTTGCCCCTGCTTCACGTGCGCGCCGATGTCGGCCTGCCAGCGCAGCACGTAGCCGTTCGCGCGCGCGAAGATCGGCGCCTCGACGAAGCCGCGCAGCGTGCCGGGCAGCGTCAGCTTGCCGCCGGTGGCGGCGTCGACCGGATGCACGACGTTGACGTACTGGCGCGTGTTCTGCTCGGCGATCGCGTCGAGCCGGTTGCGATTCAGCAGATCGACGACGATCGTGCGGGCGGCGCCGGCGGCCAGCAGCACGCCGATCACGATCAGCACGACCCGGCCGCGCCGCGACACCGACGTGCGGGTCGGCAGGTGCATGCCGTGTTCGTCCACCTGGATGCCGACGGAGCTGTGATGTTTCTCTTCCATGAATTCAACCAATTCAACCGGGTAATGGGGCGAAAGTCAGTGTCCGGCCTGGCGCGCCCGCCGGCGGGCCAGCCGCGCGTGCACGCCGCCGAACACCAGCGGCACGAACAGCAGGGTCGACACGGTCGCGAACAGCAGGCCGCCGATCACCGCGCGGCCGAGCGGCGCATTCTGCTCGGCGCCTTCGCCGAGACCGAGCGCCATCGGCACCATCCCGATGATCATCGCGAGCGCCGTCATCAGCACCGGCCGGATCCGCGTCGCGCCGGCTTCCAGCGCGGCGGTGAGCGGCGGCGCGCCGGCCGCGAGACGCTGGCGCGCGAACGACACGACCAGGATGCTGTTCGCGGTGGCGACGCCGACCGTCATGATCGCGCCCGTCAGCGCCGGCACGCTCAGGTGCGTGCCGGTGACGAACAGCATCCACGCGATGCCGGCAAGCGCGGCCGGCATCGCGCTGATGATGATCAGCGGATCGAGCCACGACTGGAAATTCACGACGATCAGCAGGTAGACGAGCACGATCGCCATCGCGACGCCCGCGCCGAGGCCGATGTACGACGTGCGCATCGTCTCGACCTGCCCGCGCATCGTCAGGTCGGTGCCCCGCGGCAGCGTCGCGCGCGCGTCGGACACGATGCGCTCGATCTCGCCCGCGACCGAGCCGAGGTCGCGGCCCTCGACGCTCACGTACAGGTCGATCGCCGGGCGGATGTTGTAGTGCGTGATCACGGCCGGATTCGCGGCGCTGTGCACCTGCACGAGGTTGCCGAGCAGTTGCAGCGGCGTGCCCGCGCGGCCGCTCGCCGAAATCGGCGTGCCGAGCAGATCGTCGACCGACGCGATGTTGTATTGCGGGGTCTGGATCTGCAGCGGGTACTGGACGCCGGTTTTCGGGTTGATCCAGAACGACGGCGTGGTCTGAGAACTGCCGGACAACGAGATCAGCATGTTCTGCGCGACGTTCTGCGCCGAGAGGTTGAGCTGCTGCATGCGCGTACGGTCCATGTCGGCCAGCAGGGTCGGCTCGTCGTTGCGCTGCAGGACGTGCACGTCGACGGCGCCGGGGATTTGCCTGACTTTTTTCATCAGGCTGCTCGCTATCGCCATGTTACTCGCGAGATCGTTGCCGAGCACCTGCACGTCGATCGCGGCCGGCTGCCCGAAGTTGAGGATCTGCGTGATGATGTCCGACGGCTGGAAGAAGAACTCGACGCCCGGGAAGCGTTCGGGCAGCAGCGTGCGCAGCGTCTGCACGTAGTGCTGGGTCGCGCGGTGGCCGGGCTTGAGCGCGATCAGCAGCTCGCCGTCGAGCGTGCCGATCGTGCCCGCGTTGCTGTACGACAGGTTGATGCCGCTCACCGGCAGCCCGAGGTTGTCGACGATCGTGCCGAGTTCGTCGGGCGGCACGACCTCGCGGATCGTGCGTTCGACCTGGTCGGCGAGCCGTGCGGTTTCCTCGATCCGGTAGCCGGTCGGCGCGCGCATGTGCAGCCGGATGTTGCCGGAATCGGCGTTCGGGAAGAAGTCGCGGCCGAGCACGAACACGAGGCCGGTCGACAGCACGCAGAAGCCGAGGAAGCAGGTCGCGTAGAAGCGCCGCCGCACCAGCAGGATGCTGAGCAGCACGATGTACCACGCGCGCAGCCGCTCGAACGCGTTGTTGAACGCATGATGCACGCGGGCGAAGTGCGACGTCGAATGATCGGGGCCGGTGCTCGCCTGCTGCGGGCGGAACAGCAGCATCGCGAGCGTCGGCACCAGCGTGCGCGACAGCACGTACGACGCGAGCATCGCGAACACGACCGCTTCCGCGAGCGGCACGAACAGGAAGCGCGCGACGCCGGTCAGGAAGAACATCGGCACGAACACGATGCAGATGCACAGTGTCGACACGAACGCAGGCACCGCGATCTCGCCCGCGCCTTCGAGGATCGCGTCGTGCAGGCCGGTGCCGAGATGCAGGTGGCGCTCGATGTTCTCGATCGTGACGGTCGCGTCGTCGACCAGGATCCCGACCGCGAGCGCGAGCCCGCCGAGCGTCATGATGTTGATGGTCTCGCCGAGCGCGGCCAGCACGATCAGCGACGTGAAGATCGACAGCGGAATCGAGATCGCGATGATCAGCGTGCTGCGCCAGTTGCCGAGGAACAGCAGGATCATCATCGCGGTCAGCACGGCGGCGATCAGCGCCTCGTGGATCACCCCCTGCACGGCGGCGTCGACGAACACCGACTGGTCGAACAGCGGCGTGATCGTGAGCCCCTCGGGCAGCGTCGGGATCACCTTCGGCAGCAGCGCCTTCAGGTCCGATACGACCTTCAGCGTCGACGCGTCGCCGGTCTTCAGGATCGACACCAGCACGCCGCGCTGGCCGTTCTGGCGCACGACGTTGGTCTGCGGCGCGAAGCCGTCGCGCACGGCCGCGACCTCGCGCAGGTAGGTCGTCGCGCCGTTGACCGTCTGGATCGGCAGGTTGTTGATGTCGGCGACCGTGTCGGCCGACGCGTTGGTGTCGATCCGGTATTCGGTCGGGCCCATCTTCGCGGTGCCGGTCGGCAGCACGAGGTTCTGCGCATTGACCGCGTTGACGACGTCGGCCGGCGTGAGGCCCTTCGCGAGCAGCGCCTGCGGATCGAGGTCGATCGCCACCACGCGCGTGCGGCCGCCGTACGGGAACGGGATCTGCGCGCCCGGGATCGTGATCAGTTGCGGCCGCAGGAAGTTGAGCGCGATGTCGGCGAGCGACTGCTCGCTGAGGGTCGTGCTCGACAGCCCGAGCTGGATTACCGGGATGCTCGACGCGGAATAGGTGATCACGAGCGGCGGCGTGGCGCCCTGCGGCATCTGCCGCACGATCGCCTGCGCGGACGAGACGGTCTGCGCGATCGCCGTCTGCACGTTCGCGCCCGGCTGCAGGAATACCTTGACGACCGCGATGCCGGGCAGCGACGTCGACTCGATGTGCTGGATGTTGTTGACGGTCGTCGTCAGGATCCGCTCATGCACGGCCGTGATGCGGTTCGTCATCTCCGTGGCGGAGAAGCCGGTGTAATTCCAGATCACGCTGATCACGGGAATATTGATCGCGGGCAAGACGTCGACGGGGGTGCGCATCAGCGCAAGCGGGGTGGCCAGCACGATCATGATGGCCATCACGATGAACGTGTAGGGGCGCCTGAGCGCAAGATTGACGATCCACATGGAGGCAGCGGGACAGGCGGTGATCAGGCGTCGGTGAACGGAACCCGAATGATAGGCGTCGGGGCGGAACGGGTTACTGGCGCGAAACTGGCAGATTTGTCAGGTAGGGGGGCGACCGCCGGACAACGATTCGGCAGAGGAAATGCACGGCGTCGCGGCGACCGGAAAACGGCCGCGATACCGGACGCAGGCGCTGCAGCGGCGACGCTTCCGTCCGCCGGTCCGCGCCGCGCTCAGATCTGCTCCATCCCGACGCGCGCGAGCGCCCCCAGGTCGACGACTTCGATCTGGTTGTACGCGAGCCGCAGCGCGCCGAGCTTCTCGAGCTGCTGCAGCGCCTGGTTGATCCGCTGCCGCGACACGCCGACCAGCATCCCCAGCTCCTCCTGCGAGATCGACAGCGACGGGCCGGTGTCCGGATACAGGTCGGGGTTGAAGAGTTGCACGAGCGCCTGTGCGACGCGCGCGTCGACGTCGAGCAGCCGGCTGTTCTGGATCGACGCGATGAACTCGCCCATCCGGTTGTTCAACTGGTGGATCACGAAGCGCGTGAACGGCAGGCTAGTGTCGAGCAGCGCATGGAACGTGTCGACCGGCACGAACAGCACGGACGAGCGCTGGATCGCGACGACCTCGTACTTGCGCAGTTCGCGCTTGATCACGCTGCCTTCGCCGAACCAGCCGCCCGACGGCACGCCGGAAAACGTGCAGCCGCGCCCGGACACGTTGAAGATCGCGAGCTTCAGCAGCCCGCGGTGCACGCCGATCCAGTACTCGGACGGCGCGAGCCGGTGCGCGATCACGTCGCCGGCCTCGCATTGCGTGACGTGCGACTGCGCGAGCACGAGCGCCTGGTGCTCGGGCGCGAGCGTGCGGAACCACGCGCACTGGCCGAACAGCGTCGACAGCGCCGGCAGCGGGTCCGGTTCGGAGACGGCGACGGCCGGGCGGGCGGTCGGGTCGGGCGGGGCAACGAGAGGGTCGTGCATGGACGAGGGTTTGCGAGGATAGGGATAACGCGCAGCGCGCAGGCGGCACTCTGTCGTTTCGATGACAGACGGCTCACAATAGCGCCCGTTAGGCTGTCGGCAATTGAACCACATCAAAACGATCCGGGGTGGAGGCGCTCCGGTCGACGGAACATGGGAGACACGATCATGACGCAGATGTTCGAGGCCGGACTCGGCCGCCGCGACGCCAACTACGTACCGCTTACCCCGCTCGACTTCCTGGTCCGGACGGCCGAAGTCTACGGCGAACGCCTCGCGATCGTGCACGGCGACGTGCGGCGCACCTGGGGCGAGACCTATGCGCGCGCGAAGCAGCTGGCGAGCGCGCTCGCGCGGATCGGCGTCGAGCGCGGCGACACGGTCGCGGCGATGCTGCCGAACATCCCGGCGATGGTCGAGGCGCACTTCGGCGTGCCGATGGCCGGCGCCGTGCTGAACACGATCAACACGCGGCTCGACGTGCCGTCGGTGCTGTTCATGCTGCGTCACGGCGAGGCGAAGGTGCTGATCGTCGATACCGAATACGCGGAATTCGCGCATCGCGCGGCGCTGGAGATTCCGGGCCTGAAGATCGTCAGCGTGGCCGACGCGATGCCGGCCGATCCCGCGCGCTTCGCGGGCGCGACCGACTACGAGGCGTTCGTCGCCGGCGGCGACGCCGACTACGCGTGGACGCCGCCCGCCGACGAATGGGATGCGATCGCGCTGAACTACACGTCCGGCACGACCGGCGACCCGAAGGGCGTCGTGTACCACCATCGCGGCGCGTATCTCGCGGCGATCAGCAACCTCCTCGAATGGGACATGCCGAAGCACGCCGTCTACCTGTGGACGCTGCCGATGTTCCACTGCAACGGCTGGTGCTTTCCGTGGGCCGTCGCGGCGCGCGCGGGCGTGAACGTCTGCCTGCGCCGGTTCGACGCGAAGACCGTGTTCGACCTGATCCGCCGCGAACGCATCACGCACTACTGCGGTGCGCCGATCGTGCAGAGCGCGATCGCGAACGCGCCGGCCGAATTCCGCGAGGGGATCGACCACACGGTGCACGCGATGGTGGCGGGCGCGGCGCCGGCGCCGGCCGTGATCGCGAAGATGAAGGAGATCGGCTTCGACTTGCTGCACGTGTACGGGCTGACCGAGGTGTACGGCCCGGCGACCGTGTGCGCGAAGCAGTCGCACTGGGACGCGCTGCCCGACGACGAGCGGGCGCGCCTCAACGCGCGCCAGGGCGTGCGCTACCACCTCGAGGCCGGCGCGACGGTGCTCGATCCCGACACGATGGCGCCGGTGCCGGCCGACGGCGAGACGCTCGGCGAGATCATGTTCCGCGGCAACATCTGCATGAAGGGCTACCTGAAGAACCCGAAGGCGACCGACGAGGCGTTCCACGGCGGCTGGTTCCATACGGGCGATCTCGGCGTGCTGACGCCCGACGGCTACATCCGCATCAAGGATCGCCGCAAGGACATCATCATCTCCGGCGGCGAGAACATCTCGAGCATCGAGGTCGAGGATGCGCTGTACCGGCATCCGGCCGTCGCGGTCGCGGCCGTCGTCGCGATGCCCGACCCGAAATGGGGCGAAGTGCCGTGCGCGTTCGTCGAGCTGCGCGAAGGCGCGAGCGCGACCGAGGAGGAGATCGTCGCGCATTGCAGGCAGCTGCTTGCCGGCTTCAAGGTGCCGAAGGCCGTGCGGTTCGGCGAGCTGCCGAAGACGTCGACCGGCAAGATCCAGAAATTCCAGCTGCGCACCGCGGTCGGATCGGACAAGGCGATCGACCTGGCCGGCGGCGATACGCCGGGCGGGAAGACGCGGTAAGCCGCAGCCCGCGGGTTGCATGCGCGCCGCGGCGGCCGGCCCGGGTCAGGCGCGGATCGTCATCAGCGCGGGCAGCGTCGAGACGTCCGGCTGCGCGTCGAGGTGCCACAGCCAGTCGAGCGTGCGGCGGGTCTGCGCCGTCTTCCAGTAGGGCCGCACGCACCGGGCGAACTTGGTTTCGAAATCGGCGCGCGTCATCGGATGGTGCGGGAAGCCCGGCAGGTCGTCGACTTCGCGTGCGAACCGGCGCCCGTCGTCGGTCACGACGGTTACGCGGTTCGGCGCGTACTGCGGATAGCGCGCGGTCAACGCCGGGTCCTCCACGACCGTGATCCGTTCGATCAGCGCATGCAGCTTCGGGTCGCGCAGCGCGGCCGGCGTGTAGCTCGCGGTCGTGATGTCGCCGTCGAGCATCGCACGCGCGACCACGTACGGCAGGCTGTGATCGGCGGTCTCGCTGGTCTCGGGCGCCCATTTCTGCCGGTCCTTCCCCGCGGTGACGTAGCCGACCTGCGTCGTCGCGATCTCGATGCTGCGAATGCGCCCGAGGTCGCCGACCTGCGCGGCGACCTCGATCGCCGCCGGAATCGACGTCTGCGTGAGCCCCTGGGCCGGGTAGTACTTCACGATGCAGTCGTTGATGCGGAAACGCCCGCCGCGTCCGCCGAACTGCGTCAGGTCGACGTCGAAGGCGCCCGAGATCTGCTTGAAGAAGCCGGCATTGCCCTCGAAGATCGGCGACGGCCCGGTCAATCCCTCGCGCGCCAGGCGCGTCGCGAAGATCGCGTTGCGCGCGGCGTCCGCGTCGGCCAGCGCCTTCCAGTTCGACAGTTCCTGGATGCGCGTCTGGTTGAGCGCCATGTGCCCGTTGATCGAGAGATTCACGGCCTGCACGAGCTGCGGCCGCGTCAGCGCCATCAGCCGGCCGGTCGCGAGCGCGACGGCCGGCAGGCTGTAGCAGGTGTGATCCCAGCCGCGCGGGCTGATCGCGGCCGCGTCCATCAGGCGGCAATTGATCTCGTAGGCCAGCGCGATCGCGAGGATCAGGTCGCGGCCGCTGCTGCGCTGCGATTCCGCCACGGCCAGGCACGGCGCGACGTTGTCGCTCGGGTGGCCGGTTTCCTTGCCCGCGTACGCGTCGTTCAGGTCGAAATAGCGCAGCGCGGCGCCGTTCGCGAACGCCGCGAGGTCGGGCGTCGTGCGCTGCGCGGTGCCGAGCAGGGTCGACGCGCCGCCGCCCGTCGCAAGCGCGACCTGCCGGGCGATGCGGACCGGCGCTTCGTCGTGGGCGGCGATCGCGCAGCCGAGCGCGTCGATGAAGTGCGACTTGACGGTTTCGACCGTGGCCGCGTCGAGATCCTCGTAGCGCAGCGAGGCGGCGTAATCCGCCAGCCGCTGGGCGAGGGTGTCGGGCGTCGCGAGCGTCTGCGCGCGGGCGTGCAACGGCACGGCGGCCGCGACGGCGGCGCTCGTCAGGGTGGACAGGAAGTGGCGTCGGTTCATGGTGTGGATCATCGTGAAGAAAGGTCGTGAAACGGGCGGACGGAAGCCGGGCGACGCTAGAACAGCTTGCGCATGCCGACGGCGACGCCGAGCGAGCTGTTGCGGTTGCTCGCGAGCGAATAGTTGAGGATGTGGTAGTTGTAGTCGTCGAAATCGAGTGCGGCGCGCCATGCGTAGCCGCCGGTGACGTAGAGCGTGGTGGCCTTCGACAGCGCGTAGTTGAGTTGCACCGTGACCTGCTTCGGGTTGTCGGGGTCGGGCGCCGGCTGGCCGGCCGCGGGATTCTGCTTGCCGATGTCCTCGTAGTAGAACGCGCCGATCACCTGCAGCGCGGGCGTGACCATGTAGCGCGTGCCGAGCCAGTAGAAATTGAAGCGCGTGACGACGCCGGGCGTGGTGACGTTGCCGTTCGCATGGGCGAAGCCCGCGACCAGCTGCGCGACGCCCACCGTGTAGATCGCGGAGGCCGCGTAGCGCCGGAAATGGGTGATGTCGGCGGGCAGCGTGCCGTTGACGTTGTCGTAGGCGGCGGCCACCGACAGCGCCGGCCCCGCGTACTCGAAGCCGATCCCCGAGGCCGCGCCGCTGCGAAACGATCCCGGCGTGCCGCCGAACGAGTAGTGCGCCTGGATCGCGACCGGCCCGTAGGTCACGCGGTATTTCGCCATGTTGTTCTCGCGGAAGTTCTGCCCGACGATCGCGCCGGCGGGCTCGTAGATCGTCGAGTACGCGACGGTCGGCGAGTAGTGTTCCATCACGTCGAAGAGCGTCGTGTACTGGCGGCCCAGGCGCAGCGTGCCCCATGTGTCGTGCTGCAGGCCGACCCAGGCGGCGCGGTCGAAGCCGCCGGAGTTGGTGCCGTTGTTGAGGTTGATCGTGCTTTCCAGCCGGAACACGGCCTGCCAGCCGCCGCCGAGCGCCTCCGCGCCCTTGATGCCCCAGCGCGAGCCGCTTTTGCCGCCGGAGCCCATCCGCACGAGCGAACCGGAGCCGTCCGGCGTGGCGGCGCTCTGGTGCGTGAGGTACTCCATGTAGATATCGGCGACGCCGTACAGCGTCAGGCTGCCTTGCGCGCTCGCGGTGGCCGAGGCCATGCCGAGGCCGCACAGCGCGACCAGCTTCTTTTTCATCGTTGTCTCCTGATTTTCGGTGTTGTTGTTTGGGTGTCGGTCATGCGGATCCGCGCGACAGCCGGCGTGCGACGCGCCGGGCCGGGCCCGCGACGCGCATCGCCGCGCGGCCGCCGGCCGCGTGCGGCCACGAGGCCGTGCCGCG
Source organism: Burkholderia sp. MSh2 (assembly GCF_000731655.1). Taxonomy (NCBI): domain Bacteria; kingdom Pseudomonadati; phylum Pseudomonadota; class Betaproteobacteria; order Burkholderiales; family Burkholderiaceae; genus Burkholderia; species Burkholderia sp. MSh2. The sequence goes on along the minus strand of NZ_JPGM01000001.1, from coordinate 22,709 downwards.
TGCGAACCGGTGCCTAGCGCGGCGCGGCCTGCGCGCGGCTCATGACCGCCCGGCGCCGCGCAAGCACGCGCCGCGCGCGCTCGACCACCGGCGCGTCGACCATCTTTCCGCCGACGCGCAGCGCGCCGAGCCCGTCCGCGCGCGCGGCGTCGTATGCGTCGACCAGCGTTTGCGCGGCCTGGATCTCGTCGTCCGTCGGGGCGAAGGCGCGGTTGAGGATCGGCACCTGCGCGGGATGGATGCAGGTGGCGCCGGCGAAGCCCATGGCCTTCGAGCGTTGCGCCATGCGTGCGAACGCATCGAGATCGTCGAGCGAGTCGGGCGTGCCGGCGAGGCCCAGCGGCAGCACGCCGGCCGCGCGCGCGGCGATGACCAGCAACTGCTTGGGCACGTTCAGCACGTCCGCGCTCGCGTCGCTCTCGCAGTGCAGCGCGAAATCGCCGCCGCCGAGCATCAGCGCGGCGATGCGCGACGATGCGCGGGCGATCCGCGCTCTTGCCTCGAATGCGCCCGGCGTCTCGATCATCGCGATCACGCGGGTCGCGCCGTGTGCGATGGCGTGTTCGTCCTCCAGTTCGCCGAGCAGCGCGTCGACGGCCTCGAGGTGCGACGCGCCGAGAACTTTCGGGATCGCGACGCCGCCGGCTCCGGCGGCCACGGCCGCGCGCAGGTCGAGCGCCAGGTGTTGCAGCGACCCGTTGACCCGCACCAGCACGTCGCTGCCCGCCGCCTTCAGGCGCGGCACGGCCGCCGCCAGCGCGTCGCGCGCGAGCGCCTTCCGGTCGGCCGGCACGCTGTCTTCGAGGTCCAGCAGCAGCGCGTCGGCGCCGCACGTCGCGGCCTTGTCGACGAAGCGCGGGACGTGGGCCGGCACGTACAGCAGCGAGCGCCAGTCGGGTGCGTGGGTGACGAGGTTTTTCATAAGCGATCTTTGAAAATGAAAGTGACTTTCATTTTTTCGTGGATCGTGAGGGTTCGTCAATATCGATGTTTACCCGGAAAAACAAGGCGATTTGAGGCGGGTTCAGAGAGCGACCTGTTTCGTTCCCTGTTGACACGGAGGGCGGCATCCATAAAAATGAAAGTCACTTTTGTTTTTTGTGCGGATGTGCCGCGGCGCCGTCCGGCCCGGTTTTTCTTTGCGAGGTAGGTATGAATGCTCAGGCAGATGGCGGCGTCTCGGCCGTCAATCGCGCGTTGTCGGCGCTGCTGGCGTTCGGCGATGCGCCGAACGGGTTGATGCTCGCGCAGGTCAGCGACGCGACGGGGCTCAACATGAGCACGTTGCTGCGCCTGTTCGAATCGCTCGAGATGTTCCAGTTCGTCAAGCGCATGCCCGACGGCCGCTATGTGCTCGGGCCGGCCACGTTTCATCTCGGCATGATGTACCGCGAGTCGTTCCAGTTGCGCGAACACGCGGTGCCGCTGCTGACGCGGCTGTCGGAGGAAACCGCCGAGACCTCGGCGTTCTACGTGCGCGACGGCAACGAGCGCGTCTGCCTGTTCCGAGCGTATGCGCAGCGCGCCGTCCACACCTACGTACGCGAAGGCGATCGCTTCCCGCTGGAGGCCGGGGCGGCCGGCCGGATCCTGCTCGCGTTCTCCGGCACGCGCGGCGGCGACTACGACAAGGTTGCCGAGCAGGGCTACGCGGTGTCGATCGCCGAGCGCGACCCGGAGAGCGCGGCCATCGCCTGCCCGGTGTTCGGCGTGGGCCGCTCGCTGGCCGGCGCGATCTCGCTGGGCGTGCCGCGCTACCGCTTCAACAAGAAGGTGCTCGCCGATTACCTGCCGCGCGTGCAGGCCGCGGCGAGCGAACTGACCCACACGCTGGGCGGCGATTTGCCGGTATCGGGCAGCGTGCCCGCGGCGATCGGCCCGCAGGGCGAATTGCAGGATTAATCCACCAGGAGAATCGTAATGTCGGAACCCTTGGCGCAAGCCGAAACCGAACCAACCGGCCACGCGGGCCGGATCGGCCCGCTCCACGGCCGCCAGTTCGACGTGGACGCCGAAGGCCCGCTGGCGGGCGTGCGCGTGGTCGACCTGTCGCGGCTGATGGCCGGCAACATGCTGAGCGTGCAGCTCGCGGATTTCGGCGCGGACGTCATCAAGGTCGAGCCGGAGCAGGGCGATACGCTGCGCGCGGTCGGCGCGGGCGGCATCAGCACCAACTGGAAGGTGTACGGGCGCAACAAGCGCAGCGTGTGCGTCGATCTGCACACGCCCGAAGGCATCGACATCGTCTTGGCGCTGGTGCGCGAGGCCGACGTGTTCATCGAGAGCTTCAAGCCCGGCGTGCTCGAGCAGATGGGCCTCGGCCCCGACGTGCTGCTGGCGATCCGGCCGAAGCTCGTGATCGCGCGCATTTCCGGATGGGGGCAGACGGGGCCGTACCGCCACAAACCGGGTTTCGGCACGCTAGCGGAAGGCTATTCGGGTTTTGCCGCGATCAACGGCTTCGCCGACCGCGAACCGGTGTTGCCGCCGATGTTTCTCGGCGACATGACGGCCGGCCTGTCCGGCGCGATCGCCGTGATGGTCGGATTGTGGGCGCGCGACGCGAACGACGCGCCGGGCCAGGTGATCGACGTGTCGCTGTTCGAACCGCTGCTGTCGATCCTCGGGCCTTCCGCCGCGAACTACGCGATGACCGGCAAGGTCAAGCCGCGCACGGGCAGCCGTTCCACCAACACCGCGCCGCGCAACGCCTATCGCACGCGCGACGACCGGTGGCTGTGCCTGTCGAGTTCGACGCAGACGATGGCGGAGCGCCTGTTTCGCGCGATCGGGCGGCCCGATCTCGTGGACGATCCGCGCTATCGCACCAATGTGCTGCGCGTGCAGCATGCGCAGCGGCTCGACGAGATCGTCGGCGAATTCATCGCCGCGCGCGACCTGGCCGACAATCTCGCGTTCTTCGAGGAGGCGGGCGTGACGGCCGGACCGATCCACGATATTAGCCAGGTTGTTCAGGACCACTACGTGATCGAGCGGGAAGCGCTGGTGAATGTACCGGACGAGGACGTCGGCACGCTGCCGATGCACAACATCGCACCGCGCTTCTCGCGCACGCCGGGCACGTTCCGGCGGCCGGCGCCGCGGCTCGGCGAGAACAACCGCGACATCCTCGAGCCGTTGCTGGGCGAACGCGAATTCGAGCGCCTTGCCGAACGCGGGGTGATCCGTCACGGATGAGGATGACCGGGCCCGCGCGTCAGCGGCCCGCGACAACGACAATCGAGGAGACTTTCGACATGAAACCGCGCTGGACACACCGGCCGCCCGGCTCGAACTGGGGCGATTTTGGCGACGACGACCAGAAGGGGCGACTGAACTGGCTCACGCCGCAGAAGACGCTGGAGGGCGTGCGCGAGGTGCGCGAGGGGCGCGTGTTCTCGCTCAGCCTGCCGCTCGACGTGCCGCACGGCGGGGGGCTCAACGCGCGGCGGCGGCCGCCCGCGATCATGCCCGCGCTGCTGCACGGCAAGCCGTACTTCGGCTATCGCGCGGACGAGCAGGTCGCGCATGCGACGGACGTCGTATGCGACGACGCATTCTGCCTGCATTCGCAATTCTCGACCCAGTGGGATGCGCTGTCGCACGTCGGCAGCCTGTTCGATGCGGATGGCGACGGCGATGCGGAAGCCGTGTTCTACAACGGCTACCGGATGGGCGAGCACGTGCGGGTGCCGGAGGACGGCGCGCCGGTAGGCGGCGCCCGCGCGCTCGGCATCGAGCACATGGCGGCGAGCGGCGTGCAGGGGCGCGGCGTGATGATCGACCTGCGGCATCATTTCGGCGATGCGCGTCGCAAGGTCGGCTACGCGGATCTGATGGCGGCGATGCGGGCCGACGACGTCGTCGTCGAGCGCGGCGACATCGTCTGCCTGCATACCGGCTTCGCCGACCTGCTGCTCGAGGCCCGGGGGCCGGGGCCCGCGCCGGACGTGCACGCCGCGTGCTGCGTGCTCGACGGCGACGATCCGCGGCTGCTCGAATGGATCGACACGTCCGGGCTCGCGGCGCTGGTCGCGGACAACCACGCGGTCGAGGAGCGTCCGCGGGCGCCGCTGCCGCGCGCCGAACGCGGGCCGCTGATGCCGCTGCACGCACTGTGTCTCTTCAAGCTCGGCATCCATCTCGGCGAGTTGTGGCACCTCACGCCGCTCGCGCGCTGGCTGCGCGAGCACCGGCGCAACCGCTTCCTGCTGACGGCGCCGCCGCTGCACCTGCGCGGCCTCGTCGGCTCGCCGGTCAATCCGGTCGCGACCGTCTGAGCGCGGCGCGACGCCCGAATTCCTTTCCGGAGACAGCAGCATGTCCAACTCAACCGCGCTTGCCGTGACGGCGCGCATCGACCGTCTGCCGCCGACGGCCAGCATCTGGGGCCTCGTGCTGATGCTGAGCGTCGGCGGCTTCTTCGAGGTCTACGACCTGTTCCAGATGACGTACCTGCCGGCCGGCCTCGTCAGCGACGGAATCTTCCACGTCGGCGCGAAGGGCCTGTTCGGCCTGTCCGACCAGGCGACGCTCGGCGCGGCCACGTTCATCGGCCTGTTCATCGGCGAAATCGCCGTGGCGCGGCTGGCCGACCGTTTCGGGCGGCGCGCCGTGTTCACCGGCTCGCTGCTGCTCTATACGCTGGCGAGCCTCGCGATGTGCGTGCAGCAAACCGCGATCGGCATCCACCTGTGCCGGCTGGTCGCCGGTATCGGCGTGGGCGCCGAGCTGATCACCATCGGCGCTTACCTCACCGAACTCGTGCCGAAGGGCATGCGCGGCCGCGCCTTTGCCGTGTGTTTCGCGATCGGCTATCTCGCGATGCCGGTGCTCGCGCTCGCGTCGTGGCTGCTCATCCCGCGTGCGCCGCTCGGCCTGTCCGGCTGGCGCTGGGTGATTCTCCTGGGCGGCAGCGGCGCGGTGATCGTCTGGTGGCTGCAATCGCGCATTCCTGAATCGCCGCGCTGGCTCGCGATGCACGGCCGCGCGGACGAAGCCGAGGCGGTGCTGGCGGCGATCGAGGCGCGCGTCGCGCGCGAGCACGGCCGGCCGTTGCCCGAGGTGCCGCCAGTCGCGGCGGGCGAGGCGGGCACAGCGCGCGCGGTGTCGATGTGGGATGCCGGCCTGCGCGGCCGGACGCTGATGCTGATCGCGTTCAACGCGTGCCTGAGCATCGGCTTCTTCGGCTTCAGCCAGTGGCTGCCGAGCCTGCTGGCCGCGCGGGGCACGCCCGTGACGCAGAGCCTGCTCTATGCGTTCCTGATCGCGTTCGCGTATCCGCTTTCGCCGCTCGCGGCAGGCCTGTTTTCCGATCGCATCGAGCGCAAGTGGCTGATCGTGGCGGCGGCGTTCGGCGTTGCGCTGTTCGGGACGGCATTCGCGATGTCGTCGTCGGTCGCTGCCGTGATCCTGTTCGGCATCCTGATCACGTTCTGCAACACGACGCTCGCGAGCAATGCGACCGCGTATCAGGCCGAGGTCTTCCCGACCGCGATCCGCAGCCGCGCGCTGGGGTTCGTCCATTCGTTCGGGCGGCTGACCGGCGTGGCGAGCAGCTACCTGATCGCGCTGATCCTCGCGCATCTCGGCGTGCCGGCGGTGTTCGCGCTGATCGGCGCGAGCATGCTGGTCGTGATGCTGTCGATCGGGATCTTCGGGCCGCGCACCAACCGGCGTTCGCTCGACGAGATCGCGGCGCCTGAGGAAGTGTCGGCGGAGGCGTCCGGTGCGCCGGGCCGGTATCGCGGGCCGGCCGTGCGCGTGAGGCAGCGGTAGTCGGGCTGCGTGGGCTTGTGCACGCGTGTTGCGGGATCGGGTTCGCGTTCGGGCTTGAGATCGGACTCGGACTCGGACTCGGACTCGCGTTCGGAATCAGGCGCGCATTCAGCTCATGCTCAGGCGTAGCGCGTCAACCTGGAACGAGCCACACGATCACCAGATACCGGGCGACTTTCGCGACGGTGACGATCGCGAGGAACGACGGCAACGGCTCGCGCAGCACGCCCGCGATCATTGTCAGCGGATCGCCGATCACGGGCGCCCAGCTCAGCAGCAGCGACCAGCGGCCGTAGCGCGCATACCAGCGCTCGGCGCGCGCGAGGGCGGCGGGCTTGACGGGAAACCAGCGGCGTTCGCGAAAGTGCTCGATGCCGCGCCCGAGCGCCCAGTTGATCACGGAGCCGGCGACGTTGCCGATGCTCGCGACGAGCACCAGCGCCCACGCAGGCTCCCGCCCGGCGAGCAGCAGGCCGGCGAGCACGGCTTCGGACTGGAGCGGGAACAGGGTCGCGGCGACCATCGACACGGCGAACAGGCCGCCGTAAGTGAGCAATTCGGACATCGTGCGATTGTACCGGGCGTGCACCCGGCGCCCTGGCGCGCGGCGCCACGAATGCGTCGATCGCGAGGCGGGCGGGACAGCCGCGCAGGCCGACCGGCGCGAGCAGGCGTTGCAGGCGGCGCGTGACAGGCTTCGTCAGGCCGCCCGGCAGACCGGCAGACCGGCAGACCGGCAGACCGGCAGACCGACAGACCGACAGACCGACAGACCGACAGACCGACAGACCGACAGACCGGCGAAACGGCGAAACGGCGAAACGGCGAAACGGCGAAACGGCGAAACGGCGAAACGGCGAAACGGCGAAACGGCGAAACGGCCGCGAACCTCGCGCATTCGGCGCTCGACTGCTTGTTCAATGCACCTGACGGTTGCCGGGAAAAAGTCCGTCGATCCGGCCGTTCAGTTCCAGCCGACCATGATCGCGCCCATCCCGACCAGCAGCCCGCCGGTCACGCGATTCATCGCGCGCATGCGCGCCGGGCGATCCAGCGCGCGGCTCAGTCGGTGCGAGAACAGCGCCATCGACGCCACGCCGCCGGCGAACAGTACCGCGAACGTCGCCGCGAGCAGCAGGAACTGCTGGTTCAGGCTCCAGTCGGCGCCCGGGACGATGAACTGCGGAAAGAACGACGGAAAGAACAGCAGCGTCTTCGGATTCAGGCCCGAGGTCGCGACGCCGCGCCAGAACAGCGCGCGATGCGACTCGGTTGCCGGCGGTAGCGCGTCGGCCGGCCGGGCCGAGTTGACCGAGTTGACCGAGTTGACCGAGTCGGCTGAGTCGGCTGAGTCGGCCGACGCGACGGGGCCGACGGCCGGTGCACGACTGAGCCATTGCTTGCAACCGAGCCAGACGAGGTAGGCCGCGCCGGCCCAGCGCAGCACGGTCAGCGCGCGTTCGTCGAGAACCACCAGGGAATTGAGGCACAGCGCGGTCAGCGCGAGTTGCAGCAGCACGGCCAGCGTGCCGCCCCAGACGCATGGCAGCGCGCGGCGCCAGCCGGCGCGGAGCGCCTGGTTCATCGTGAGCAGGTTGACGGGGCCGGGGGCGTAGACGAGAACGGCGGAAGCCGCGAGGAACGAGAGGTAAAGCCTGAACGACATGACGGGTAGGGCAGGAACAGGAACACGGGCGCCGAGGCCGCGCGGCCGGATAGGCGCGCGGGCGGCGGGGAATCGCATGCCTGCTGGCCGGCTCCGCAACTCGTGATTGCGGTCGGGCGTCCCGGTGCGAAGGGGTTGTCGCGGGGAGCGTGCCGGGCAACGGGCATGGGAAAAATATATCAAGGGGCCGGATTAAAAGGCTTCCGCTTTTCCACACAAACCGACACAAATCCGGAATGTCGTTCAGATAGAATCCGGGTTTTCAGTAGAAAGTTCTTCTCGCCATGGCCACACGCGAACGCTCGCCGAAAACACTCGACAGCCAGGACCGCAAGATCCTCGGTGCACTGCAGAAGAATGCGCGCCTGTCGAACGCCGAACTGGCCGAACAGATCGGCATGTCGACCACCGCGTGCTGGAACCGCACGCGGCAACTGGAAATGGACGGCTACATCGACGGTTACGTCGCGCTCGTCAACCAGCGGAAGCTGGGCTATGCGGACATCGTGATCCTCGAGGTCACGCTCGATCGCCACGAGGACGACGCGCTCGCGCGCTTCGGCGAGGAACTCGCCGCGCTGCCCGAGGTGCTCGAGGCGTATCTGGTGTCGGGGGAGTACGACTACTGGATCAAGGTCGCGGTGGACGGCACGGCCGGCTACGAACGTTTCCTGCGCGAAAAGTTGTACAAGATTTCGAGCATCCGCCACAGCCGCTCGATGTTTGCGCTGCGGTGCATGAAGGACGTGCCGTCGATTCAGGTGTGATGCGGGCGGGAGCGGGTACGCGGCCGTCGTCGGAACGACGGCGCATGGAGGGCGATGGCGCGGCCCAAGCAGACGGTTTGCCGGGAGGCAACGCCCAGGATTGCGCGGTCCGGCGTCAGGGCCGGTAATACGGATGAATCTTCTTTGGGAAACGAGCCGACGCAACCGTTCGGCGGCCGATGACGGTGCGTAGCCCGCCCGGTCGAGCGGGGAACAAAGCCGCGCCGATGCCGATCGGCGTCGGCATCGACTTCAAGACGGTCCTGGCGTTACGCCCGATCGATTCCGACGCGCTCCAGACACTGCGAGCGCCGTCAACCGGGACGACTCCTGCCTGTTTTCACGTGACTTGCCCGTCATGCCGATGCCCGGACGCGGCGGCCTCATGGCGCGCGTTCGTGCAAGCGGAACCGGATGCTGGCCCGTGCCGCCGGCCGGCGGCCTGTACCGCTCAGTGCGGCAGACGTGCGTGTGCTTCGGCGATGACTTCGCAGTTCTCGAGGTGGAGTGCCCAGGCTTCCGCAAGCAGCTCGCCCATACGTGCGAGCCAGCCAGCGGATTCGGTGGAACGGTCGGAAATATTAGACGTTTTCATGACGAAGCCCCGTATAGGTGGCGAGTTAGGGATAACCCTAATCATAGCGAAACGTCTCCGCCTTGTGAAATGCGATTTCGTTATATGAGAATTACTGACACTTTATGTTGCTGCTTCGCAACATGAGGGCCAGATGCCTTTGCGTGATGCCCAGGCGCGACGAGGCCGCGCCGGCATGGCCTCGCATGGAGTCGTCTAGGGAGTTCACGCCGCGCCGCGCGGCGCGACCGTGGTGACGGGTAGCGCTTAGCCGCCGATCCACCCGAACCGCCACGACAGGCGGCGCGTCACGGCGAGCAGGGTCTGCGCGAGGGCGCTGTCGGGCCCGCGCGGGAAGCCGCGCGACGAGCCGATGATCGCGATGACCAGCCGGATGCTGCCGGTGTGGTCGAACACGGGGGCGGCGACCGTCCCGATACCCGGCACCGGCGCGTCGAAGGCGAAATCGAGTCCGTCGGCGCGAATCGTCGCGAGCCGGGCGCGGAACGCGTCGTCGGCCCGCACGGCGGCGTTGCCCGCGAGGCGCACGGGTTCGTCGGCGAGCAGGTCGGCCAGCACGTCGTCGGACATGCCGGCCGCGAAGATGCGTCCGATCGCCGTATTGACGAGCGACATCACCGTGCCGACCTGCAGGCTCACGTGCTGCGGCCGCGCCGATTCCTCGAGGCGGATCACGGTCGGGCCGAGCGGCCCGAGCGTCGCGGTCGCCACGCTCATGTCGGTCGCGCCGGCCAGCGCGACGATCTCGGCTTCCGCATCGCGCGTCGGCGACACGCGCTGCATCGCGATCAGGCCGAGCGCCTGCCCGAGCGGGCCGCCGCCGAAGCAGCCGGCGTCGTCGCGGCTCAGCAGGCCGATCTTCTGCAGGCTGACGAGATGCGGAAAGGCTTTCGCGGCCGGCATGCCGGCCGCCGCCGCCAGATCGCGCAGCGGCAGCGCGCGGCCCGCCGACACCAGGGCGAGCAGCAGCTCCCCGGTGCTGTCGAGCGCATGGATGCCGCGCTGCGCCTTCGCATCGTCGGCGAGCGCGGGCGGCACGCGCAAGGCGGCCGGAGCCGGGGCGGGCGCGGGCAGCCCGGCGTCGTGCGCCGCGCCGAGCGACGCGGTGGCCTGCCGTGCCGCGTTGCGCAGCGCCGCCGCGATCGGGCCGTCCCAGCCGACATCGATCGAGCCGGTCGAGCCGATCGCCGTCAGCGCGAGCTGCAGCCTGCCCGCCGCGTCGAACACCGGCACGCACATCGCACTGACACCGGGGCTCGGCAGGTCGACGCCGCGCTCGATGCCGCGCGCGCGGATCGCGTCGAGTTCGGCGGGCGGCACGCCGGCGTCCGGCACGGGCTGCTCCGCGCCGGCAAGCGTGTCGCCCGCGCCGGCCTGGCTGGCCGCCATCGCGTCGCATTGCGCGGGATCGCCGAACGCGCGGAACACGCGGCCGGTCGCCGTCGTGTCGAGCGACATCACCGAGCCGACGTGCAGGTTCACGTGCAGCGGATAGCCGCCGTGCTCGATGCGCACGATCGTCGGCCCGAGCGCGCCCGGCACCGACAGCGCGACGCTGAAGCCCACCGTTTCCGCGAGCCGCGCCGCGTGCGGCAGCGCCGCGCGATAGGCCGGCTGCCGCTCGATCGACATCAGCCCGAGCCGCAGCGACAACGGGCCCGGCTCGTAGTTGCCGGTGATCGCGTCGCGCTTCACGAGCGCGAGCCGCGTCAGGCTGACGAGATAGGTGTGCGCCTGCGCGGTCGACAGGTCGGCCGCCGCGGCCAGCTCCGACAGGCCGAGCGGCTTGCGCCGGCGCGCGAGCGCGTCGAGCAGCCGGCCGCCGACCTCGACACTCTGGATGCCGCGCTGCGCCTTGGGCGGCGCGTCGTCCGCGCTGACTTCGTGATTCTGCACGCGATGATTCTTCCGTTGACGAAACCCCGCATGGTATCCGACGCCATTTCTCGCGCCAGCCCGCAGGTTTACCCGTATTAGACAATAGCAAGTGACTTTGTCATTGACAAATAATCGACGCGGGAAGATGATCCGCTCACTCCCCTCAACACATGGCTCGCAGCCACGGAACGCAACATGGCCAAAGCATTTGCCTCTCAAGCCGATCTGGAAGAGAAGAAAGTCACCTGGACGCAACTGTCCGAGAACGCCTACGCGTACACCGCCGAAGGCGATCCGAACTCGGGCGTGATCGTCGGCGACGACAGCGTGCTGATCGTCGACACGACCGCGACGCCCGCGATGGCGCAGGACCTGATCGCGAAGATCCGCAGCGTGACCGACAAGCCGATCAAGCATGTCGTGCTGTCGCACTATCACGCGGTGCGCGTGCTCGGCGCGTCCGCCTATTTCGACGAAGGCGCGCAGCACGTGATCGCGAGCCGCGGCACCTACGAAATGATCGTCGAGCGCGGCGAGGCCGACATGAAGTCGGAGATCGAGCGTTTCCCGCGCCTGTTCGCCGGGGTCGAGACGGTGCCGGGCCTGACCTGGCCGACGCTCGTGTTCGAGCGCGAGATCACGCTGTTCCTCGGCAAGCTCGAAGTGAAGATCATGCATGTCGGCTCGGGCCACACGAAGGGCGACACGATCGTCTGGCTGCCGTCGCAGAAGGTGCTGTTCTCGGGCGACCTCGTCGAATACGACGCCGCGTGCTACTGCGGCGACGCCCAGCTCGAACAGTGGCCGGCCACGCTCGAGGCGCTGCGCGCGCTCGGCGCCGAGAAGCTCGTGCCGGGCCGCGGCCCCGCGCTGCTGAATCCGGCCGACGTGAACAAGGGCCTCGACTACACGAAGGATTTCGTGACGACGCTGCTCGCGCAGGGCCGCAAGGCCGTCGAGCAGAAGCTCGACCTGAAGGCGTCGATGGCGCTCACGCGCGAAGCGATGGATCCGAAGTTCGGCCACGTGTTCATCTACGAGCATTGCTTGCCGTTCGACGTGTCGCGCGCGTTCGACGAAGCGAGCGGCATCACGCACCCGCGCATCTGGACGGCGCAGCGCGACAAGGAAATGTGGGCCGCGCTGCAGGACTGACCGGCTGGCGCACGCGGGGCGTCCGGCACGGCGTCCCGCCGGTTTCCTGAAGCGGCGAGCGGCCGCGGCTTTCCGCCGTCATCCCGCTCGCCGTATCCGATCTCACAAGAAAGCAGGGCGCACGTACGCCCTGGGAGACGGCTGCGCGCCCGAATCGCGCGGCCTGTTTGGAGAGAGACATGCCCCAATCGCTTCCCGCCGAAGCGGCGCTCGCGCACGCGAGCGCTTCGGCCGGCGCGTCCGCCGCAACGGACGACGCGCTGCTGTTCCGCAAGATCGCCTGGCGGATCGTTCCGTTCCTGTTCCTCTGCTACGTCGTGTCGTTCCTCGACCGCATCAACATCGGCTTCGCGCAGTTGCAGATGAAGCACGACCTCGGCTTCAGCGATGCGATGTACGGCCTCGGCGCGGCCGTGTTCTACGTCGGTTACGTGTTCTGCGAAGTGCCGAGCAACATGCTGCTCGCCCGTTTCGGCGCGCGCCGCACCTTCACGCGGATCATGCTGCTGTGGGGCCTCGCGTCGACCGGGATGATGTTCGTGTCGCAGCCGTCGCATTTCTACGTGCTGCGCTTCCTGCTCGGCGTGTTCGAAGCCGGCTTCTTTCCCGGCATCGTGCTGTACCTGACCTACTGGTTTCCCGCGAACCGGCGCGCGGCGGCGATCTCGGTGTTCTTCGCGGGCGTCGCGGTGGCCGGCGTGCTCGGCGGCCTGATGTCGGGCTGGATCATGCGCGACATGAGCGGCGTGCTCGGGATGCACGGCTGGCAGTGGATGTTCGCGATCGAAGGCGCGCCGGCGATCCTGCTCGCGTTCGCCGCGTTCACGTTCCTGGTCGACCGGCCGCAGGACGCCGCGTGGCTCACGTCCGATGAAAAGGCGCGGGTCGCCGCGCTGTGCGCCGACGGCCGCAACCGCGGCAACGCGCACGATACTCGCAGCCTCGCGGCCGCGCTCGCGAACCCGCGCGTGTACCTGTTCGCGTTCATCTATTTCTCGCTGACCTGCGCGTCGCTGACGCTCAACTTCTGGATGCCGCTGATGATCCGCGACTTCGGCGTGACCGACGTCGTCGCCGTGAGCCTCTACACGGTGGTGCCGAACGCGGTCGGCGCGGTGGGGCTGGTCCTGATCGCGCGCCGTTCGGATCGTACCGGCGAGCGCCGCAGGCACTTCGCGTGCTGCACGATCGGCGGCGGGCTCGCGCTCGCGGCGCTGACGCTGCACCTGCACAGCTTCGCGGCGATGCTCGCGTGCCTGTCGATCGCGGCGACGCTGATCTTCGCCGCGCTGCCGATTTTCTGGGCCGTGCCGACCCGCTACCTGTCGGGCAACGCGGCCGCGGCCGGGATCGCGCTGATCAGCAGCATCGGGATCACGAGCGGCATCGTCAGCCCGTGGGTGATCGGGATGATCCGCACGCGCACCGGCAGCATGGATCTCGCCGTGTATCTGCTGGCCGCGCTGCTGGTGGCGAGCGGCATCGCGCTGATGCTCGGCGTGAAGCCGGAGCCGGCCGGCCGCGACTGAACCCCGGCCGGGCGCCGCTCGCGGGTGGCGGCGCCTGGCACGTCACGTTTCATCCCGCCTGCCAGACAATCCATCGAGGAGACGATCGATGTCAGCCCCTCTTCAAGCGGACGCGGCGCATGCCGTCGCGTCCGGCGCGGCGTCAACCGGCGACGATGCGCTGTACCGCCGCATCGGCCTGCGGATCGTGCCGTTCCTGTTCATCTGCTACATCGTGTCGATCCTCGACCGCAGCAACATCGGCTTCGCGCAGTTGCAGATGCGGCAGGATCTCGGCCTGACCGACGCGATGTACAGCCTCGGCGCGGTGCTGTTCTTCGTCGGCTACGTGCTGTTCGAGGTGCCGAGCAATGCGCTGCTGCGCCGCTTCGGCGCGCGCCGCACGTTCGCGCGGATCATGTTCCTGTGGGGCACCGTGTCGGTCGCGATGATCACCGTCGACAGCGCGAAGCATTTCTACGTGCTGCGCTTCCTGCTCGGGCTGTTCGAGGCCGGCTTCTTTCCGGGCGTGGTGTTCTACCTGACGTACTGGTACCCGGCGCGGCGCCGCGCGTCGGTGCTGTCGATCTTCTATGCGGGCGTCGCGGTGGCGGGAATGGTCGGCGGGCTGCTGTCCGGCTGGCTGATGCGCGGGATGTCGGGCGTGCTCGGGCTGCACGGCTGGCAATGGATGTTCGCGATCGAGGGCGCGCCCGCGATCCTGCTCGGCGTGATCGCGTGGTTCTGGCTGTGCGATCGTCCCGAACAGGCGCACTGGCTGTCGGACGCCGACCGTCAACGGCTCGCGGCCGACCTGTCCGCCGACCGCGCCGCTGCCGAGGCGCACGCGCCGCGTTCGCTGCGGCAGGTGCTGGCCGAACCGCGCACGTACCTGTTCGCGTTCATCTATTTCTCGCTGACCACCGCGCTGCTGATGCTGCTGTTCTGGATGCCGCTGATGATCCGCGAATTCGGCATTCACGACGTCGTGCAGATCAGCCTGCTGTCGGTGGTGCCGAACGCGATCGGCGCGGCCGGCCTGATCGTGATCGCGCGGCGCTCCGACCGCAAGCGCGAACGGCGCCGGCACTTCGCCGCGTGCGCGTTCGGCGGCGCGGCGGCGCTCGCGCTGCTGACGCTGCATCTGCCGAGCATTGTCGCGATGATGGCGCTGCTGTCCGTCGCGGCGATGCTGATCTTCGCCGCGCATCCGGTGTTCTGGGCCGTGCCGTCCGCGTATTTCTCGGGCGCCGGCGCGGCGGGCGGGATCGCGCTGATCAGCAGCATCGGCGTGTCGAGCGGGATGATCACGCCGTGGCTGGTCGGGTTGATCCGAACGAAAACCGGCAGCATGGACCCGGCGATGCTGATGATCGCCGCGTTGCTGGCCGCGTGCGCGGTCGCGATGCTGCTGGGCGTGCGGGCGGCGCCGCGTGCGCAAGCGGCGTGACGCCGGCGGTGACGGCGCGGTTCAATGGAAGGACAGAAACAGCCCGGGCAGGACCAGCAGGCCGTGCAGCACCAGCGCTCCGTGGATCACGCCGCCGCGCGCCTGCAGGTCGATCGACAGGCAGGCGATCGCCGAGATGAGCCCGATGGCGGACAGGCCTGCCGTCCAGAACAGCGCGGTCATGAGCACGCGAACGCCGGTGTACGGATCGTCCATCGAACTGGCGTACAGGTAGCCGACAACAAGCGCCAGCAGCTCGACGAGCGCGACGACGAGAAGGCCTGACGCGATTCGCGCGGTTCGTTTGGTCTTGTCCATGGCAAGTCGAGGTGAGCAGGGCCCGGGGAGCGAGCCTACACGATCCATCCCGAATATGGTGCGCAACGGGTGGGGCCGGAAGCAGAGAGCGGGAAGCCGGAAGCGGCCCGCCCGACATCGCGCCGGCTACGCCCGATAGACCTCGATCCGGTTGCGGCCGCGTTCCTTCGCGAGATAGAGCGCCTTGTCGGCGCGCGACAGCGGCTGGTATGCGCCGAAGTCCGACGCCCGCATCGCGTCGATGCCGATGCTGACGGTCAGCGTCACCTGCTGATCCTCGTGCATCAGCCGCGCCTGGATCGCGCGTTGCTGCACGCGCTGCGCGAATGCCAGCGCCGTGTCGAGATCCGACCTCGGCAGCACGATCGCGAATTCCTCGCCGCCGACCCGGCCGACGATGCCGTCCGGCCCGGTTTCCGCGAGCAGCAGCCGTGCGAAATGGCGGAGCGCGCGGTCGCCGACCGGGTGGCCCCAGCGGTCGTTCAGCGCCTTGAAGTGATCGAGATCGAGCATCAGCACCGCGGCGGTCCGGCCGGTCGTGCGCACGTCGCGCAGCGCGGCTTCGCTTTGGCGCATGAACGCATGGCGGTTCGACAGGCGCGTCAGATGGTCGGTCGTCGCCATCCGGTGCAGCTCCGCCTCGATGTGCTTGCGCTCGGTCGCGTCGGTGATGAAGCCGTGCCATACGGTGCCGCCGTCGGCCGTGCGCTGCGGGCGCGCGTCGCCTTCGCGCCAGCGCAGGCCCTGGCCGGGCAGCAGCACGCGATATTCGAGGCGCCACGGCGTCAGTCGCGCCGACGATTCGTGCAGCGACTGCCGGTACGCGGCCAGGTCGGCGGGATGGATGCGCGTCTCGACCGCTTCCGCGCCGCGGGCAATCTGCTCGGGCGTCAGCTCGTAGATGTCGCGTACTCCCGCGCTTGCGTAGGAAAAGAAGCGGCGCCCGTTGGGCGCCTGCTGCAACTGGAACACGAGCCCGGGCACGTGGTCGGTGAGGTCCGTGACGAGCGCGGCCGCGTCGCGCAACCGCGCGGCCAGCTCGCGCAGCGCGGTGATGTCCGTGGTCGTGCCGACCATGCGCAGCGCGCGGTCGTTGCGGTCGCGGCTGATCACCTTGCCGCGGCTGCGGATCCACTTGTACGTACCGTCCTTGCAGCGGACGCGATGCTCGACCTCGTAGCAGCCGGTGCGGCGCTCGAAGTGCGCGAGCATCGCGGCCTTCACGTCGTCGCGGTCGTCCGGATGCAGCCGCTCGTACGCATCCTCGATCCGCGTGCTCAGCTCGTGCGGCGCGTAGCCGAGCATGGCCTTCCAGGCCGGCGAGTAATGGATCTCGCCGCTCTCCACGTTGCGATCCCATACGCCGGTGCCGCTTTCGGTGAGCGCGAGCGTCATCAGCGAGCTGTGCTCCTCGACGGCGGCGAGCCGTTCGCGCAGTGCGGCGGCTTCGGCGGCACGGGCCAGCGCGGCTGCGGCCAGCGCGGCGAGGTCGCGCAACTGCGCGCATTGCGCGGCGTCGAGCGGCGCGCGCGCGCCGTCGACGATGCACAGCGTGCCGAGGTGCGCGCCGTCGGGCGCGGCCAGTTCGCACGATGCGACGATTCGCGGAGCGTCCTGCGTGCCGCCGTTGCGCTGTACGTTCCCGTTGGCATTCCATACGACGAGCGGACTGCCGGCGGACGCTCCGCATGCGTCGTGCGGCGGCGGGCACCCGTCGGGAAGCCGATCGGGAAGCCGATCGGGAAGCCGGTCGGGAAGGGATTCGACAGACGGTTCGAGATGCGGATCGGGCAGCGTGCCGTCGGCCGCGAGCACACGTTGCGCACCGGCCGCGGTGCGCGCGACGAACGCGCCGGCGGCGCCGAAATGCGCGCGCGCGAGACGGCAGACGGCTTCCAGTTCCGGCAGTGGCGGGAGCGTCGGCTGACGATCGGCCGGCGCGTGCGCGGAGGACGGCGCATCGCCGGTCTCGGTGATGAACATACGGACCCGCATGGTCGAATTCCGCTACGGACGATGGCCCTCGTGACCGGACGCATGCCGGTCGGACGAGGCGGCTTGAGGACTGCAATCGCAGAGCTTACTGTCGCGCGGAATGCATGGCAAGCCGGCCGCAATCGGCTGGCGGCCCACGTCATTTGCGCCGGTCGGGAAAGAATCCGGTGGCATCTTTCCGCAGATGAATGACGCGATCGATGCCCGCCCGGAAGCGGGCGGCGGAGCCCCGGATGACGGCGGCCGACCGGCTGCGCGTCATCGCGTCGTGCCGCATGTCGCCAGGCGCGCGGGTTGCGTTCGAACGACGGGGCGATCCGTGCTCAGCGTGCGGGCGCGTAGCGCGGCGCGGGCGTGGCGGCGGACAGGTGCGGCATCATCGTGCGGCGCGCGGCCTCGTACGCAGCCCATTCGTCACCGGCATGCAGCGACGGGATCGTCACGAGCTCGCCGCGATCGAAGCCGACCAGCGCCGCGTCGACCATGTCGGACGCGGGCATCACGATTTCCTTCGGCAGATGCGCGAGCGGCAGGCCGCCGGTCTGCCAGAAATCGGTGGCCGTCGCGCCGGGCAGCACGGCCTGCACCTGCACGCCCTTGTCGGCGAGCTCGTGATGCAGCGACTGGCTGAACGCGAGCACGAACGCCTTGCTGCCGCCATAGACGCCGTTCAGCGTTTCCGGCGAGATCGCGACGATCGACGCGATGTTGATCACGGCGCCGCGGCCGCGCGCGACGAAGCCGGGCACCGCCGCATAGGTGAGGCGCGTGAGCGCGGTCACGTTCAGGTCGATCAGCCGCGTCATCGCGTCGACGTCGCTGTCGAGCAGCGGCGTGTGCGTGCCGACACCCGCATTGTTCACGAGCAGCGTGATGCTCGCGTCTTCTTTCAGCTTCGCCTCGACGGCGGCGAGCGCCGCGCGGTCGTTGAGGTCGGCGTCGACGATCTCGACGCTGCGCTGCGTGTCATTGGTGATGCGGTCGGCGAGGGCGGCCAGCCGGTCGCGGCTGCGCGCGACCAGGATCAGGTCGTAGCCGCGGCGCGCGAGCCGGTCGGCGTAAATCGCGCCGATGCCCGACGAGGCGCCGGTAACGAGGGCGGTACCGCGATGTGCTTGCGTCATGATGTGCTCCGTTTCGATGTAGATGGCCGGATGGCGTGAAGCCATTCTGGTCCCGGTTCGCCGCGACACAAATGACGTAGATGGGTATGATTCAGGACATTGGCCCGGCCGACGGGCCCGGGACGGGAGAACACGCATGCATCGAATCGGTTTTCTGATCAGCGACGGGTTCCAGATCATGGCGCTCGCCGCGCAGTCGGTGTTCGAATACGCGAACCTGGGCGCGGCCGGGCCGTTCTACGCGATGAACAGCTATTCGGTCGACGGCGGCGAGGTGCGCTCGTCGCTCGGGCTGCCGGTCGCCACGCGCGCGCTGCGCGGGCGGATCGACGTCGATACGTGGATCGTCGCCGGCGTCAACGATCCGCTCGCGTCGCCGGCGCCGGCCGGCGTCGTCGCGTTCCTGCGGCGCGCCCATGCGCGGGCGCGGCGGGTGGCGGGCATCTGCACGGGCGCGTTCGTGCTGGCCGAGGCGGGGCTGCTCGCGCAGCGCCGCGCGACGACGCACTGGGCCTACGGCCGCGACATGCAGCGGCATTACCCGGAGATTCGCGTCGAGGAAGACCGGATCTACATCGTCGACGGTCCGGTCTGGACCTCGGCCGGGATGACGGCCGGCCTCGACCTCGCGCTCGCGATGGTGGAGAAGGATCTCGGCGCGGACGCCGCGCGCTCGGTCGCGCACAAGCTCGTGATGCCCCAGCGGCGGGCAGGCGGCCAGTCGCAGCATTCGGAAATGCTGGATCTCGCGCCGAAATCCGACCGGATCCAGAACGCGCTGAGCTACGCGCGGCAGAATCTCGGCCAGGCGCTGACCGTCGAGAGTCTGGCCGAAGCCGTGCACCTGAGCCCGCGTCAGTTCAGCCGCGTGTTCACGCTCGAAACGGGGCAGTCGCCCGCGAAGGCGATCGAGCGGCTGCGGCTCGAGTCCGCGCGGCTGATGATCGAGCAGAGCCGCCATCCGCTCGACGTGATCGCGAAGGAAAACGGCTTTCGCGACCGCCGGCACATGCGCGAGGCGTTCGTGCGCGGGTTCGGCGTGCCGCCGCAGGCGATGCGGCGCGATGCGCGGGCGGACGAACGCGAGCTGGCCTGAACGCGTCAGGCGCAGCCAATCGGCAGATGGGCATGGAACTGCGTACGACGATGATCCGGGCGTCGGTGAACGCGCGGGTCACGATCGGCGAGGCCATCCGCGCGACGGTCGCGGCGGCGATGCGGCAGTCGGCAGCGACAACCTGGGGTTGTGCGCGGGCCGGCTTTCCGGAAGGCGGGGATGCAGCGGCGGATGGTGTCGGCGCGTGTCGGTGGGCATGGCATGCCGCCGGCAAGGTTTGCCGCCGGGGCGATCGGGACGATCGGTGCGCGTGCCGTCAATCGCGCGGTTCGCCGGCCGACTTGGCGGCGCGGAGCGCGATGCGGCAAGCGGATGAACGCGTGCGTCAGCGGCGCCCGGATACCCGGCCGACGCTCAGCGTGTGACGAACGGCGCGGCGTCGCCCGGCGCCGTGCGCGCGTGCTTGCGCTGCCGCAGCAGTGCGACGCGGCAGTTCTCGCGCGCGGTTTCGCGGCCGTCGTCGTCGAGCAGCACGAGATCGCCGCGCATCACGTTGAGCGTGATCACGTCCTCGCCCGGCGCGCCGAGCGTTTCCGGCGTATGCACCGAGCCGGCCGGCTCGAGCACCGTCGAGCCGGCGTGCGCGACCCAGTCGTATTCGAGATAGCGCCACGCGCCCTGCAGCGTATGGACGAACACTTCCCCGTCGTGACGATGGCGCGGCAGCGTGCCGCCGGCCGGCATCTTCAGCAGCGCGGTCAGCGTGTCCTCGGCCGCGTTGATGTGCAGGTACTTGATCGCCAGCCCCGGCAGCCCGTCGCTCATCGGCAGCCACGGCAGCGCTTCGCCGGGCAGGCACGAGATCGGCGGCAGGTCGGTGGGGAGCGGGGCGGACGGCTGCGTCATGGCGGGAGCGGAGCGGAAATGAAGAGCCCGCATTATCGCAGAGCCCGGTTGCGCGGCCGAACGGGGGACGTTTTGCACCGGTCGTCGGCAGGGGGGCGCCTCGGTAACGGCATGCCGGTTGCTCATCGATACCTACAGTAAAACTGTACAGTTTTTCTGTAGATGAACTATCATCCAGCCATGAATACGCCATCCCCGCCCCCCGAAGCGCTCCCCCTGGCCGTTCTCGCCGGAGAACTCCGCATCTCGGTCGGCAAGCTGATGCGGCGCATGCGGGAGCAGACCCACCCGAACGACCTCACGTCCTCGCAGAAATCGGTCCTGCTGCGGCTCGATCGCGACGGTCCCGCGACCGTGTCGGCGCTTGCGCGCGCCGAAAGCGTGCGCCCGCAGTCGATGCGCGTGACGGTCGCGACGCTCGAGTCGCTGGGCGCCGTCAGCGGCGCACCCGACCCGAGCGACGGGCGGCAGACGCTGATCGCGCTCACCCCCGCCTTCCGCAAGGTGCTGCAGGCCAACCGCGCGGCCAAGGACGACTGGCTGTTCTGCGCGCTGCACGCACAGTTGTCGGCGCGGGAACAGGCCGAACTCGGCTCGGCCGTGAAACTGCTGCAGCGGCTCGCCGAATTCCAGGAAGCCGCGCGTCCGTAACCCCCTCGATCCGCCTGACGGAAGGAAAGCCCGAACATGAACCTCCTGCATCTCGCGTCGTACTTCCTCGGCGGCGCGTTTCTCACGAACGCCGTGCCGCATCTCGTGAGCGGGCTGCGCGGCGAGCCGTTCCAGACGCCGTTCGCGAATCCGCCGGGGCGCGGGCTGTCGTCGTCGACCGTCAACGTCGTCTGGGGCTGCGTGAATCTCGTGATCGGCTATGTGCTGGTCGGTCGGGTCGGCGCGTTCGACCTGAAGCTCACGGCCGATGCGGCCGCGCTCGGCGCCGGCATCCTCGCGTTCGGCCTGTTCATCGCACGGCGCTTCGGCGCGCTGCACGGCGGCAACGATCCCGAGCGGGAGCGGCCATGAGCGTGCCGGCGGCAGGCGTGTTCCGCTCGCTTCGCAGCTTCAACTACCGCGTCTGGGCGATCGGCGCGCTGGTGTCGAACATCGGCACGTGGATCCAGCGCACCGCGCAGGACTGGCTGGTGCTCACGCAACTGACGCATCACGACGCGTCCGCGGTCGGCACGGTGATGGCGCTGCAGTTCGGGCCGCAGCTCCTGCTGTTGCCGTGGACCGGCTATGCGGCCGATCGTTTCGACCAGCGCAAGCTGCTGATGGTGACGCAGGGATTGATGGGCGTGCTGGCGCTGGGGCTCGGCGTGCTGACCGTCACCGGCGTCGCGCGGCTCGAACATGTCTACGTATTCGCGTTCCTGTTCGGTTGCACGTCGGCGTTCGACGCGCCCGTGCGGCAGACTTTCGTCGCGGAACTGGTCGGCGACCGCGAGCTTGCGAACGCGGTCGCGCTCAACTCGACGTCGTTCAACGCCGCGCGGATGATCGGCCCGGCGGCGGCCGGCTTCCTGATCGCGTCGGTCGGCACCGGCTGGGCGTTTTTCGCCAACGGGCTCAGCTTCTTCGCGGTGCTGGCGTCGCTGCTGCTGTTGCGCGAGGACGAACTGCGACCGAACCTGCGCGCGGGCCGCTCGCGCGGCGGCCTGCTCGACGGGTTCCGCTACGTGTGGCGGCGCGACGACCTGAAGGCGATCCTCGTGATGCTGTTCCTGATCGGCACGTTCGGGCTCAATTTCCAGCTGTTCATCTCGACGATGGCGGCCAGCGTGTTCCATGTCGATGCGCGCGGTTTCGGCGTGCTGTCGTCGATGATGGCGGTCGGCACGGTGTCCGGCGCGCTGCTCGCCGCACGCCGCGAGCAGCCGCGTTTCCGGCATCTGTGGTTCGGCGCGGCGCTGTTCGGGCTCGGCTGCACGCTCGCCGCGCTGGCGCCGGGCTACTGGCTGTTCGGCGCCGCGCTCGTGCTGACCGGGATTGCCGCGATCACCTTCATGAACTCGACCAACAGCCTGATGCAGCTGTCCACCGAGCCGGCGATGCGCGGTCGCGTGATGGCGCTGCGCCTCGCGGTCGCGCTTGGCGGCACGCCGCTCGGCGCGCCGGTCGCGGGCTGGGTCGCGAACCATCTCGGCCCGCGCTGGGCGCTCGGCGTCGGCGCCGCGTCGGGCTTCGCGGCCGCGCTCGTCGCGACGCATTTCGTGAAGCGCAGCCGCGCACAGGCGCAAGCCGACGGCGCGCTCGACCGGTTTGACGGCGGCTGAACGGTGACCCGGCAGGGCCGCCGCTGCGCTTGCCTGTTCCGTCACCGAGCGTAGGCTGCCGCACCGGCCACCGGCCACCGGCCACCGGCCACCGGCCACCGGCCACCGGCCACCGGCCACCGGCCACCGGCCACCGGCCACCGCCCACCGCCCACCGCCCACCGGCCACCGGCCACCGGCCACCGGCCACCGGCCACCGGCCACCGGCCACCGGCCACCGGCCACCGGCCACCGGC